>VHDE01000169.1 GCA_016871515.1 Verrucomicrobiota bacterium
AAGAGCCTCGAGGCCTTTGCGAAGGATCTCTGACCTGTGAAGTCTGATCTCTAGCACCAAAGAACGTAGAGAACTCAAAGAAAGAGTCCAGAGTCATTGAAAAGTCGTTGGTCCTAAAAATGCGCGACTACACCAAGATACTTTATCCATTTATCGCGTCGCCTCGGTTACCTGGGAGATGAGGATTTTCGGCGATTGGATGAACTCGCCGGGCAAACATTTGCCTGCTTGCAAGGGCTAATCCAGGCCGTCGAACGCGAGTCCGGGAAGCTCGCTAAAATCACCGCCACGCTCACCAGCCTCGTTGTTCTCGGAATGTGTCGCTTAGTCTCCGGTCTTTAGTCTGTGGTCAATTGTCATAGGTTATCGGTCTCTAGTCTTTGGTCTTTGGTCCTTGGTCTCCTGTTTCTCATGCCCGCTCCGCACAAGCTTAAACATGATTGGATATACTACCTGCCCTGCACCGCCGTCCTGTCCTGGTGGCTCTACGAAATGCTCCTCCTGTGGATCAACGTCCCGGCACAACGACTTGTGCAAAAGTGGCGGACACCATCTTGCAATTCCGCGGTAAGCACCTTAGCCTGACGCCATGACAGCAGTCGAAGCTCAATGGACGCCGGTGAAACACGTGATTTTGGGCGACGACCCGCAACTGCGACTGTTCGCGGAGATCTCGGTCTGGTACAGAAAGATTGAATTGTTCCGCAAAGGTGAAGACCAGCGCATGTTCCTTCGCGATCCCACTCCCGAGGATTTGGCGGTTCACAAGAGTTTGCTGCAACGGCTCATTGCGGACGGGGAGCATTTGCTCTCGCTGTACCGGCAGACCGGATTGCCCGAGAACGACGAGGGGATCACATCTGAATCAGTAGCAGCCACAGTTGAGCTCCTTTGGGCCGATTACCGTGGCTGGCATGAACCAATGCTGGTGGAACGACGTTCGCGAATCCTGAGCGAGGTTTTTCCGGATGTCGCGTAATCCGCTCATCGAGGCAATTCACGAAGCTCGCTACGATTTACAAACCTGCGCGGCGAAGGACAAACCGGCTGCACGCAAAAAGCTCCACGACCTGCTCGCTCAAGCCGCATGCCGAGCCAATCCACCCGTGCGCGCCGCAGATGTTTTGGACGCACTTCATGATGACTACAAGGAATTCCAACGGATGAAACGCAGACAGGACTGGGCCAAGATGGGCTAATGTGCTGAAACTGTGAAAAGTATATCGAAATCTTCGAGACGAGTTAAGGTGCCTCCAGTACCGAAAGCAGATCCAGGCTGGCAAGTAATGACGGGTAAGCGGATCGAAGCGATTCTAAAAGCGGAGGGTTTTCAGAAGACCGACGCCGCCACAAAAAAGCGCCTAATCGCCTCAGGCAACTGGGGGATGCCGAACGTGTAAAGCCAGCTTGCGTGTCGACTGAGCACTCTTAACCGAGCGAGTCGTTATGAAGAAACTTGCGCAAACCTTTCGTGATTTGGAGGTTTACAAGGAATCTTTCCGTTTGCAGCAGGAGATATTCCGTGCGACTAAAACATGGCCGTCTGAAGAACGCTACGCTTGGACCGATCAAATCCGCCGGAGTTCGAGATCTATCGGAAGCAATATCGCGGAATCTTGGGCGAAGCGCCGTTATGCTGCACACTTTTTGAGCAAGCTAACCGATGCGGACGGTGAAATTCAAGAAACCTACCATTGGCTCGATACGGCTTTTGCGTGCGATTACCTTTCGAATGAAGCTCATCGGATTTTCACAGCCAAGCTGGAAAGCGTAGGCAGAATGCTCGGCAGTATGATTCAGCAATACGAATCATTCACCCATTCATAAACGGCATACTGGCGTACCGTCCACTGCCTACCGACGAACCGATGACGTGCTTGTTCAACCAACGGACCAACCTCAGACATGACCAAAGCAGCGCCTACCGCCCCACCGTCGCACCGGCGTACCGATGCACCCAAACAACGTCGTACCGTCGCACTGGCCTCCTGGCCCTGCTACCTGCCCTACACCGCCGGCCTGTCATGGGCTTTGATTTGATATGAGCACAGCAGCAATAACTGATATTGGGATCCTGATTGCGCGCACACCGGGGATCAAGCATGGAAGTCCACATATCGCAGGCACGGGAGTTTTGGTGCGGACGATCGCTCGCTGGAGCCAGGATGGGCTTCTTCCAGAAGAGATTGCTGCGAAGTATGGATTTCTTCACCTCCATCAGGTGCATGCAGCTCTGGCCTATTATTATGCGAATCGCGCAGAAATTGATGCGGAAATTGCCCGACTTGATACCGAGGCCGAGCAGTTCGAAGCCGAGGGGCAAGCCGGGCGATTGTGACACTCAAGTTTTACTTCGATGAAGACGCCGCTGAACAAGCTTTGGTGCAAGCACTTCGTAGTAGAGGTATCGAAGTGATAGTCCCACATGAGGTTGGTTTGCTAGGTGCGGACGATCTGCAACAGCTTCTATGGTGCGCTGATCACGCCTACGTTTTAATCAGCCACAATATTTCAGACTTCTGTCGTCACCATCGAGAGTTCTTAACGCGCGGAGAAAATCACGCCGGCCTGGTTCTCGTTCGACAACAGAGCCTGTCGATCGGAGAAAGACTTCGGCGATTGGTCAAACTTTCTGCCAGTCGTTCCTCCGCCGAACTGAGGAATCGCGTTGAGTTCCTCAGCGCGTGGGGCGCATAACGGTACCCGGACCAAAGACCAAAGCCCGATCTCTGACCGCTGACTTCTGACCTCTTGCCCCATGGTCGTTTCGCACAGCATTAAACCGATCTGGCCCTGCTACCTGCCCTGCACCGCCGTCCTGTCCTGGTGGCTCTACGAAATGCTCCTTCTCTGGATCAACGTCCCGACGCAACGCTGGGGCGCACTGTTCGTAATTCTCGCAGCATATCTTTTCTGGAAAAAGTGGCCAACACGTCCGACGAACGACCATCCTGCACCGCTTTGGCTCTGCATTGCACTTGCTGCAGTAGCAGTTCCCTTTCTCCTCGCCGTCGGACAAGGCCTGGCTTCACGCTCTGCCGACTTTGAATTACAAGCCTTGAACCAACTCCCAACTACGAACTCTAAATTCCAATCCGGACCAACCACGGTCTCCCAACTCCAAACTCCTGTCGTGCCTTGTGAGCCTGCTTCGATCTGACCGAAGGTGCCCTCGAAGGACTATGGAATTTGGATCAACGAAACGACGTATATTGTGGTCGACCTGGTAATGGTTAGAGGTCGAGTGGTTTCATTTGTTGTTCGGTTGATGAAAATTGAAAGTGATGGAGATGTGAACGTAGCCCGCTACGATACATCACATGGGTTACCTCATCGAGACATCCTCGGTAAACGCCGAGGGTTGATCCGGAAAGAGTGGTTCTTTAGCACGTCTTTGGGCAAAGTGCTGCAAGATGCAATTGCCGATTTCAAGTTGAACTATGAGAACTATATCCAGGGCTACGAAAAGAACTAGAAGACTGAAAGGCATTCCTCCGTTGCCTAGGATCGATCCGAAAACACCTGAACTGACGGGCAAGAAACTGCTCCGTTGGTTGAAAGATCAAGGTGCCGAGCCTATCGACGCTGCCACAAAGAAGCGCCTAGTAGCCTCCGGCAACTGGGGAATGCCCAACGAATAAGTCTTGAAAAGGCGGTCTTGCCACAAAGAACGCAGAGAACTCAAAAAATGCAGCCCCCGGTCCTTCGTCTTTGGTCTTTAGTCCTGCGTCATCGAGTTCCCACGGCCCACTGTCCACCGACAAACCGGCCTCCTCCTCTTCTCCGGTTGGTCATTAGTCTTTGGTCTTTGGTCTTTGGTCTTTGGTCTTTGGTCTCCTATCCCCATGCCCACTCCGCACAGCATTAAACCCATCTGGCCCTGCTACCTGCCATGCATCAGCGTACTGTCATGGTGGCTCTACGGAATGACCATCGTCTGGATCAGTATCTCCGCTTCTGGATTCACGGGATCGCCGACCGATTTCCCGACCTATGCCTGAGCTTTCTCGCTTTTATGGCATTGTAATTCGAATGTATCGCGAACTTGGAGAGCCTCATCACAGATCACATTTCCATGCGTACTATCAAGAGCACGCGGCTGTTTTCACGATCGATCCGATGGATATGGTTGAAGGGTCATTGCCGAATCGGCAGAGAAGACTGGTTGAGGCCTGGGCGGAGCTACATCGCGCAGAGTTGCTGAGCGATTGGGACCTGCTTAGTCGAGGCCAAAAGCCAGAGCCAATTGAGCCTTTGAAGTAACAGCGAATGAAACATACATTTGTCAAGGTTGTGTCGTTTAAACAGGTCGCAGACTATACGCTCGAAGTGCGATTTGACGATTCGACTTCCCAGACAATCGACTTTTGGCCGGTCTTGCTGGGTGAACTCTATGAGCCGCTTCGCGATAAGAGCCTCTTTGAGCAGGTGCGGATAGATTCGGAGGTAGGGACGCTGATATGGCCAAGCGGGGCCGATTTTGATCCAGACATGTTGCACAACTGGGATAAGTTAAGAAAAGAGTTTGAGATGCAGGTTGCGGCCGAATTGGCCGATCAACGGTAAAATATATCGATTTCTCCTCATTGTGATTCAGAAGATCGGTGATCGAAAAAACGTCTATGAATCGCGCGATTAAGATTCCCGCCAAGAAGCAAAGCAAGCACACAAAGGTTCCTTTAGAAAAACAGATCGGGATGGTGAAAGCCGAATTGGAAGTTCTACGGGACTATGTTGAATTGTTGGAAGCGCGCATAGAGAATCAGGGCAAACCTCGCTATTCCCTCGACGAGGCCAAGCGTAAATTGCACCTTAATTCGTTATGAAGAAACTTGCGCAAACCTTTCGTGATTTGGAGGTTTACAAGGAGTTTTTTCATTTGCAGCAGGAGATTTTCCAGGCAACTAAGCGATGGCCTTCTGAGGAACGCTACGCTTGGACCGATCAAATCCGCCGGAGTTCGAGATCTATCGGAAGCAATATCGCGGAATCTTGGGCGAAGCGCCGTTATGCTGCACACTTTTTGAGCAAGCTAACCGATGCGGACGGTGAAATTCAAGAAACCTACCATTGGCTCGATACGGCTTTTGCGTGCGATTACCTTTCGAATGAAGCTCATCGGATTTTCACAGCCAAGCTGGAAAGCGTAGGCAGAATGCTCGGCAGTATGATTCAGCAATACGAATCATTCACCCATTCTTAACTCAACAACCGCCGCACCGAATGAACGACGCACTGCCTACCGCCCCACCGTCGCACCGGCGTACCGATGCACCCAAATACCGTCGTACCGTCGCACTGGCCTCCTGGCCCTGCTACCTGTCATGCACCGCCGTCCTGTCCTGGTGGCTCTACGAAATGACCATCTCTTTAGATTAGGTGCCGACGTCCTTGACCTAACAACCGCCCGTGAATAATGCCGGACAAAGCATATCGTATTTTTCTGGAGAAGGGCTTTGTGATCGCGGTCTCTATTGAGATGATCGAGGGGCGCGTCGTTGGATTTGTTGTGCGGCTAATATATATCCAAGGCGAAGAAGAGCGCGATTTGGCGCGGTACGATACTGCTCATGGCTTGCCACATCTTGATTTGCTCACCCGGGAAGGTAAGATTAAAGAAAAGCGCTGGATTGAATGGCTTTCATTCGGAGAGGCGTTGAATGCGGCGATCGCAGACTTCAAGCAGAACTATGAAAAATACCTGGCTGAAAATTGACAAGCGCAAGCTGCCGCCGCTACCCGCCAAGATTGCTTCTGGCCGTTATACAGAAAAAGACATTGATGCGTGGATGCGCTCTTTGGGTGCCGAACCCATTCCTCCAAAAGAAGCCGCACGCTTGCGAAAAAAGGGCCTCTTAGGCATGCCGAACGAGTAAAGCAGTTTAGCCATTGAGCTCTGATCTTTTAGCCACACAGAGAACTCAAAGAAAGACGAATGCCACAAAGAACCGCTGGTCTTTAGTCCTTGGTCGTTGGTCTTTGACTTAAAAAATGCGCGATTACACAAAGATTCAGGCGTGGAAATTGGCGGACGATCTGACGGTGGTGATTTACGAGCAGACGCAGGACTTTCCCAAGGAAGAGATTTATGGATTAACCAGCCAGCTTCGTCGCGCCGCGTTTTCCATCCCCGCGAACATCGCTGAGGGTTCAGCGCGCGAAAGCAAACGAGATTACCTGCACTTCCTTTACATCTCGCGTGGTTCTCTCATGGAAACCAAATACTTTATCCATTTATCGCGTCGCCTCGGTTATCTGGGAGATGAGGACTTTCGGCGATTGGATGAACTCGCCGGGCGAACATTTGCCTGCTTGCAAGGGCTAATCCAGGCCGTCGGCCGGAATGCCGGAATGCCGGAATATCGATTCCATTTTTACTGGCAGCAGGCCAGTATCA
>VHDE01000170.1 GCA_016871515.1 Verrucomicrobiota bacterium
CAACCCCTCTTTGCGTGGCTGACAGTCTGGGCCGGCCCGCTCCTCCCGCTCCGAATAAAGAATAAATTCGGCCAACTGCCGGCCCAGATTCAAGGTCACTTCATGCAGAGCCTGAGCGCCGTTCTGGATGATCTCATGCACTTGCTGACGCTGTTGTTGCTCGCTGCTCATTTGGCGGAATCCCGCCATTGCTTTTTTTCGATTCTTGATTTCGACTTTCATGCGCGGCTCTTGTTTTTGTTGCTTTGTTTGCGTGGTTGGTACCACGCCAAGAGCCACTCTTCGATTTTCAACTAGATTCAGGATATCCTCCGGTTCCAGGACGGTGCATCGCCGGTGTGAGGACTTTGAGAAGCAGTTGACGATGGATCCAGTGCATTAGATGCTGTCGGCCATAAGAACGAATTACCAACGATCATGAAACCGCACTGGACAGGCGTTTTTCCCGCAGTCACCACACAATTAAAGAAGGATCAGTCTCTTGATCTGGATGCCACGGCGAAACATGTTGAGGCGCTGATCGAGTCTGGCGTTACGGGCCTGATTATGTGCGGTTCTTTGGGCGAGAATCAGTCCCTCGATCCACGGGAAAAGCGGCAGGTGATCGAGATGGCGGTGAAGGTGGCCCGCGGACGGCTGCCCGTGCTGAGCGGTGTGGCCGAAATGAGCACAGAGGCTGCATGCTGTTATGTGCGTGATTGCGAGAAACTCGGCGCCGACGGCTTCATGCTCATGCCGGCGATGGTCTATAAGGGCGACCCGCGCGAAGCGATGACACATTTGCGCAGCGTCGCGAAGGCGACCGGCTTGCCGATCATGATTTATAACAATCCGATCAGTTACGGTAACGACGTCACGCCTGAAATGTTCGCGCAATTAGCCGGCGTGACCAACTTTGTCGCCATCAAGGAAAGTTCCGGCAACACACGCCGGATTACCGACCTGCGAAACACGGTCGGCGATCGTTACGCCATTTTCACCGGCGTCGATGATCTCGTCCTTGAAAGCGCAATTTTGGGCATTGATGGTTGGGTGGCGGGCGCCGGAATCGCCTTCCCGGAAGAGAACCAATATCTCTGGGAACTGACGCGCCGCGGCCAGTGGGAGAAGGCGCGGCAGATTTATCGTTGGTTCACACCGCTGCTGCATCTCGATACCCATGTCAAGTTTGTGCAGTACATCAAGCTTGCCGTTCAAGAGTGCGGCTTCGGTGCGGAATGGGTGCGCGCACCGCGGCTGCCCCTTACGGGCGGCGAACGCGCGCAGGTCCTGAAGATTATCCGCGATGGCATCAACCAACGGCCGCGCATAGGGAAACGGAGGTAACCAAATGACAGGAAACATGGCTGTGCTTCCATCTCGGCTTGCTCTTCTTCTTGCCGCTGCGTTTTGGGCAGCGATGGGGCCATGCGCTGTCGGACAAACTAATCCGCAACACACCCTGCCAGATGCTTCCGGCAGCGCATCGTGGCTTCCACCCGCTTGGGCGCGAGTGATCGAGGAGAACAATTCATCTGCCTCGCTAGTCCTGGAAGTAAAATATTGGTCCACAGAACCCAAACTCTCTTGGTCAGCTCCGTTTCCGAATGTCGTCGGCGCGTATTTGTGGTCCGGACCACGACGGCAGCCTTTGCGATGGTCGCTTAACCCCGATGCGACGCGGCTTGACTTGGAAGTGCCCAAAGATATTCGTGGCGCCTCGCCGGGGAGGATTCTGCTGGAGACGATAGAAAAGAGCGGGCAGCTTGCGGATGGCCGCATCGTGTTTTCAGCGTTGGGTGCTCGAGTCGACGGCGGCGCCGCAAAACTTGAATCACAACCAGGCAATCATCGGATCGGCTTTGGGACTGCAGCATCGGATGTAGTGACGTGGGATTTCAAGCCGACGCGCTGGGGCATGTATGATTTGGAACTTTGCTATTCGGCAGACGGAGGCTCTGGCGCCGAGTTGCAATTTGATCTCGCTGGAAGTTCCCTTTCGATTGTTCGTCCATCTACCGAGAGTTGGCGCCGCTATCAAACGCTTCGGGTTGGACGAGTTTACGTGGAGAAGGCAGACCCTTTCCGATTGTCAGTCAGTTGTCGCAAGTTGGCTGGACCAGCGGTGATGAATCTTAAGGCCGTCACACTGCGGCCGGCGCCTGAAGGGAAACCAATCACGCAAGATGCATCCGGCAAAATCCTGCTGCACGCGCGCGACGCTACGACCCACAGCGTTATGATGCGGTACGAACCCCAAACGAATAAGAATTGCCTTGGTTATTGGGTAAACCCAAACGACTGGGCGGAGTGGGACTTCACGGTGAACCGCGCCGGCGCGTTTCATGTCGAGATCGACCAAGGCTGCGGCAAAGGCCAAGGCGGAAGCGAGGTTGAGGTTCACGTCGCCGGCCAGATCTTTCCGTTTGTCGTGGAGGATACGGGACACTTTCAGAATTTTGTGACGCGCCGTTTGGGCGAAGTTCGGCTGCCAGAAGCCGGAACGCACTCTCTCGAGATTCGGCCAGTGCGGAAAAAAGCCGCCGCGGTAATGGATGTGCGGGAAGTGCGCCTCATCCCAACCACGCCCTGAAGCCCAAGATGCCAACCACGAAGCGCGTGCAAGTTATCGATTCGCATACAGGCGGTGAGCCAACGCGTGTCGTTATTGCCGGCGGGCCTGATCTGGGCGAAGGAACGGTCGCCGATCGTCTTAAGATTCTTCGCGAATGCCACGATGGCTTTCGCTCAGCAGTCGTCAACGAACCACGCGGCTCGGACGTGCTCGTTGGCGCGTTGCTTTGCGAGCCAGCGGACAAATCATGCGTGGCCGGCGTCATTTTCTTCAACAACGTCGGCTACCTTGGCATGTGCGGGCACGGAACGATTGGTCTCGTTGTCACTCTCGCGCACCTCGGGAAGATCAAGCCCGGTGATCATCGCATTGAAACACCGGTGGGTGTTGTCACGGCTACGCTTCATCCTGCCGGGGAGGTTTCTGTCACGAACGTGCCGAGCTACCGGCGGGTCAAAGCTGCGCGATTGGACGTGCCCGAGATTGGCGCGGTCACAGGCGATGTTGCTTGGAGTGGCAATTGGTTTTTTCTTGTGGGAGACCATGACCAGAAGCTGGACCTAGGCAATGTGGAACGTCTTACCGATTACACATGGCGCATTCGCCAGGCCGCCAACAGGCAAGGTTTCCCCGAAGTGGACCATGTTGAACTTTTCGCGCCGGGAAGACAGGCGGGCGCAAATGCGCGCAACTTCGTTCTTTGCCCGGGAAAAGCGTATGATCGTTCGCCGTGCGGAACCGGGACCAGCGCTAAACTCGCTTGTCTGGCAGCGGACGAGAAGCTTAGGGAAGGCGAGACCTGGGTTCAGGAAAGCATTATCGGCAGCGTCTTCACAGGCCAGTTTCGCTGGCTGGCCCGTGGTCAGGGCACAGTAATTCCCACAATTACGGGAACGGCCTTCGTCAATGCGGAAACGACTCTGCTCTTGGATGAGTGCGACCCTTTTTGTTGGGGCATCCGTTGCCCTGACCCATGAACTTCCCGGTATGTAGTCCCGCCTTTAGGCTAATTCCTTTCGGTAATTCAGAAGGCGCTTGTCCCTTCGGGACAACCATTTGCCACACGGTCTTGAATTACCGAAAGGCGCCGGCTGAAGCCGGCTAAAGCCGGGACTAGATGCCACAACGTCGCGTTCATGCGGAGGTTAGGGAGAAATTTCTCCGAAACGCATTTTCGCGCATTGCACCCATGAACGGTTTGGTAGGACAACGCGTTCCGCCTGTCCTGCCTTTGGGGTACACAAATGCTGGACAGGCGAGACGCCCGTCCTACGAAACCGGTTTATGGGGAGGGCAATTTCGAACGACTACCACCAAAACATTGGGCTGCCGTCGGTGCGGACAACCATCTTATCAAATTTTTTCCAGGCCACGTGAGCGTCCGCAAAGAGTAGGTTGCCACCTTCGGGAAGTTTGCCTTGGAGATGCGGCGATTGATGACCTGCCCATCCGCCGTTGATCTTAGTGTAACGGTTTCTGGTGCGGTCAACCTCGTTTTGGCCTTCTGAAATGACGGCGTCAGCAATGATGACGCGTTCCGATGCGCCGGGATTAATCTCGACACCAGCGGCCATTCGCCAGGGCTTGGGATTGAGACTTTCTGTAATGTTTGTGGTGCGGATGCGCGCGGCGTACAACCAAGCGAATTGGTAACCCGCGACCCGGTATCCTGTATTTCGAATGGTCGTATCTCCGAGCGAATCAGTGGTGAATCTCCATAATTCATCATTGTCCTGTTTCGGGAAGCCCGGGCAATACAGGATGTGACGCTTGGCGCCGTTCGCGGTCAACACATTGGCAACATAGGCTGGAATGTCCCAAGGCCAAGCGCCGACACCTTTCGTGGCCGGATCTTGCAGTGGCGGGAACCAATCATTGTGGTCGCTGGCATAGATCGTGGACACAATACCCAGTTGCTTGAGGTTGCTGGCGCACTTGATTTTGATCGCCTTGGTCTTTGCTTTGGATAGCGCCGGCAACAGCATTCCGGCCAAAATCGCGATGATGGCAATAACTACGAGGAGTTCGATGAGTGTGAAAGCGTGCTTCCAGCCGAGACGAGTCCGGCGAGCGCGCGCGCAGGTCAGTGGGTGGTTCATACGGGTTCTTGAATTGAAGTGGCTTTTCCTTCGCAGCTTCGATCAAGTCGATCGCACTGTGATATCCTTGAGGGCATTGCGCTGCAGATTAGCCAGTTGTGCAACTCAAGCAAATGAAAATCCACGCATTTAAGTTTAGTTTTTTCACGCTCCACAACTGGAACAGCGCTGTCGGTTCGGAGCGCAACGTTTGCTTTACGTTGCGTTGCGGAAACGTGAATAGCATCCACCGATTGGAGACGTCGGGGCGGGTCCGAAACGGCGGAAGTTTCTGCAGCGTAAACGCTCCGCTCCCCGCGCCGATCAGTTATGTTATGGGCGGTTTTCTGCGCGAAACGCGCTCGGTGACGTTCCAACTTCGCGCCGGAATGCTACGCTGAGATATTCAACGTGCGGAAACCCGGCGCGTTCCGCGATTTCTTCCAGGGGCAGATCTGTGTCGGTCAGCAGTTGTTTGACACGATTCAGCTTCACACGGAGGATTTCCTCGTGGGGCGTCCGTCCGAGCAACTTTTTGAAGCGGCTCGCCAACAGGCGTCGCGAGTGCGGGACGGCCTTGAGGACATCTTTGACCTTGATGCCATCGCAAGCATGTTGGCGGATAAAGTGAATGGCTCGCGCGACATTCCGGTCGTCGATTGCCAAGACATCAGTGGACTGGCGTGTCCCAATACCCAATGGTGGGATCAGATGCGTTTCGCCCTTTGCCTTTTTGCCGGACATCATCTCATCGAGCAACTGTGCCGCTTCGAAGCCGGTCCGATGCGTGTTCGGCATCACACTGGAAAGCGGCGGGTCGGAGAGTTCGCAAAGCATATCATCATTATCGACGCCAATCACCGCGACCCCGTCCGGGACAGCCACACCAATGCGGCGGCAAATGTCGAGCACCTGCTGACCGCGAAAATCGTAACAGGCCATGATGCCCACGGGCTTGGGCAGGCCTCGAATCCAGTTGCCGAGATCATCCACTTGTTCTTCCTCATTCGCCGAGAAGCCTCGTTTCGGGCGGTACACATCGCATGACCGGCCAGCGGCGCGAACACAATTCTGAAAATGTTCGCAGCGCCAATTCGACCAATTGAATCGTTCGTCCGCCGCATAGGCAAAATTCTTGAACCCGCGCTCGAGAAGGTGTTCGGCCGCCAGATGCGCGATGGCGCCGTCATCCGTTTCAAACCAAGCCAGGGATCGAATTAGACGGGCGGCGCTGACATCGACGATTGGCACATTGACCCGTCGCAGCGCATCGGCAATGGCGGCGTTCTCGATTCGCGCGATGATGCCCTGGCCTTTCCAGTGATCCAGCCAGCGCGGCGGTTGGTCGCCACGATTATGTTCGGAAAGATAAAGCGACCACGGCCGATGCTCGCGGATATAGGACACAATGCCGCGCAACAGAGCTCGAGCGCAGGAATTTGAGGTCTCCATCAGCAACGCGACTTTCGGCGGCGCTTTCATTTCGATTCAAACCATGATGCCTGTAGCGCAGACTTTCCAGTCTGCGGGTCGCGGGACATTCCTGTCCCGCGAGCAAACAGCATGAAACTAAGACGGGTGGCTGGAAAATCACCCGAACCCGCAGGCTGGAAACTCAGTGGGTAAGGGAGTGGCGTTGCCGCCGCTCCCTCCCCGTTGTCGCGATGAGGTCGATTCCTCATATTTACCGGCGTGCGGGTTTCCCGCTCCGGGCGACCCCACGCCTGGTTGCCCGGTG
>VHDE01000171.1 GCA_016871515.1 Verrucomicrobiota bacterium
TTGACCGGGATCGGTTCCGGGGCAGCTGCTATCGGGCGGCCAATTGGCGATGGGTGGGGCAGACCCAGGGACGCAGCCGTCAGGATCGAGATCATCAACGGCAAGTTCCGGTCAAGGATGTGTATTTTGAAGTACTGAACATAGGTTGTCTTGCTCCACTTTTCTGCTTGGACGCCTTCTATGCGCTCAAGGCCAAGAAATGAGCAGGAAACGCCAAGCAAGGTGTAGCGCGATCCCATCTCGCCGTGGCATTTGTCATGCGTTGATTATGAGGAAAAGATTTATCAACGTTGCCAGGAAAAGGCTCCTGTCAGGCGTTTTCGAAAGTTCACATCTCCTCGGAGTTCCAGTGGATACGAACATTCAAATTGGTTTGCCTGCTCGAGGGACTTTAATGGAGTTCCACCAACGCGGCGAATTCAACAACTGGGCGAACGGAGCCATTTCACAAGACGCATTGGATGCAGACTCTTCATGACCTATGAAACCTGAAGATACTCTTTCACGACCGGCCAACCCAAACACACACTTCGGCATTCCCCGGACAAAACCGTTTGTTGTCCTGTGCAGTGCGTTGCTGGCGGCCATTTTTGTTTCCTGTGTGAGCATTAACCGCGTGGTCATGGTCCCGCCGCACATTCCAGGAGCTGAGTATGTAGAGTCGGACACCTGCTCGCAATGCCATGAGAACATAACCAAAGGGTTTCACTCAGCGACGCACGCGAAGTTGGTCGCGCCGGGACCCAACGCGATGAATATGGGTTGCGAATCGTGTCACGGGCCGGGCAGCCTGCACAATGAATCGGGCGGCGAACGCGGCACCATCATCAACCCCAACAAATCCCCCGAAACATGTTTCCAATGCCATTTGGAAATGCGGGCGCGCTTCAATCTGCCCAACGGGCATCTAGTGCTCGCCGGGAAAATGTCGTGCAGTGATTGCCACAATCCCCACAAAGGTCCGGCCATCAAGGGCGGGAGCACGGCGCTGGCTTCCGAGCATGACACTTGCGCCAAATGCCACACGGCGCAACATGGTCCTTTTGTTTTCGAGCACGAGGCCGTGCGGGAAGGCTGCACGACCTGTCACGAACCGCACGGTTCGGTCAACGCCAAAATGCTCAAGGAACGCAATCACGCGTTATGCTTGAAGTGTCACTTCCAACAACAGACCGCGCCGGGGCGAATTGCCATTGGCGGTCGGGACCACACCGCGTTCCTGTCGCGAGGCGCCTGTTGGTCGGCCGGTTGTCATGAGGCCGTGCATGGATCGCAAATCGGTTCATCGTTAAGATTCTAACTTTCGCAACCCCGAGGAGATTCGAATTAAAACATCCGGTGTTTCACCTGTAGGGAAGCGCACGTTGACACCACAACCGCTGCGTCTGAACGAGGACGCTTTGCTCGTAACGCAGACTTGCAGTCGGCACTGCCCTCGCTTTGTCCAGCGCATCCGATCTTGTGGAGGCTTTGCAGACTGAAAGTCTGCGCTGCGCTAAACACATGCGCACCACGGCCACTCGGAGGAAGAGCTTCGAAACATCAATCGAAAGGAACCATCTATGAAATTCAAAACTAAAATCCTTACGACCGCTATTATCCTAGCCGCCGCCACGTGCACCACTCAAGCTGCCGACGTGAAAGAGAATTGGGACAAGAACTGCGCCTCCTGCCGCGGCAAAGACGGCAAGGGCGACACCAAAGCCGGCAAGAAGGCCCAAGTCAAAGATCTCACTGACGCGAAGCATCAGGCCTCATTCACGGACGAAAAAGCCATCAAGCAGATCAAAGAGGGCATGAAGGAAGGTAACAGAGAAAGGATGAAACCCTTCGCTTCGAAATTGACCGATGACGAAATCAAAGCGCTCGTCGGCCACCTGAGAATATTCAAGAAATAGACCTGCTGAGGGCCGTTATTAGATTAGTACCGTTTTGAGAGAACTGGGAAGGTTGTAGTAGATCGCAGTCTGATTACAGGCCGGGTACGCCAAGCTGCTGGCTGAAATCGCATTTTCCCTTAATACACCAGCAACAGAGATGGATGTTTTGACCTCAATTCGTAGAAGGACACTGTTGAAAAGAAATACCCCTTCGGGTCCATTGATGTTTGCGAAGACGGGCGGTGCAAGCGATGAGTCAATGACGAGAATATCGTCTTGTGTTGAATTGCGAGGCTTGTTCTTCGATTCGACAATCATTCCGGTTGCGCATTTGCAGAAGGGAGGCAGCCACGGAGCGAGCAAATTGGCGATGAGAATCTCTCGCAACCGACCGCGGAGGCCTGGATGTTGAATAGCGTCTTCACACTCGGCGAGCGCGATTGTGTGTCTGGCATCGGCTCGCAGACGCTCAAGAATATGGCTGTCGATCTGCATTTGGTAGTCGGCGTAATACAGTCACCGGTTTACACCAGTGTCCCCCCCCGAGGCCCACTGCTGAAGGAGATTTGCAGCTCGCGACGTCAATCATGCCGCCATAATATCGGCGAAGAACTGGTTGAGGGCAGGCTCGATGGCCGTCCAATCGGTTGCTTCAACTTGGCCGAGTCTTCGGATAACCGTGGACTTTCCGACTGTGGCCAATTTTTCCAGCCGCACGATGGAGGGGAGCCGCAAGCCGGCGTTTTGCCATCGGGTCAAGGTCACATCCCGTTGGGAACGCACGGTATGACTCGTGACGGGGGCGACAAGCAAGTCATCGTCGCCACCATCCCAAACGACCATTGCGGGGCGTCTTTTCGCCCCGCTGCCGTCGGTAAAGAGCATCGAGACAAGCAGGATCTCCCCCTGGGAAAAACTCATGCCGAACGGTTACTCCTTGTCATAAATTGCATCTTCCGGCGCATACTGCTTCGCTAATTGCGCGGTGGAAAACCGGGACCACTCGGCGGCCTCGCTCTGAGCGTGTCGTTTTGCCAGTAGAAAATCCACGTAATGCAACGCTTCGGTTTGAAGGTTTTCCGGCAGGTGCTGGATTTTCTCGTAGATCAACTCCGCAGTACTCATGATGCGCAGCTTACGCCATTCGTGCTGTCCTGTAAATTCGAGAGTTGGAGAGTGTCTTGTCGAGGACTATTTGCGGCGATCGGAAGTCATTTTTATTTCAAAAACCTGTCTCTCTTTACTTCGCCGGGCAACTCAATGAGTCGGTACCGCGCTGCTGTGTTGGCAGTCGAAAGCGCGGATGACGAGGCAAAAAATGCGCAAGCTTAGACAACCGATGGGTAGAGAACTTTTTCAGGAACCGGCACATTCGATCGCGAAGAAAGATGAGAAGTTGCTTCGGATCACTCACCTGACTTGCGTGAAGTCTAGAAGCTCACCTCTCCAAACTGAATCGGGATTCAGCTTGTTCAAAGAATGCGAAAAGGGAAATGGAAGCGATAGAAGAATACGAACGAGGTTCTTATGAAAAAATCGATTGCCTTAGCTCCCGTTCTCTTCGTCGCCAGCGGCGCCGCTGTAAATGGTGCTGACGTTAAAGCAAATTGGGAAACTCAATGCGCCAAATGCCATGGTTCGGATGGCACAGGCGACACCAAGATGGGCAAGAAGGTTGGCGCCAAAGATTACACCGACCCCAAGGTGCAAGCGGAAATGAAGGACGACAAAGTGTTCAAAAGCTTAAAGGAAGGAATGAAAGAGAACGGGATGGTCCAGATGAAAGGATTTGCCGCCGTACTCAGCGACGACGAGATCAAGGCGTTGATCGCACATATCCGAACGTTCAGGAAGTGATCGTGGGCGGCCTCATTTCCTCTGGACATGCAGTGGGACCATGAACCGAGGTGTGGTATGTAGTCCCGGCTTCAGCCGGAGCGATTGCAACCCGCAAAAGCTGTTTAGCTATGCAGCTACCAGCAAACGCTGCCGCCTAAAGGCGGGACTACATGCCGGGAGGTTCATGGGGAGATTGTTCGGGGCGCGGACGCCCGCACCCGGAACGTACCCAGTCGCAACGAACTGCGCGGATGTGGCATCCGCGCTTCTGTAGCAGTGTTCGAATGTTGAGGTGCAACCACGACCCAATATGGGCGTGACGCCAAATGAATGCGCCGCTAAACCACTGAGTGTCAAGTTATGCCGCAGCGCTTGAAGCCGGACATTAAACTTTATGACAACGGTTCCTCCATCTAAACCCGCCTTTTTCCGAAGTTGGATCACATTGGCGGGCGGCATTGTCGTGCTGACAAGCTGGTTTGTCTTTATTCTGATCTTCGTGCTCGACCATTTCGCGAAGGTCGAAAGTCCCTACCTTGGAATTCTGACTTACCTTGGTCTCGCCCGGCTTCATGGTCCTTGGCTTGGGCCTCATGGTGGCCGGACGCTTAATCCAGCGCTGGCAAGCGGCCAAAGCCACGCCCGGTTCACCGCCGCTGACGCGGTTTACGATCGACCTTTCACGAGGACGCGACCAAAAACTGCTGGCGGTCTTCCTGCTGGCGAGCTTGTTCTTCCTTCTCGTCACAGCCATTGGCAGCTATGAAACGTATCACGTCACAAAATCCACTCAGTTTTGCGGCCAGGCGTGCCACACCGTTATGGAGCCGCATTACGTCGCTTATCAAAACTCGCCTCATGCCCAGGTCGAATGCACCGTTTGCCATGTCGCGCCCGGCGCGGAGGGCTTCGTCAAAGCCAAGTTCAACGGCGTCCATCAAGTGTATGCTACTCTCTTGGATAAATTAGAGAGGCCCATTGCAGCCCACGACAAAATCAACATCGATCAAAAACGCTGCGAGCAATGCCATTGGCCGAAGAAATTCGTAGGCAATCTCGACCACACCTACTCGCATTTCCTCGATAACGAAACCAACTCTCCCTATTCGGTGCGCCTGCTCTTGAACGTTGGCGGCGGCGACCCAACGCACGGCCCGGTCGGCGGCATTCACTGGCACATGAACATTGCCAACAAGGTCGAGTACATTGCGACGGACCCGCTCCGTCAGCAGATTCCTTGGGTTCGTCTCACGGACGAAAAGGGTGTTGTGATCGAATACCGCGTCCCCGACTTCAAAGATGATCCGAGCAAACACACCATCCGGACGACGGATTGCATGGATTGCCACAATCGTCCCGCCCACAGTTTTCGCGCGCCGAATGATGCGGTTGACATGGTGATGTCACTGGGAGCGATCAGCACGAATCTGCCGAAGGCCAGACGCACAGCTGTGCTGGCCCTCACTCAGCCCTATGCGACCAAAGAGGAGGCATTCGAAAAGATTGGCGCCGCACTCCGCGCCAAGTATCCCAACCACCCAGATGCAGAAGCCGCGATTGGCGCCGTGAAAAGTATTTACGCGAAGAATTTCTTTCGCGCGATGAAGACGGAGTGGAAGCTTTATCCAAACAACATCGGCCACAAAGACTGGGCCGGTTGCTTCCGTTGTCACGACAACGAACATGTCACCGCCGACGGCGCCAAGCGAATCAACCACAACAACTGCAATTCCTGCCATGTCATTCTCGCCGAAGGCAGCGGTCCGGCCCTGCAACCGCTCAATCCTCAGGGCCTAAAGTTCAAGCATCCGGAAGAGGTTGGGAAGACCTCGCTTGCCATAGCTGCCATAACGGGGCGATGGAACCGTAGCCCCGTTCACTCCTGTGGTTTGTCCCAGAATCGCTAGGAACCCAACCTGAGCGCCGTAAACGTACTTTGGCTCTTCTCCAAAACAAGTGGGTAGATTTTGAGGTGCGATCGCGATGTTAGCCTGTATTGACGGGCATTTTATGAGTTTTGTAAGCACAGAGAACTTGTTTCAATTCCGCGCATGGCCAAACCCAAGCGGCAGTTGCGCGATGCGTATCGATTTCCAGGCTTTGTTCCATTGGCGGAAGTATACGGAGTTTTCGGCGATCCAATGCAGCGAGTGGTGCCGCTACGTCGGCGCGCAAAAAAACAGTCTGCCCTCAGTGCGGTCGAGCGAGGCCAAGCTACTACGATCGGCGTCGGTGGGTGGTGCGCGATTTGTCGTGCGGTCCGCTGCGCATTTTCCTGGAGTTGGAGATTCGGCGCGTGGCGTGCGACCAATGCGGTGTGAAACGCCAGAGGCTGAGTTGGCTGGCGGATTGTCCGTTTTACACCAAGGGCTTCGCTTACTATGTCGGACGCCGGTGCCGCGATTCGACGTTGCGGTTTCGGCCGATTTGGTTCGGCGGCAAAGATCGTTCCGAGGAGAGCATGGAGATGTTTTACCAATGGTTGGGACCCAAACGGCCGGAATCGAGGGAATTGCTGGCCGCCAATCGTCGGCTCCACGTGGCCTACTTGCTCAAGGAATCCTTTGGGCAGCTGTGGAGTTATCGAAGCGAGGGATGGGCCTTGCG
>VHDE01000172.1 GCA_016871515.1 Verrucomicrobiota bacterium
TTCCTGTTTTTACCGCCGAAGGCGGTCTGTTTTCAAGCCCGTTCAAAAATCGACGGGTGGCGTTTTGTGGCGGGCGACGATCCGCCTCCCAAGCCCAGGAGCGCTGGGCCGTTTGGGGTCCAGGGCTACTCTAGATATTGAAGAACGACCGATTATTGCGAGGACTAAGCACTAACGCAGTTCGAGAAGAAGGATAGACAGGCTTTCATGAAAACGCCAGGTAGATTGAAGCGGCAATTCGACGTCTTACTCAATCAAAAAGTTCCCAAGTTGAAAACCTCCGCGTGCTCCAATGACTCTTATTATGCCTGCACGTGGACTAATAAATTCAATCGTGGCGGTAGCGGCGCCGACAAGAGAGTCCGTGATCTGGATCGTAGCTGAGGCATTACCAGTTTTTGTGTAACGATATGTTCCGGAGCTGCCACCAGCAATATCCAGGAACCTCAATTGATAGGTAGTCGCGGCAGTGGCAAATCGATAGGTTCCTTCATCGGCGAATGGATCATCACCATCTAAAACGCCAATAAGAGCAGATTTTCCAGCGAACGAAACAGGCGCAAAAGCACCGCTGATGTCCGATGCTGAATCAAAAGAAAACGTGCCTTCTTGGAACCCTCCAGTAGAGGATCGTAACGAGAACGAACCGGTCGATGGCGTCGTAAAGCTTAGCGTTCCGTTGGCCCTACCGACGAAAATATCAATGAATGTCACGGTTGCCGTGTTCGCGGAAGACTTCGAGTAAACAAAGTTTCCACTGCTCGGCGCGATAAAGTTCTCAGAAACGATCAGGTAGGTGCTCTCACCAACGGCTGTGGCGATTTTGTATGAGCCAATATCTGAAAACTCGAAACCGTCGCCGCGGGCAATTGCGAACGTCACGACACGACCTCGAATACTTGGAGGGGCAAGCTCTGCTGGTTTGGGTGAGACTGACAACGTTGCAGAAGAACTGGTGACGGTTCCTGCCGGATTGCTGACCAAAACGGTGTACGTGCCGGCATCCGTAAGCTTTGCGGATGGGCTCAAATACGATGCACTTGTGGCTCCAGCGATCGGGCGATTGTTCAGGCGCCACTGATAGCTTAGTGGTGCAGTTCCGGTCGCACTGACGCTGAATTGGAACGGCTGTCCCTCGGTCACATTGAAGTTGTTCGGTTGAACTGCGATCTTTGGTGGAACGACAATTGTTACAATAGCTCTTGCGCTGGTTACTGACCCAAAGTTATTCGAAACTACAACATCATAATCACCGCCGTCGGTCGATTTAGCAGAAGTTACCGAATAACTTTGGTTGGTTGCGCGTGGAATTGGGAGTTGATTCAGTCTCCATTGATAGGCCAGTGGCGCAGATCCCGTGACGCTCACCGTAAGCTGAAGCGGTTGACCTTCAGTTACGACTCTCGATTGCGGCTGCGTAACCACAGTCGGCTGTGTGCCTGTGATCGCAAGAATGGCTGGATCGCTCCAACTGCCCCCCACTGCATTTTGAGCAAAGACCTGGTATTGGCCAGCATTTCCTGTGGCGGCATCTCTGACCGTTAATGAGTTTAAGCTGCCGCGCTGAATTTCCTTTCCATTGAAATACCAAATGTAAGTAGTCGCACTCGGCCAAACATCCACTTGAAATGTTGCTGTGCCTCCCACCTGAGCAGTTTGGTTTGTCGGAGATCGAATTATCATTGAATGGCCCAGAGTGGTTGTATCGCGAATCAAACGAAAGAATTCCACCGAGTTGGCTGGTGTCGACAGTTCCATCTTAAAAGTTCGCGCATTTGTCGCGGCCACAATCTGGCTTATAGACTGCCACGTCTTGAGATCGGACGACCTGTGAACGGCAAAACGGTATAGATTGGTTCCGGTAACGGTAAGTTCGATGCTGCGCTGAGAAGTGAGCCGGGGCTTCACTGAAAATGGCGCCGTAAAGTCAGGGGGACTGGCCGAATGAACGACAAATGTCAGCAATGAGATAATTGCGACTAACGTACAACGCCTCATAAGAGTAGCACCTCGAAATTTCTGCTGGAGGGGTACACCCGCTTTATATCACGAATATTCGATTCTGCAACGTAAACTATTCAGTAGCCAAAGAGGTCACCGTCTGGAGGTGATTGATGGGTGAATATCAAACCATCAAATCACACCGGAAATTCCGTTCACCAAACGGTGACCGAATTCATTAAACTCAAAACCCCTGAACAAACGATCCAAATCGGATTCACCGACCAGAAGGTTAGTGGTCGGGCCGGGCTGCTGACGTTTGCTGGGTTCCTGCACTGGCACAAATTCACCCAGCTTCTGGTCCAGGTCTTGCCGGGTGAAAAAACCAAAGGCATTGCGCTGGCCGATTTAGCCTTGGGCTTTCTGGCCGGCATTTTGGCGGGCGCGCAAAAACTGGCGCAGGTCGCCCACCTGCGCAGCGACGTGATGCTGCCAGCGCTCTTGGCGATCCAACGGATCGGCAGTCAGTCCAGCTTCACGCGGTTCTTCCAACGGTTCGATACGCCCGGAAAGAACCCGGCATCTGGGTTGGATGGACCGAGTCACCGCCGCGACGTTGCGATTCCGGCTGTTCACGACCGGCGGCATTCTCAGCGAGAAGGCCGGGATGACGACCATTCGGTTGGCGGTGCGAACTGAGGCAGAGCGGTTTTGGTGGCGGACGTTGCTGGAGAAAACCATGAGTCTAATACCCAACTGCAATTCAGCAGGCCAGAGCTGGCTAGAACCGTGCGGACCGAGGGTTTTGTCGAGGTGAACCTATGAAAAAGCCGCCCTGAATCGAGCGTCAGAGCGCCCGAACCGGTCTCCAGAACGAGCGCCGGGCGCGCCTCGAGCGGTTGGCGGGTATTGCGTCCGCAGCCGCTGCCCCGCGTTCTTTGCCCCACAGGCCAACTGAATAGTTACGGCTAAGGTGTCGTCGCTCCTCCTCCGCATTCCTGCTCGCAACCTTCGGAGCTGCACTCCAAATCAGGGACACCACTGCCCCTCGCCAACAAAATGAACCCCCTTTTGGCTAAAATTTTTCCGGCCCAAACTTCATCTCGACTTCACGTGTACTCCCCGCTGCACACCCCCCCCCGCCCCGTGCTGCGCTGACACAGATTTGGCACAGAATCCGGCCTAGACACAACTCTGGCACAAGTGCGGGTTTGGACACAATTTGGCACAAGTTCTCTTGGTGCTAGCTGCCACTAGATGCACACAAATAGCTTGAATACACATGGACTTCTCTCTATCTCTAGCGGCAGGAAATGGCACAGAAAGGCAACTATGGACAACGAAGAAAACTCCGTACTTGCAGGTTCAAGTCCTGCTAAGCGCACCAATTTTCCTCAGGCAATTGAGGGTGCAGTCTTCGCAATCTTCTCTTATTTCGTGTCTTTCGTGTTTTTCGTGGTCACAACTGCGGTTTCTAGGGTAATCAAGCAGAGCGGATTCTTCGCCAAATAGCCACGGGTAATGCTCCGCTGTCGCCAAGGTGCTCCGGGTGTCAGTGCCAGTTCATACCGCAACCGGCTGCGACGCTGTGAGTGGTTCAACTTCGCGTTCGATGATTCTTGCCTTTTGGTAGCGCGCGAGCCGCAAATCGTGATCGGCTTGCAGGCCCGTCCACATTTCCGCGCTCGTGCCAAAGTAGCGAGCCAGACGCAAAGCCGTGTCCGCCGTAATGCCGCGCTTTTCCAAGACGATTTCGTTAATCCGGCGCGGCGGCACCTTCAGCGCCCGCGCTAGGGCGTTCTGTGATAGTTCTCGCGGCTTCATGAATTCTTCCCGGAGAATTTCGCCGGGATGGATCGGCGGCAGTTTGTTCGTTTTCATGATTCTCAGTGATAGTCCACGACTTCTATGTCGAATGCATCTTCGCCCCGCCAGCGGAAGCAAAGCCGCCACTGGTCGTTGATGCGGATGCTATGCTGGCCAGCCCGGTCGCCTTTCAAGGCTTCCAGATGGTTGCCGTATGGCGCCCGCAAGTCTTGCAGGCTCCGCGACTGGTGCAGCAGCAGGAGTTTCCGCCGAGCCGGGCTCTGAATCTGCGGCGGCAAACGCCGCGAGGGTTCATCGTTGAAAAGCTTCTCAGTTTCACGGCAGGCAAAGCTGCGTATCATCCGGGTTACTATGACGCCGAGCGTTATATGTGTCAACGTGCCATTGCCTATCAGCCTATCAGCGCAGCGGAATGTACGTTTCTCGCAAACTCGGCAGGCATCACGGCAAACCAACTTTTCCGCTTCGGCCTTCGTCTTTGATCCGGCTCTTGATCATCATCCGCTCGAACTCGGCGACGGCCGAAAGAATGCGGATGACCAAATCGCCAAGGAAGCCGGCCGTCGTGAAGGAGTCGCCGCCGAAATCGACGATGTGGACGATGATCCCTTGTTGTTTGAAGCGCTGGAAAGTCGTTTCCAGGTCCAGCACGCTGCGGCCCAGGCGATCCACTTTGGTGACGATCAGATTCTTCACGTGCGGATGAAGGCGAAGCGTACTGACCAGGAGTCGCCCGCCGTCGCGTTCCAGGAGTGGCAAACCACCCGACGTGTCTTCGTCGGCGAACTGCAGGTCGTTCGGAATGTCCAAACTCTTGAGCCGGGCGTATTCGATGGCTTTGGCGGCTTGGGTTTCGAGCGAGCCGTCCTGTTGGTCGGTCGAAACGCGCGCGTAGAATGCAGCGAGATTCGCTGCGCCCAACCGTGAATCCGAAGGAGGGGGCGTGCGCATAGGGTTAATCGTTGTGAGGAACGACCCATTACCGGCCCTTTTCTTTCACGACACAGAAACGGCACCGTTGACAAATCCTGTGTCCAAAGGCGATGCTTTTCTCATGCCGAAAATTTCACTCAAGCTTCGTGCGTCCGAATTTCAACGCTTGGGACGTTACATCGTCGCCGACCCGCGTGTCTGTGGAGGAAAACCGACCTTCGAAGGCAGCCGCGTCATGGTTTGGCAAGTGCTCGATCAGGTAGCCGAGGGCATGCCCTGGGAGCAAATCTCATGGTCGTGGCGTGGCAAGGTCACCCTTGAGGCCATCGCCGAGGCCGTGCGATTAGCCGCCAGCGAGTTCAGGTCTCCGCGCCATGTTCCTCATCGACGAGAACGTCTCCGAACTCGAAGTCTTGCGCTTGCGTAAAGCCGGGATTCGCGTCCGCCTCGTCCGCGACGAGGCGGGGAACATCGGCACCCTCGACGAGAATCTCCTTCCCGTCCCGCGCCGATTGAAACGGCCGGTCTTTTTCACCCAGGACCAGGACTTCTTCCAATTCCGCTGGCTTCACGCTGACTATGCGCTGGTATGGTTGGACACCCGGCCGAGTGAGGTTGCGGAGTATCTGCGGCGCTTCTTGCGTCATCCTAATTTCGACACTCAGGCGAAGCGCATGGGGAGTTGGAATCTACTCCGGATTGGCTGGGCGCCGGCGTAGGTGAAATGTGAAACACGGTCGTGGTTCAGGGGCGCGCTTTGGTGAGGACGCGCACTTCGCCGGTGTTCGGGTCCACTTCCTCCTTCATGGGCGTTTCGATTACGGTATGAATCTTCACGCCATGTTCGCCTTGCTTCACCTTGCGTCCTTGGGCATTCCAGGCTTTGAACGTGATCTGGCAATGGGAGTTCAATCAACCGCGAATAACCGCGAATGAACGCAAATACACAACAGCTTGCCCGTTCACGGCCGTCCATCGCATCGGTAAGTGCCACCTTCTGGAGAATTCGCGTCGATTCGCGTGAATTCGCGGTTTTCGCATTTGAACTGCGGGATTTCCGGCGAAGATGACCGTGTAATTCGACCAAGAATTACCCTGCTGCGCTCGCGCGAGGGCTTGTTGCTCGGACAACCCGGGCGGGTTGTCAGCGGCGGAATGAAAGTGGAGGAAAACCGCCGGTTTGAAATTCCGTTTTCTTCGCGTCCGTTTTCTTGAAAATCTTCACTTAAAACTTTTCTTCCTTCTTCCGCTTCTTCCATGTTCTTCGGCCAATGACTATCATCTGTTCCTTCTGCAAAAACCAGCGCCTGGCCGATCCGCGCAATGGTCACCGCCAAAAGTTCTGTTCAAGGAAGGCTTGCCAGCACGCCAGGCGAAATCACAGCCAACGCGAGCGACGAGCCAAAGCCCAGGCGAACCGGCTTACTGACGAACTCCGGCTCGCCAGTGTGAAAGCTGGACGGCCGCCTGAAGCCGCCTTTGATGCCGTCATAACAGCGAAACACCCATTGATTTACGGCCTCATTTCGATGTTGATCGATTCACTGGATAAAAACGACATTGAAGCCGCCATGCGACGACTTTGGACAAGAGGGCAAGAAATCCTCATGCCGCCGGTAGCCAG
>VHDE01000173.1 GCA_016871515.1 Verrucomicrobiota bacterium
TTGCCAAGGATGCGCTTTCCTCGCAACGCAGAGTTTCACTCTGGCGTATCGCGGCGTATCGCAGATTTTCAATCTGCAGGGCGTTCGCAAGATCGCACGCGTGGATATATCGAGAGCGCTGCCGGCTACAAGCCGGCGATACAGCAGAGTACGAGTCTGCGTTACGCACAAGGCGTTCCTGCGCAAAAATAGGAGGTGCTGACAAGGCGCGCTCTTTTGCGGCATGATTCGTCTCGCGGCTCCTCCCCCGATCATCAAGAACGCGTTACTCAGGGTTTGATGCTCTCCGGCCCTTCCAGTGTTTTCTTGCCTTTCCAGAGACGTTCCTTGAGCTGTGGAAACAACTGGAGCGCGTTTTCGCGAAGGATTTGCCGGCCGATGTGCAGCGCGTGGTCCGCGCTGAGG
Source organism: Verrucomicrobiota bacterium (assembly GCA_016871515.1). Lineage (GTDB taxonomy): Bacteria > Verrucomicrobiota > Verrucomicrobiia > Limisphaerales > SIBE01 > SIBE01. Next base: position 406 of record VHDE01000173.1, read on the forward strand.
TCACCTCGATCAACCTTTTCACTGAGAACTTCGGCAAGGCAACGCCGCGTAAATTCGGTCGCGCCATAAATCCCTTCGGCATGATTGCAATCTGCACCCCACATAATGCGATCCGACGGCATCATTTCGAGCCATTCGTGGTACGCTCTCTTGGCGGTCGTGTAACTGAGCGCAGGCAGCCAGACAGAATCAAGCCACACGTGAGAGGAATGCCGCAGCAGAATAATTCCGGTCTCGCCGATCCAGGGAAAACCGCCATGAAATAAGATGAACTTCGTTTTTCGATTCGCTTGAATGAGGTCCACCAGAAGCATCGGGTTCGAGCCCTGCACACGGCCATGGCCGGTGTGAATTTGAAATGGAAGCTCGTGCTGGGCGCTCAACTCGGCCAGCCGCCCAAAAATGAAGTCTTCAAATGCCTTGACCTCAGCTGGACTCAACTTGTTCCTGGGACGGCCGAAGAGCGGTGCGGCAATTTCCTTGGCCACATTTTCAAACAGCAATGTTCGTTCGTAAGCCAGTGTCGTCTTCAAGCAGACCGCCCCAGCCTTTTTGGCCTTTTGAAACATGCGATCCAACACAACGAGGTAATCGTCCAGCGACTTCATTTCCAAACGTTCGTCCTGCGCGAACTTATAAGGACTGTCCCATGGATTGCTGAATTCGCTCGGATGAAACCCGCGCGTCAACGTTGTGACATTGAAGACGAGGACCTCGAACGGATAAGCAGTGGTGAACTTAAACCGCGCCCAATACGGATCGTTGAACATCAGTTCAATGTTCGCGCGTTCAGTAACCACTTGATGCAGCCAGCGCTGATCTCGGTAATTGTTGAATATCCTTTCGTTGAGGTTGCGAGCTTGTTGGTCCGTGATCGTGTCAAAATCGATTCCGTATAGGTCCTGAAAGGCGGGCAATTGATAACGGTAAAAGCTGGTCGCTCGCGCGTTTGTGAAGTCGCCTTTAGCTTTCGCCCACCAGTCATCAAAGGAACCGCCAGGCTTCCAGGCGGTCAGCGGGTTGTATCCCGTGTAATAGCTGTTGCGCCAGAGGCTGAAAAGATTCATGCCGCGGCCGCGGTCGGTTTCCACGTAGCCAGGCAATATGTCAAATGGCCACAAATGATCGTGTGTGTCGATGGCCGGAATCGCATCGAGATGAGCCTTGATCCGTTTGTAGGTGGAGGTCTCCCGCGTTGCGAGGTTCTGCCCAAGCAACGCCGGCGCGACCAGCGTTGCGGCGAGCGCGCTTAATAGAAGTTTAGTTGTTGCCATAATAGAATTGATTTCGTAATTCGCGCGGCCGCGGGACCTGTTGTTTATTCGGCTTTGTTCTCGACCATTGGCGGTCGAGTCGCTGTCTCCGGTCCAACTAAGACCACAAACTCGCCTTTGAGCGTGCGGCCTTTTTGCGCAGCGAGGAGTTCTGCCGGCGTTCCGCGCAGGAATTCTTCGAAACGCTTCGTCAGTTCTCGCGCCAAAACCACCTGACGCGCAGGAAAAGTGTCATTCAGTTCGGCCAGCAATTTTTCGATGCGATACGGTGATTCATAAAGAACTGCCGTTCCAGAAACCGCCAGCAATTGTTCGAGCAATTTCCGTCGCGCGGCCGACTTGTGCGGAAGAAAACCGACAAAATGGAATGCATCCGTGGGCAACCCGCTGGCCGTCAACGCCGCCACGAACGCGCACGGTCCCGGGACAGACTCGACGCGCAAGCCCGCTTGAACCGCCGCTCGAATGACGCGCTCGCCGGGATCGCTGATTCCCGGAGTGCCAGCGTCTGTGACAAGCCCTATTTTTTCCCCACGCGAAAGGCGCTGAATGATTTCCTCGCTGCGTTTGGCTTCGTTAAAGCGGAAGTAACTGATTAAGGGTTTGGAAATTCCGTAATGCCGCAACAGTTGGCCTGTGTGCCGTGTGTCTTCGGCGGCCACGATGTCACATTCGCGCAACGTGCGGAGAGCACGCAATGTGATGTCTTCAAGGTTCCCGATTGGCGTCGCCACGATGTAGAGCGTGCCGGGGATCAACGGTGGGTGCGTTCGCGCGTCCTCGGCCATGGCTGAATCATTTGCGGAAACGTAGAATCAAACCACCTCTGTGCCTTGGGGCAGTCGTCCCCTCGGCAAAAATGTCTTGATCAGATCCCCTTCGCCGCAAACCGGGAAACTGGAAAAGCTTTTGAACCATTTTCCGTCGGAACCTCCGGGTCTGTCTCAAGCCAATCGGCTAAAGCAGCCACTTGATCGCAGGTGATGGACCATTTTTCTCTTCGATCCACAAGATGAGCCAGCAAGGCGGGAGGAAGATTCCCGCGCCTGATTCCAGGCATGGTGATCAGCGCGGTCGTCGCCGTAAAAGCCCCGCATGAATTCCCGGCGCAACCGCTTCCGTTCATCCGGAGTATGCGCAGAATCCAGTTTCTGTAAGATTGAAGACAGTCGCGGTCCAGGGAGCCGCCGGCCAGTCCGTGTTTTGCCGCGGAGTGGTTTGGCCCTAACTTTCAGAACAGCCATTCTCCGGATTACTTAGCCGCCGTAAGACGGCATGTCAATGTTGACCTTCCTCATTTGGCGATCGTTTGATTCACAACTCGAAGCCTCCAATCTTTGAATTCCTGGCTTGTCTGAAGAATCCCGAACGTGTCGAAATGAAAGTTGCATCCTTCCCCATAGACGCTGTCTGGCGACACATTGAACGTCCAGACCGAGCCGGGAGGCAAGGAACGTTCCTCGGCATTCTCGAGGCACTTTTCCAATTCGGGTTCGCGAGCTTGCAGCAAAGGCACCGAGTCTGTGCTTTGCCAATGACGAAAGACGCCTCGGCTCGCTTTCAGGCGCCGCATCATCGGGTTAATGATTCCCGAATGCTGATGCGCACGAAAAACAGCTTGGACCTTTTTAGTCGTGCTGCTGGAGGCCTTCAACAAGGATTGCGCCGCGCGTTCGCCATAGACGAAGCCTCGGTCCAAGTCGAGCCGAAGATCCGATTCGCCCGGAACTAGTGAGAAGTCGTTCCAAAGAAAGCCAATGCTCTTGGGGCTGGTCGGCGTTTGCGGCAGAAAGTCATGCAAACCGCGGAGCGCAGCCGGTTCTGCGTGTGGGGCCACCGAGGCCGCCCAGTCCGGGTTTTGCGCCGTCAGCCGTTGCTGTTGAAGCATGCCAAGAAATCGGAATCGGAGATCTCCCGGAGCGTCGAGCAATTCGCGAGGATCAAAGCCCGGTTCCATGCCTCCGTGGTTGCACTGTAAAAAATTCTCTCCGCACCCCAAGTATAAAACGACCGGCAGGAAATCATAAAGCCGCGCGACCTTCGTCAAGTTGAACTCGCGTCCGTACTTTGCGTTTCCCTCATAGAGAAATCCGTAGCGCGCGGTGAGCGAAGCGTCTTCATGATTGCCGCGCACCAGAATCACGAGCTCGGGATTCGCAAGCTGCAATCGAAGGACAGTATAAAGGACTTCGATACCGTACAACCCGCGATCCGTATAATCACCGAGAAACACCAGATACCTGTTCGGGCGAGCGAGCTTGAAGTCGCGCAAATAGCCGTTTCGTTCCAACCAATCCAGATACCCAATCAACGAATGAATGTCGCCGTGCAAATCGCCATGGAAAATCACTTCTGAATTTGCCGGAACAACGACCTTTTGCGCGAACGGTTGGAACGGAATGGGCGGTCTTGAATAATACGTTGTCTGAACATTGAAGAATTGGTTCGTGCGCGGTTGCTCGCCTAGCCAAGAGTCGGCGGCTGCGAGACGTCCACGCTTGCAAAAATCAAAGTACGCTTCCAGGACCGCGTCGAATTCGCGATAGGATTTCAGCGGCAACAGATGTTTCGGAGCGACAGTCCGGTTGAGCGAGCGGTTGGAGGGCAGCCGGTCACAGCGGGTTTTCCATTCTGCGAAACTTGGCCACGAGACCGGTGCAGGCTGAACCGCGCCAATCTGCGCGAGCACAGCACGGGTTACTCCTGGCTCCGCTCCGCCATCGGCAGCAGTTGACGCCCGGCCGCACCGCAAATTAAATGCAAGCGCCAGCGCCAATAGGCCAGCGTGCTTAAACATCGCAAATCTCATCAGGAGCGCTGCGCTGCATTGGAACGACGAACGCAACTTAGTTCTTCCAATCGAAGGCTCGTTTCTTGACAGCGTAGATATAACCCACGAAGAGGATTCCGAGGAAGGTGATCATCGAGCCAAAGATAAGGTTGGCGTTGTCGCGTAACATCTCTTTGTAGATGACTGCCCAGGGGTAAAGGAAAACGACTTCAATATCGAAGAGGATGAAAAGCATGGCGACCAGATAGAACTTTACCGAGAGTCGCGTGCTGCCTTCGCCGACCGGCAACATGCCGCATTCGTAGGGTGTGTCCTTGACGCGATCACGCTTGGCTCGCTTGCCCAACAGGACAGATGCTGCCAACGTGCCACCCGCAAACAGAATTGCGACAATGGCAAGTATCAACACGGGAATGTACTGCGACAGCTGATCCATAGCCCGGACCTTAGAAATGACGCGGCCCTTTGGCAAGCGGAATAGCAGTCACACATTGCTCGAGATGTGTCCGCTTGTTGTGAGCGTTTTTTCATTGTCAAGTCGAATGATACAGGTAAACCCCGATATCCGCCGGCGAATCTGAGGCAGTCGAACGTGACTCCTAGATCAGTGTCAGTGCGCGTGGGTCCATGAACCGTACGGAGTGCGGACAGCCTTGTACGCACGGTTTGAGAAGATTGACCGGGATGCCCGGGCAAAGCTGTCCGCGCTCCGTGCCTTTCTTCGCGAGAACAATCGCGGTAGAAATGTCCGTGCGACTGAAGCACGGGCTTTCAGTCTTTACCACCACTTCCAATTCCGGCTTGGCTGGGGATCGAAAATCCATTTCTCCATTTGTCGTGGTTCGGGGAAAAGGTAGAACTCGACATGGCCGTCGCCGAAAAGCATGTTGAACCGGCTCTTGCCTTTGTAGTTGTGCCAAATGCTCTTTTTATCGGTGTTACCCCGGTTGGCATGCCACGCCCAATCGCCTTGGATGATTTTGTGCGACGCGCCTAAGGAAAGCTCGGCGGTTTTGATCGGCATATTTTCGTAAGCGCCGCGCGCTTTATTAATATCACCAAGCACGTGCCGAGTGCGGAAGGAATCGTGCTGCCATTGCGGCAGGTAGCTTGTCCCGTAACTCAAGTAGCAATGCTTAACGTCGGCGCCATGAGCATCGCCTTTGTCATTCGGGCAACGGAAGATCTCGTACGCTTGCGTGTACTTGTTCAAGGGCCGGTTGGTCGCCGCGACGAAGACGCTGTAAGTGCCGTTCGTTCCGCCCGAAGCATGCCAATCTTGCTGTTGCGGGAACGATTCATTGTTCTCATCCGCATACATCAGATAGGCGAGGCCAATCTGTTTTTGATTGTTCATGCACTTGACCTGTGTCGCCTTCTGCTTCGCGCGAGCGAGCGCCGGCAGCAACATGCCAGCAAGAATGGCAATGATGGCGATGACCACCAGCAATTCGATGAGAGTGAAGCCGCTCCGTCGTGAAGAGAATGTATTCATAGAGGCCTTCTAGATTCGAAGACATTCTACGGCTTGGAACATCGCAGGCAAGGCGGATCATGCGACTCTTTCCACGTTAATCCACGTCATATAATCGGCGTGGGAACGTCGTGAAACCGGCGACGCAAGGCCGATTCACGGCGCCAATACCCTGAATTCACTCGCCAGTCCGTATTTGCGGCCTTTCTTTGCGGGATCGGCGGCCGACAGGAACCCTGATTCCGTCCAGCCGCTCAAAAGACTTCGAGCCGTGCGCTGATAAATGCCAAATAACTTCTCAACATCGCGGCTGGTAATGGTGTCATTGTCACGGAA
>VHDE01000174.1 GCA_016871515.1 Verrucomicrobiota bacterium
ACGAGCCAATCGCTCCGGTCCCCCTCCCGACGCCCGCTTCTGCCACCGCACCGCTAGCCTTTCCCCCGCCGGTCCAGAGTTAAACCGCCGTGGATACGCGTTCGACATGCTTACGCGTGCATTTGGGAGCTGGATTACCCGCTTGACCGCCAAACGAGCGAAAGCTATACAAAGCAGTAATAGCTTGAAGTCAACTGCTTATCATTAAACCCAAACCCAAAAACCCTATGACGAAGCGTGACTTGGTAGTTCGAATCAGCGAGGAAACTAGTCTAGTGCAACAAGACGTTCTAAACGTCGTGCAAAAGACCTTGGATTACATTGCTGAGGCGGTGGCCAAGGGAACCAAGGTTGAGTTGCGCAATTTTGGTGTGTTCGAAGTTAAGATCCGGAAGGCCCGGGTCGGTCGAAATCCGAACGCCCCTGCCGCTGATGTTCGCATTCCTCCGCGCGCAGTGGTGAAGTTTAAGCCGGGCAAGGAAATGCGGGAGGCTGTTCTGATGCTCACGCCTAAGGAAGAAAGTCAACAAGCTCCCCAGCCTTGACGAGATCGTTGTTGCTCCTGCCGCTCTCATTGGTGTGAGCGCCTTTTTGTTTCGATAATTGAATGGAACGGTTGCCCGGTTTCCGAGATTTTTACCCCGAACCTGTCCCAACGCAGGATGTTTGGAGCGCCGACGCTCGAAATCATATTTTTGCCAAATGGCGCTTGACCGCGCGGCGCTATGGCTTTCGCGAATACGACGGTCCCCCCTTGGAGCCGCTCGAGTTGTACACGGTCAAAAGCGGCGATGAAATCGTCGGCCAGCTCTACAGTTTTACCGACAAAGGGGATCGCAGTGTGGCGCTGCGCCCGGAAATGACTCCGACTCTGGCGCGTCTGGCGGCTGCCCACGAACGGAATTACAAAAAACCGATCAAGTGGTTTGCTATTCCTCAACTCTTCCGCTATGAGCGGCAGCAGAAGGGGCGTTTGCGCGAACACTTTCAATTCAATGCCGATATTCTCGGCGAGAACGATCCTGCCGCAGATGCCGAACTGATTTCGCTTCTGATCGATTCGTTGCGCGCCCTCGGATTGACGGCGGATGATTTTGTTATTCGCTTGAGCAGCCGGAATGCTTGGCAGGAATTTTTCAATGCGCGTTGCTCGGACCAATTCAAAGCGTACTCATTCTATCAGATCATCGACAAACTCGACCGCGAGGCGCCGGCGGAAAGCGCAGGCAAACTGACGGCGCTCGGTTTTTCGCTATCGGAGGTGACCGAGTTCATTCAGGGCGGGAAGCCAACGAAAGAACTCGAAGCTGTATTGCAAAACCTTGCCGCGCGCGGTTTGTCCGATTTCGTGAAAGTGGATTACAACGTCATTCGAGGCTTGGCCTATTATACCGGCGTCGTTTTTGAGGCTTTCGACAAGAAGGGACAGTTCCGTGCCGTTGCGGGCGGTGGACGCTACGATAATCTCGTGAAGCTGATCTCGAGAGGCAAAGTGGATCTGTCAGCCATTGGGTTTGGGATGGGGGATGTTGTCCTGCTGGAGTTGTTGAAAGAGCGGAAATTGCTCCCGCGATTTGACGCCGGTCTTGATGCGTTCTGCTTGATCGAGGATGAAACACTGCGCCCGGAGTCGTTGCGCTTGGTCCAGAACCTGCGCGACGCTGGCTTAGCTGTCGATTACTTGTTTGTTCCCGCGAAGACGGACAAACAATTCAAGCGCGCCGTAGAACGGAATGCCGCTCACACGGTCAAAGTCGAACGCATGAGTGATGGTCAACTCGCGCTCAGAATGAAAAGTCTTCGGACACGCGACGAAACGGTGGTGAGTTTAACTGACGCGGTTGAGCGGCTTTGCCGAGCAACGGCAATGCAATCGCGCTAACGTGACCAGCAAGGTTTGGCCGCAGGAAAGGCAATCATTAAGGCGTCTTCGTCAATGCCAAGAAGGTGTTGGTCTGATGTAACGAGCACCGGAATGCCAGCCAGCGAGGTCTCTGCCAGGATCAGCGCGTCGTTCAGTTCGTCGTCGGGAATCAATTCCTTGATGAGTAGGTGGCGCGCGAATTGTTCGGCAATGGCGTGGTCCACAGGAGACAAGTCGAACGGGGTTATTCGCCAGCCTTCAACTTGAGTCGCCGCGTGACCTGCATGGGCGAAATCAGGCCCGTCAGCCAGATCCAAAACCAGGTTAGTGTCCAGAGAGAGCTGTTTTTTCTTTTGGCCATTCCCCACCATAAATTCTGACCATGCCCCGCCGGAACAACTCGCGTCTTTGTGCTGCTGTCAGTTTGCTCGCCTCTTTTCGTATTCTGGCCGCTATTCGGCTGCCTTTCGTTTCTTCAGGGTAATCGAGAGGCTTTTGCGGGGAGGCGTTTTGTGCCGTCGCTTCATGACGGTTCACGCTGCCGTCACCGCTTTGGGTTGTCAATGTTCCGATAGAGCGCGGATGCTATCATCCGCGATTAAGCCCTTGGATGAACGAGCTTGCGGACTCGATGATGAGGGCATCCGTGCTGTCGAGACGGCCGGGTGTTCCTTCTGAAAAAACGTTGAATGCACACCGCCATACCCAATAGATTACAGCGGTTCCGCGACTTGAACTATGAGAACGCTCCTGATTGGCATTGACAGCGGCACTCAATCCACGAAGGTCCTGGTGGTGGACGCTCGCCATGGCAATGTCCTTTCGTCTGCCGCGCAGGCCTACGATCTTCTGCCTAATTTGCCTCCGGGCGCCAAAGAACAGCACCCGCACACGTGGCGCGATGCTGCCGCCAAAGCAATTCGTCAGGCGCTGAAACTTGCCAAAGCGCGCGTTTCGGAAATCAAAGCCATTGGGGTAAGCGGGCAACAGCATGGCTTTGTGCCTTTGGACAAGGACGGCAAAGTGATTCGTCCAGCCAAACTTTGGTGCGATACTTCCACGGCAAAAGAGTGCGACGAAATCACGGAACGCATCGGCGGGACGAAAGCAACCATTCGCGCTTTAGGCAATGCCGTGCTTCCCGGTTTTACTGCTTCCAAAATCCTTTGGCTCAAAAAACATGAGCCGCAAAATTATCGCCGTCTGGCCACGGTTCTTTTGCCTCACGATTACCTGAATTACTGGCTGACTGGCCGGAAGGTCATGGAGTACGGAGACGCCAGCGGCACGGCGCTGGTGAACGTGCGCAAACGAAAGTGGTCAGACGCGGTCATCAATGCCATCGACCCTGATCTCGTCGAGAAATTGCCGCCATTAATTTCGAGCGATCAACCGGCCGGTTTCTTGTGCGAATCAACAGCACGCGATCTTGGACTGGAGCCCAACGTTTTGGTAAGCGCTGGAGGAGGGGATAACATGATGGGCGCCATCGGCACTGGCAACACGCAGCTTGGCGTCATTACGGCCAGCTTCGGAACCAGCGGGACGATTTACGCCTGTTCGGAAAAGCCCGTCGTGGACCCGCAAGGTGAGATTGCGGCGTTTTGCGATTCGACGAATCGCTGGTTGCCTCTGCTTTGCACAATGAACGTCACTGTGGCGACTGAAATGGTGCGGCGCGACTTCAATTTGACGCATGCGCAATTTGATCAAGCGGTCGCCAAAGCGCCGCCAGGCTCCGATGGTTTGCTCTTGCTGCCCTACCTGGAAGGCGAACGAACTCCCAATGTTCCAGCTGGGAGCGGCACGTGGATTGGCGTCACTCCCAAAACATTCACGGCCGAACATTTCGCGCGCTCGGCCATGGAAGGGGTTACGCTCGGAATGAATTACGGCCTGCGGCGTTTGGCGGAGTTGGGCGTGCGGCCAGCCCAAATCCGGGCCACTGGCGGCGGCGCGAATTCTCGCATTTGGCGCCAGATCATGGCGGATGTTTTCAATGCCGAAGTCGTGACGTTGAAAGTGGGCGAAGGCGCGGCTTATGGCGCGGCGTTGCAAGCCCTCTGGTGTTGGCGGCGTCACGCTGGCGAAAGCGTTTCCATCAGTGATATCACTGACGAGTTTGTGCAATTGAATCGCGGCGAAACGACTCGGCCCAAACCCGCCAACGTGGAAGTGTACCGCCAACTCCAGGCCCTCCAGGATCAGATGTCCCTGGCTTTGCGAGGTGTTTTTATGAGGCATCTGGAATTCGTCTCGAGCCAGCGGATGCTTGATTAGCCGCCGCTCAAGTCCGTGCCAATTGCTCCGGTAAGAAGCGGGAACAAATGTATGGCGCGCGCCTTCTCTGCGTATCCGGTCTTTCGTTGGCGATGGTGCTGTCCAGGGCATCCGCTCAGCCCTTTGAATTTCTGTCTTCAGCCCAACCGTCGCGCGGCACAGAACTCATCCATTTAACCCTCGAGGACCTTGGTAAAATCAACGTGACGTCAGTCTCGCGGAAGAGCGAGAGTCTTTCTAGTGCTGCGGCGGAGATCCATGTCATCACGTCCGAAGAGATTCGGCGTTCGGGCGTGACTTTGTTGCCCGAAGCGTTGCGCATGGCGCCGGGGCTTCACGTGGCGCGTCCCAATTCCCGCCAATGGGCCATCAGTTCGCGCGGTTTCAATGACACGTTCACCAACAAGTTGTTGGTCTTGGTTGATGGCCGGACGATTTACACCCCGCTGTTTTCCGGTGTGTTCTGGGAAGAAACCGACACGGTGCTGGAAGATGTGGACCGTATCGAGGTCATTCGAGGTCCTGGCGCTGCGCTTTGGGGCGCCAACGCTGTGAATGGGGTGATCAACGTAATCACTAAAACGGCCAAGGAAACTCAGGGAACCTTGATCAGCGGTGGCGGCGGACTGGAAGAGCGCGGGTTCGGCGCCGTCCGCTATGGCGGCGCGGTGGGGACGAACACTTACTATCGCGTCTATGGAAAATACGCGAATCACGATGAGTTCAATCTTCGTGATGGTGGCGGGGGCGCTGACGATAACTGGTGGATGTCGCAAACCGGGTTTCGGTTGGATTGGGAGCCACAGGAACATAATCGGCTTACGTTGCAGGGCGACTATTATTACGCCGATCTTGGCGCGAGGTTTTTCATGCACTCGCTGACGCCGCCAGGTTTGACGCCAACCAGCCGGCGTGCCAAGGCCGAAGGCGCAAACATCCTGGGGCGCTGGACGCACGAGTTCTCCGCCGAGTCGGATATCTCTGTGCAAATGTATTACGACCGAACAGACCGCGAATTTGGTGTCGGCCGCGAATTCCGCAACACGGTTGACTTTGACGCCCATCACCGGTTTCAGTTGAGCGCCCGCCAGGAAATGGTTTGGGGTGGAGGGTGCCGATATTCGATCGACGAGCTAATCGAGAGCCCAGATTTCCAAATGCGCGATCCGCGCGCCGGCCTTCAACTTTTCAACGTGTTTGTGCAGGATGAAATTGCAGTTGTTCCGGATCGCCTCCATTTCACTCTCGGCACGAAGTTGCAGCACAACGATTTTACCGGTCTCGAGTTTCAGCCGAGCGGAAGAATCGCTTGGATGCCCCATCTCAATCACACCGTGTGGGGCGCTGTTTCTCGCGCGGTCCGAACGCCCTCGCGAACGGAGCGAGACGTCAGCATCTTTATCGATCCAGGAACGGTGCTGCCTCCGCTGCCATTTCCAGCGCTCGTTTCCATCCGCGGAAATCCAAATTTTCGGTCTGAAGATTTGATCGCTTACGAGATCGGTTACCCGCTGAAACTGCATCCGAAGCTTTCGTTGGAATTCGCTGGATTCTACAACGACTACGATCATCTCCGAGGCGTGGTTGAGCTCCCTGTCGAGATGCGCCTCTCGCCGGCGCCCTATCTTTATGTCTCGGCGACTTTTGGCAATAAGCTTTCCGGCCAAACCTTCGGTGGCGAAGTTACCGCGACTTGGCAGCCCGCCGATGTCTGGCGAATGAGCGGGGGGTATTCGTATTTGGAAATGAGCCTTGATGCGGGGGGCGCAACTCCCTCCGTTACCGAATCGATCGAGGAAGGCGGCATTCCTCATCACCAGCTTTTCCTTCGCTTTGAGACAGACCTGGGGCGGCGTATCGAGTGGGGAATTGGCCTGCGCTATGTGGACACCTTGCGCACGCAAACCGTCGATGCCTATGCGGAGCTTGACACGCGGCTGGCGTGGAAACCCCCTGATCCTCGCGTAAATTTTAATTTGTGAAAAAGTTTTCAATGTTTGCGCGTTTTTTTTTCTTGCATGCCATTGTATAGAGTTAGCGATAGTTCATCGCTCGCCCGCACGACTCCCGATCCTCGCCAAATCCTGCTTCACGCTCGATACCCGGCCCCTGAAGGAACCGGCCTCAGCCAA
>VHDE01000175.1 GCA_016871515.1 Verrucomicrobiota bacterium
ATGGCCATGGTCTAAAACGTGTTGTGCTTCAGCGGAAATGTCGCGGCATTTGGGTTTACTCATGCCGCAAGCGTAAAGAACTGAAAACGGAATGTTCCAAACAAAATGCTAACCTTCGTATCGGCAATCCGCTATTGCGGAGAAAAGCCGCGCCCTAGCGAAGGCTTGCGAAGGCTTGGGAAAATGGGAGCGCGAACCGCCGAGCCCGGGAAGTGGGATGATTAAAAGACAAAAATACGTTGGGGAGGTCGCTCCCTGCCACAAACGCAGACACGCGTTTGCACGCGATAATTGACGCGTTATCTTCTCCGCGGAGGTCGTGCCCAGCCGAACAGCACGCCGGAAGGCAAAATGAAAACGCAAAGATGTCATCCTGCGAAACGGCAGACTCGGCAGTCTGCGCTACGCTAAACATGCGGCTGTCCCAGAATCGTTCGCGACTCGGTTAGACTGGCGATTTCCAACCCTTCCTATATTTGCGGCGGACGAATTGGTTGGCGTCCTTGAAGTTGGTGACCTTGAGGCGTTTTGCGTCCCATTCGATACGTCGGCCGGCTCGCAGGGCGACGTTGCCCAGCAGAACGGCCTCAGTCATTGGCCCCGCGTAGTCGAGGCTCGAAAGCGCTTTGCCTTCGCCTTTGCACGCGGCAATCCATTCGTAATGATGAGCTGCGTCGTTGTCTTTCGCGGCCTCCGGATGACGCGGCAGCGTCTCGGGAATGCTCTTGAATTCCGCCATCGCCCCGCCCGAAAGGAAACTGCCGGCGCCCCAGAAATTCGGCACGTACAGGGTGTCTTTGGCGCCAATCATAATGCAACCATTGCCGGGCAATTCTTTTTTCTTGGCTAAACCGGCGTCCGGCTTTTTTCCACCGTCGTACCAAACAAGTTTCACTGGACCGCGCCGGCCCAGCGCGGGAAATTCATATGTGATGATCGCCCATTGTGGAGCTGTTTCCGAATTCACGCCGGACGAGGTTGCGGTCACGGCGACAGGATCGCGCAAGTTTAGCGCGAAGAAGGCTAGATCCATGTTGTGGCATCCCATGTCGCCCAGCGCGCCGGTGCCGAAATCCCAGAAACCGCGCCATTTAAACGGCACGCAACCGTCGTGATAAACACGGTATGGCGCCGGCCCCAGCCACAAATCCCAATCGAGATGAGCAGGTACCGGCATTTCGGCCGGGCGCTTGATGCCCTGCGGCCAGATAGGGCGGTCAGTCCAGATATGGACCTCCTTCACATCGCCGAGCACGCCCGCTTGAATTAATTCGACGAGCCGGCGCGAATCGCTCTGTGAATGGCCCTGATTCCCCATCTGAGTCACCACCTTGGTTTGCCGCGCCAGTTCAGTGAGTTTGCGTGCTTCCCAGATCGAGTGAGTGAGGGGTTTTTGAATGTAGACATGTTTGCCAAGCTTCATGGCCATGGCGGCGGCGTGAAAATGTGTGTGGTCCGGGGTCGAGATTGTAACCGCGTCAAAATTCTTGCCGTCCTTTTCGAGCAGAACGCGGAAGTCTTTGAACTGTTTCGCTTGTGGAAAGCGCTTGAATGTTCCGGCGGCATTATTCTGATCCACGTCACAAAGCGCGACGACATCTTCAGCGGCGCAATAGCGGATATCGACTGCGCCCTTGCCACCTGCGCCGATCGCGGCGACTCGCAGGCGCGAGTTGGCCCCGAGAATGCTGCGTTTTGAGAGGAACGGAAACGCGAGGACGGCGGCCGCGGATCCGGCTCGCTGAATGAATTGACGTCGATTAAGAGGGGAAGACTTGTGGTTCATGGCGATGTTCTATACGCCTGAAACGGCATTGGCAACTGACGAATTAGTTGGGCACCGCGAAAGCGAGCAATAGCAAAAATCGAAGCAATGATTCTAACTTGGGTAGGGCGCGTCACTCCGTGCGCGCCGCACCTGTGCAGGAAACGGCAATTACTCTACACAAACGGCGCGCACGGAGTGACGCGCCCTACCCAAGTCGGAATCGCGAGAACGAAGGACAGCAACTTGAATCATCACCAGACCGGGAGTAACGTAACGCTCGGTTCGAGCAAGATGCAAAGTTATTTGGCATCTCCTATGATCAAAACCCATCTCGGGCGGAAGGGCGCCGCGTTTACTTTGATCGAACTGCTGGTTGTCATCGCGATTATCGCCATCTTGGCGGCGTTGTTATTGCCGGCATTGATTGCAGCAAAAAGTTCGGCGCGTTCGGCCAGATGCAAGAGCAACCTTCGGCAAATCGGGATTGCGCTGCAACTTTACTCGCAGGATCATTCCTTTTTCCCTCTGCTCGGATCGGGGTTCAGCGCTACCAAGCCGCAAGGCGCCAAGTGGTATGATGATCTGCGCGGCTACACGACCCAAACTTGGACAAATGATCTTTATACCTGTCCAAGCTATCGAGGTTTGGTCTTTGACGGGCGCGTTGAACAAAGCACCATTTGGCTGTCAGCCGGAAGCTACGGATACAACGTCGGGACTTCCGATCCATCGGGAGTCTTGCGCTACGGATTGGCGGGGAAGTTTAGTGGCACAGGCGAGATCACACAGGTTCCGACCGCGGAAAACGAAATCAAAGTTCCGAGCGACCTCATTGCCGTGGCTGACTCCTATTCGACACTTTCGCAGAACAGGCGGATTATTCTCGCCGGCTTGGAAATGCTCTCACGGCGCCTCTATTTTCCCGGTGATGATGGCGGGGGTGGTGGAGAAATTCAGGATAGCAAAGAAGCCGAAAACCGCCACCGCGGGCGTCTCAATCTTGTCTTCGGCGACGCCCACGTGGAATTCGTGGATGCCGAGCGCGTGCTCTTGGACCAGACCAGCCACTGGCTGAAACGCTGGCACATCGATAACGAAGCCCATCCGGAGTTCTTCCCCTAAGTCGCACATCGCACGTCAGCATCGTTCCCTCATCTTCGTCCTAAACTTTGTCGTAATCTTCGTCGAAGCTGAGCTTAACGCTTCCTGACAGTTCTTTCACAGAGTTTGGACGAAATAGGCAAGGCTCGCAGCTGCGCTATCATAGGAGCTAGGGTACGCCACCAGGTTCCGAGGTGCTTGAACCGTGCCCGGTGCCGATGCAATAGAGGTGGCCTGCCGTTCGAATGAAAATGGAACCGCCTGCAATCGCTGCCGTCGCGTAACAGAATTCCTTCAGTTGATTGCTGGCTACCGGACGAAAGGCTTTCGGAGTTGCTTCAAAAACCGTGGTTAGACCTTGGTCATTCACGGCATAAACATGTCCATTGGCAAGCAAGAGTGAAGCGCGGAAACGACCGCCCAACCGATGCTCCCACGCAGGCTCGCCATTCTTCGTGTCGAAGCAAAGCAGCATACCATCATCGAGCACAGTGTAGAGATATCCATCGTGAAACACTGGCGACGGCACATAGGTCACCTGTCGGCGCAACGACCAGGCAACATGGCTCTTAGTCACATTGCCTCGTCCGGAGGCGCGAACTGCCAGACGCGTTTTTGTTGGGTAACCCGCCGTGGCGAAGACCATACCGTTGCCAAATGAGAGGCCCGCGACAGCGACATCGCTCGGGCCATCGCAGCGCCACAACTCATCGCCTGTGCTTGGGTTGTAACTGCGAATTTCGTCACTGCCGCAAACCACGACCTGATCGCGTCCATCGTTCTGAATAACGAGCGGCGTCACATGCGAAATTCGCGCTCGGCCGGGCTTCGCGCGCCACAGGACTTTGCCGGTTTTCTTGTCCAACGCGAGCAGCGCCGCCTCGCCTTCCTGCCTGCAATCGAATAGCAACAAATTCTGATGCACGATAGGCGAATAGCTGTAGCCGTGCTCGCCGTCGAAGCGCAGTGGCTGCGTTGACCAGACAAGATTCCCGTCAAAATCGAAGCACCGCAAATCGACGCGGTCGCCCGCCTGGAACGAAGTGAACACATAAGCGCCATCAGTGGCCGGTGTCGATGAGGCGCCGCTATTCTCGCCGTGCATCGACTCCGAAGCCGCGGTCACGACGGTCCGTTGCCAAAGGATCTTGCCGGAATCTGCAGCCAGGCGGAGAAGCAGACGACGTTCGGATTCTTTAACTGCGGTGGTGAGAAAAACGCTGTTGTCCCAGACAATGGGTGCGGAATGCCCCTGGCCAGGGAGAGAAGTTTTCCATCGAACGTTTTCCGTCGCGCTCCAGCGAGTCGGAACACCTTTCTCGAGGCTCGTGCCGTCACCGCGCGGTCCACGAAATTGCGGCCAGTTTTCTGATTGAACATGCAAAGCTGAAGACAACACAGCGGCGGCAAGCAACGAGCGGAGAAGTTTCATGGCAATCATCGGCTGAGTGGATACCACGCGGCTGAATGAGTGGCCAGCTTGAGTTTTGCAGATGAGGGAATCTGAGCTGTATGTGCCGCTCGATTACAACGACGGACGGCCGATCGAGAACGAGAAACTCACACGTCTGAAACGCCGCCTCGTTGATGAATTCGGAGGATTGACTCATTCTCCGCAAGAGAATGAGGGTCTTTGGAGAGTTGGGACACTCACCTTCCGGGATCGCATTGTGATCTTGCGAGTGCCATCTCAGGACGTGACAAGATCTCAGCAATTCTTTTTGCGCCTGAAAGAGGGTCTTCAGCGGGACTGGGAACAGAATGACGTCTTGATCATCGCACGCGAAGTCGCGGCTGTGTAGAAGAACAAAAAGCGTATGCAGCCGCGCCGCTTTTCTCTGCCTTGGTTTTCCTATGCACGACCGTAGCGAGGGCCTGTCCCAAAAGCCGGAGCGCTGAGAAGACTTTGTCGAGAACATCGTCGAAGCAGAGGTCTTCCAGCCTCTTTCGACAAAGACGGCCGACAAAGTTTGCGACGAAGTCCGACAGGACAAGGAATGCTCTTGGGACAAGCCGTGGCTGCGTAAAAATTGCTAAATCGACCACAGGTGTTTACAAGTACGCGCATGTCTCCTCACGCATTTTGCAATGTCGCAATCGCCGTGATCTCACTCGGCATAGCCGGACACTCCTTCGCCGCGGAATCTTCCGAACCGAAAGCACCCGTTCCGGCAAAGGAAGCTGCGAGCCGAATGACCGTGCCCGATGGGTTCCGCGTCACACTCTTTGCCGGCGAACCGGACGTTGTTCAACCGATCGCAATGACGACTGACGAGCGGGGACGTCTCTGGGTGGTCGAATGCCTTTCGTATCCGGCTTGGCAGCGCGAGGGGGAAGGAAAAGACCGCGTTTTGATTTTCGAAGATGGTGACGGTGATGGCCGATTTGATTCGCGCCGCGTCTTCTTTGACAAAGGGCGCAATCTCGCGGGTATTGCCGTGGGACTTGGCGGAGTTTGGCTTTGCTCTGCGCCCGAGCTCATTTTTATTCCGGATCGTAATCGTGATGATCAACCGGACGGACCGCTGGAAGCCGTGTTGGACGGGTGGACGCTCGAAGCCAAGCACAATATGGTGAATGGGCTGACCTGGGGTCCTGACGGCTGGCTTTATGGCTGCCACGGAATTCTTGCTGATTCGAAAATAGGACGCCCCGGCACTTCCGATGTGGAGCGCGTCGTTTTGAATTGTGGCGTTTGGCGGTACCATCCGACGCGCAAGGCTGTGGAAGTTGTCGCGCACGGCGCCACAAATCCGTGGGGGATCGCTTTCAACGAACAAGGACAGATGTTCATCGCCAACTGCGTGATCAAACATCTCTTTCACGTAGTCCCGGGGGGACGTTACGAACGGATGTACGGCCAGGACAATAATCCCTACGCATTTCGTCTCATGGAAAGCTGCGCCGATCATATCCATTGGGCGGGTGGCTACTGGGACACCGAGGGCGTGGAGCTTTCCCAAAATGATGCATTCGGAGGAGGACATGCGCATTGCGGCGCGATGATTTACCTCGGCGACAATTGGCCCGACCAATATCGGCACAGTTTCTTCACGATCAATACGCACGGCCATCGCATCAACCACGACAAGCTGGAA
>VHDE01000176.1 GCA_016871515.1 Verrucomicrobiota bacterium
AGCACGGTGACGGCCCGCAAAAGCAACGAGATCCCGGCCTTTCAAAGCCGGTTCAAATCCGCTCATGGCGGACGCGAACGACTCCATGCGCTCATTCACCCCAAATTGCCGAGCGTGCTCGACTTATGAAACAGAAAAGACGCGTCCTAAAGAATAACAAAGAATAACATTTACATCTTTATAGTATTCTGCGACACCACACGTGTCATGGGTCGTCTGCAGGCCCTGCGCGAGAAGTTGTGTCGTATGTGGCCGCATCTGAATGAAAGTTCGCGACGGATGTTGGCTGGTGCGGAGGCGCTGCAGATAGGGTATGGAGGTGTATCTTAGATTTTCACCGACCCTTGTTGCAAACTGGATGAACAGGTGACATTGTGCTCTCGGATTGATCGGAAGTCATTTCGACAGCACGGTTACGAAGCCGGTGACAAGTCAAAATCAGACTCGAATCGATAGCGAAGATAACATCATAGTTATCAGATCAGATGGTAAGGCGAGATAGCTCAGTCGGTAGAGCAGAGGACTGAAAATCCTTGTGTCGCCGGTTCAATTCCGGCTCTCGCCACCAACTCTCCGACGCGAGTTTCCAAGTTGCTCATGCAAAGCCAATCGCTTTTTGGCTAAGCCGGACATTCCGAACCGTGTTTAATCATAAACCATAAACAGACCACCAGATATTCTGCTGATGTCACGATGACGGCGCCAAGGACTCGCGGTTGTGAAGGCGCGCTTCCAGGAGGCATCCTGCCGTTAATCCCACCAAGAACTGCACGATGACAACCCCGGGTAGCGCGATTCCCAAAACCGTCGCCAATAAGGCAGGTTCCAGCCCGGCGAAACATGCAAGGACCCAGGCGACGAAGAAATTCAGACGGAGCGCAGAGAAATAAAGGCCCACGACGGGCAAGACGCAAAACGCCGACAGTGTCCCTGCCAAAGCGAGCCAAGCTTTCTGCGCGGTATCGCTGGCGGCCCACCCGCTGGCCAGATAAATACTTCCCGCGCCGGAAATCGCGATGGCAGGGAAAAATTGTTGCCATAGACCGCGCAGCCGACCGAAAATAATCTGGCGTTCCCGCAACGGTGTCACCAAAAGGAGCTCAAAGGCTCCTGTCTCCAATTCATTTCTGAAACTTCCCGTGGCGCTGAATGCTAATCCCAACAGCAAGATGAAACCGAGACCGGTTTGGGCATCATATAGATCGTTGGCGCTCGTGCTCAGGAGTATTTCAACAATCAAAATAAACAGGCACCAACCCCATTTCACCATTCGGGCGGATGGCGAATAATGCTGGAGCCAGCCAATCGGGTTGGCCGTCAGTGAACGGGCCAAATTCTTCCGAAGCGCGTGGACGCGAAAGCGTGGTGAAAAAAACGCCGTTTCCATCCTTCAACCGCCAGCTGCGGCGGCGCATCACGCCAGGAATTTTGGACCCGCCAAGCGGCGATCGCCAAAGCGATGAGCAGCACGAATGCAGAGCGAACGATCATGCCCGCGACTCCCTGAGACCAGGCTTGATGTCCGCCTGGTGTGAGATTGCTCCAGAAGACTTGCCAATGTGTCTCCAGACTCGATCTTGGGAATCCCCATTGGTGTGACACGCTGATGGAACTATTGGTTGTGATCTCGATAAGGTGGACCATTCGTCGAAGCATGCCCGCTTGAAAGCCGCGCAAATGCTGGAAGGTCATTGCCATTGGAGCCATCCAGGCATTGGCCGGCGCCGGTGCTGTTCCGGAAATGATTGCGTGTTTGAGAACGTCCTCATGGACGTAGAGCATCCGCACGAACAGGATCAAGGCGAACAATTGCGCCAGGATAACGGACTTGAGCCAGTCGCGCGGAACTGTCGAAGCCAGCAATTCCGCCGCCAACGCGAGCAACAATGCCGCAAAATTGATCATTAGTGCCAGGCCGACGTCCTTCACTCCGACTCCGCCGAATAACAAGGGAAGCATCAACCACGGCGCCACGGTTAAGAAAAGAGAAAGCGCCCGCAGAACATGGACCGAAGCTTTGCCGGCCACGATGCCCCACGAGCGCAGCTTCGTAAGGTAAAGCAAAGCTAGCGTTCCCTCGCGACGTTCGCGGCTGATCGCATCGGCTGTCGATAACGGCACGAAAATCCAAATAACAAGAAAGATGAACAAATTGAGTTTCCCAAACAAAGCCGTGCCGAAGGTCAGATAGGAGTGCGGGGCTCCTCCAGCCGTAAATTGGTTTCGGAGGTGACTAACCTTCCATAACGCGACCCCAAAGGCCGCGGCGACGGAAATGCCGCCAAGCACACGAAGCCAATAGGTCAGCGGCTGCCGTGCTTGCGATTGCAATTCCCGTACGATCACCGGCCAAATCGACATGAATGAATAGACAAGCAATCTACCGGGACGTTCTGCATCACGCCAAGGCCCGACCAAAGGGGGCGCGATTAACACCGTCAGTCAGGGAGCGCTGCGTTTACCTTGCAGAAACGTCCGCAGAGTCGAAACGTTACGAAGTGGGTTTCCGAGCCCTCCGGCAATTTCACGTTCTGCAACGTAAACGCCGCGCTCCTCCTGAGGACAGTGTTAATTGCACCTTAACCGAACAGCTCTTGTTGCGGCGCAACCGGATCGAGTGCATCTTGGATTGCAACCCTCCTGGGCCAGCGCGAGGAAGAGCGATCAGCGCTCTCCCACGGAAGTTGGCAGAGAATAGGCTTATCTAAGCGCAGCGGTGTGGATGTTTTATGCGCAACGCAACGCTGCGCTGCTTTAGTGGTCCAAGGTTTAGGGTGACATGAAAATCGGAAACAGAGAAATGCATCGAGGGAGCATGGTAAAAACGACAAGGATCGGCTTTACTCTGATCGAACTGCT
The DNA here is from genome assembly GCA_016871515.1 of Verrucomicrobiota bacterium. GTDB lineage: Bacteria > Verrucomicrobiota > Verrucomicrobiia > Limisphaerales > SIBE01 > SIBE01. The sequence goes on from VHDE01000176.1 coordinate 2,860, forward strand.
CGTGGTCATCAGCATCATAATGATCCTGGCCAGCATGCTACTGCCGTCGCTGGGGCGCGCGAAAGAACAGGCGAGAATCACCACTTGCATCAATAATCTCCGGCAGATTGGCATCACCATCGAATTGTACAAGCAGGATAACAAGGACGGACGCTTTCCCGTGGCTCGAGTTTGGGACGTGGACAACCGCTTTAAATGGACGGATCTGACGCTTGGCGGCCAGAATCCAGCCGGACTGTTCGCCCGGGTCTATCCAACGGCGCGAGCCAGACCGCTTTATCCCTATTTGCGTGAATCGGAAGTTTTCCGTTGTCCAAGAGATATGGGACAACGGCTTCTAACTTGCGATGCACAAGTCAGACCGCAGAAGCCGTCGAACTGGCTGACGGCAGGCGCCAGTTATCATTACAACAGCGGAGATCTGACTCTGCTGCGAGGAGGCGGATTCAGACGGGGGAAGGATGGCGGGTTAGCCGGGCAGCCCGAAAGTTGGGTTCCAGATCCTTCCAAATACATTATGATGCATGAGCCGCCGGCCAGAATTTATGGCTGCGGTGGCGTTCCCGAGTGGTATCAATGGCACCGCTCACAGCAGGCGTCGGATGTTGCCAACGTCACTCGGGCGCCGGATCAATTCATTTCACCGACGCTTTATGTCGATGGCCACTGCGCGGCAAACAATTTCTCGCGAGCCCTGAAAGCTGACCCGCTTTTTCCTTACGAAGAAACGCGCGAATGGATGTGGTACAAGCCAATCATCGAAAGATAATATTGCCTTGAATAGCGAGGCAGGTGGCGCTGGGATCCCAATCAAGCACATGATCGAAGGGACAATCACTAGGTTCTCGAAGGAAGTCCGAATTGACCAATTGGCTTCAAGGCTCGGTCGAGTTTACGAAGCGTTGTTGGCGCGAGGCATCTCGCCAGAACAGGGAAAAGCGTTCATCGCCAATGAGCTCCGAGCCGAGTGCGTCCAGTGTGGCATGACGGTCAACGGTGAGGAACTGGCCGAGATTGCAACGTCTAATGAAAATGCGATTAACCAAAGCCCGAAGCTCACTCGGATCGTACAGTCGTATTGCGCCCGGAAAGACTGTGGTTCGTACGTCTACAAGGTGTTTTCTCAAGAGAATGGTTCGGTTAAGTGGGACGAGCTTTGGGAGTCCCCGGCCGAATCTGGAGCAAATGATTCGCCTTCCGCAGACGAAGGTCCCCGCCCTTCGAGTTCGTTCGTGCGAGCGCTCATTCGACGCCACGGTTTGGGCAAAGTGTTGTTTGTCCTGGCCGCCTTGATAACCGGTCTACTGTTGCTTTATCTGCGGTTCAAAACCCCGAGTTGGTCGAGCGAACCTTCGAAATATCAGGCAGACCCTGCCTCCGTCCGGCCCGCGAATCCTGAAGAACCTTAAAGGGCCCCTAAGGGGGGCAAAACGCGAAACCGGAAAAATGAAAATCGCAACAGCGGTTTCGCAAGAATCCGATCCCCAGAACGGGTTAACGCATTTTCACGAAAACAGGGCATTTTCGTTTTTGCTTGCCAAGCGTGCAGGACACGCTATCTTGGCCCTAGTAGTGGCTAAGATATTCAATCTCCGCCGCACCTTGACCCTGGCGCTACGCCGCCGCAAGGCTGCCCTCTTGCGTCATCTGATCGTGCCCGCCGACTTGCTGCGCGCTTCCTACGTGGAGCGCTTCACCACGTGCGGCAAAGCCAACTGCGCCTGTGCCCAAGGACAGAAACACGGTCCATTTTATTATCTGATTTCCAATCTAGCTCCCGGTCATATCCTCAAATTCCTCCTCAGGGATCAGACGCAGCAACAGAGTGCAGAACAGGGCGTGCGCCATTATCAGGTCCACTGGGAGCGGCTGGAGGAACTGTCTCAAATTAACGCCGAGCTGCTGCGTCGTGGCGAACCCTTGAAGCCTCAGCCGTGAATCGGCTGGATCAGTTCCTCCATTACACTCAAAAGGTTTTTCACCTCAATAAGCTGCTGCGCGGACGCCGCCACCCGTTGTGATCCAAAGAGACCCTTTGGAATCAAAGTGCATCTGACTCACCAAATCAGAGAGGAGTCCATCGCGGATCGTGTAGTTTCGGAACCGGTTTGTCGCGGGCAAGTTTGGGGTAGGGTCGTAGCGCCAGAGTCCATGCGTGAAGGTGCCAAACCAGATCGCGCCATCGGGACCCGCGATTGGAGCGTTCTCTTGGCGGGGTCGTACCTATTCATTATTCAATTGGCTCATCAAATGAATAATGAATAGACACGACCTCAAAGGCCCCCCAACACGACCTCAAAGGCCCCCCAAGACAGTCAGTCGGACCACCTCAGCTTTGCGTCCTTGGCGAGCTTCTGTTTTTAGTGCGGCGGGCGGGCCTAAAAACAACAGGTGAAAGTCATGCATTTTGCCAAGATCTTTGGCTTGTGGCTTGAACAGGAGATCGCGAAGGACGCGAAGACTGGAAATCCCTACTAAACGGATTTCTGTTTCTTGGGAAAAGTCAGTCGGCCGCGGCCCTCTCCACCGAGGTCAACGGTCCAGGTGCGCAGGAAGCCCGCCGGCGCTGGGCGGCCCTGATCCAGCAGGTGTACGAAGTGGATCCGTTGCTCTGTCCCAAGTGCGGCGGGACGATGAAGATCATCAGCTTCATCGAGCGGCGCCAGCGCGAGGTCATTGAGAGGATTCTCCGGCATTGCGGGCTGTGGGAAGAGGACGAGGCCCGGGCGCCGCCGGGCGAGCAGGCGGTTGCGCGCTGAGATTCTGAGATTCAAAAAGGAGGTCGAAATGGGGTGCCCGCTTGACGGTGAGGTAATCGTGACGGGCGGTTTGACGCCGGCGCGCTGTCCGTACGAGGCCAAAATTCCGCCGCGGACGGCACCCAGAACGCAGTAATGCCGACCTTGGGTCCTTTTCCGCCGCTGGTGCCTCTGTCAAGACTCTTTTTAAAATGTCCCCTATGTCTGTTGCGGTTGGATTGTTCTTGCGCGGAGAGCTTGAGCCAACAGAGCCTTAAAAGGGGAGGCAGGCCGTGCTGTGAGCCTTAGCTCGCGGCCTGCCCCCGGGGAGAGGCT
>VHDE01000177.1 GCA_016871515.1 Verrucomicrobiota bacterium
ATTGGTGCGCTTAGCAGGACTTGAACCTGCACGGGTTGCCCCACTACCACCTCAAAGTAGCGTGTCTGCCAATTCCACCATAAGCGCAGCCCGCGTTACTGTGCAGCACGTCCACAGTTTTCCGCAAGTCGTTTTTCAGCGAAATCACCGAAGCGCCGCCATAAACTCGATCAGGTCCCGCAGCTCGCGCTTGGACAAGATGGTTCCCAACTCAGCCGGCATAGCGGAAAGACCGCGATCGCGCGCTTGCACCTGCGCCTTGGAAAGGACAATCAACCCGTCCTCAGGCGAAACGAGCACAAGTTCATTATCGGTTTCACTTTTAACTCGGCCCGCATACCGCGCCCCATTCTTCAACGTGACGACAACCGTCTCATAACCGGCGGCAATTTCTTTGCTCGGCAAGAGTATCGATTCCAAAAGATATTCGCGGGTTTTCTTGGAACCAATTCCTTTCAAGTCGGGGCCCGCATCTCCTCCTTCGCCGTTGATCCTGTGGCAGCGCAGACAGGCAACGTCGGCGCGTTCGAAGAAAATCCTTCGGCCAGCTTGAGCGTCGCCGCCCGAAAGTGTTTCGGCGAATGCGGTGAGCGGTTCGCCTTTCGCGCGCGTGGATTCCAAATGGGCAAGTTTTGTTTGCACGCTCGCCGCGGAACGTTTTGCGGCCGCTTCAAACAGGTCGAGATGTAATTCTCTCGGAACCTGGCCCGCTTCGAAATTCTGCAACCAGCCCAAAAGAATCGTGTCCGCAACTGGATTCTCCAAACCTGCGACGGCGTGCAAGGCCGCTTGTTTTTCAGTGATCGACCCTTTCTCCAGCGCCGACGCGACGTGAGCGAGCGCATCCGAAGGCTTGAATTGCGCCTGCAATCGAAGCGCTTCTGTTCTGAGAACCTCATGTTTATCATTCGCCGCCGCGCTCACCGCTTCGACCAACCGTTCATCTTTGAACGCCGCCAGAGCTTTGAGAGCTTCGACGCGCGCGTTTGCTGAAGCTTGGGCATCCTTGATCAGTTCAAACAAGACCGGACCAGCCTGAGGCATATCGAGGGCAACGGCCGTTTGAGCTGCGGCGGCGCGGACCATATCGGGCGCACTGCGCAAAAGATTTGGCAACTCGGACCGAATCGCGATGCTGGCGGGCCGTCCTTCTCTAGGCGCCAGCGGACGCCACAAACCAATCACCGGATCGCGCAGAAGGGGATGAGACCACTGTCCAAGCAGCCGCAGCGCTTCGGCGCGCAACAGGTCCGGAGCCTTGTTCTGGGACGCAAATTCGGTCAGCGCCAGCGCATTTTCCAATTTGCCCAAACGGAAGTTTGCATGAAGCGCGCGCCGAAGAACAGGTTCGGGCAAATCGGCTTTGGCAATCAAGCTCGCGAGTTGCGAGAGAGCAGAGCCGATGGGAACATCATAGATCGCCCGAGCCGCTTCGAGGACAAGCGCCGGATGCGAATCGTAAAGAAAAACCGCCACTTCAGGCCGTTCCAAACGGCGCAAAGCTAACAACGCAGCCATGCGAACGGACGTTGACACTTCCTTGGCCGCCGCCATCAACGCATTGATATCATTGAGCCAAACCAAAGCCATGACACCGGAATGCCGCAAGTACGGATCGCGGTCGGCATTCTCACGCAACATTTGCAAGATTGGTTCGGTCGCTTCCTGATGACCGAGCTTGCCAACGCCCATTGCGGCGAAGAAACGGACGCGCGGGCTCGCATCTTGAAGAAGCTTAACCAAGGGCAAATAAGCATCATGATGCCGGCGTTCTCCAAGCACTTTCGCAGCTTGGGCCCGCACTTCGGGATCAAGGTCGTTCAGCAAGGGCATCACACAAGCAAGCGCGGCGGCATTCGTGCGGCCAATCTGACCGAGCCCCCAGATAGCGTGGAGGCGAGCCAGCTGGTTTTGATCGCGTGACGCGGTGAAGAACAAATAATTGGTCGACGCCATTCCTTTGTCCGCGAGGGCGAATTGCGCTTCCTGCCGGACGCGCCGATCTCGGTGTCCCAGCAAGCGCGAGAGTTCCCGAATGGAGCGCTTCGCCATGCCTTCAGCGAGCAGCTTTTTCGTTTCTCGAACCAAAGCGTCTTTGGCGATCGCTGGATCGTACACGCGAAAGATGCGGCCTTTGCCGGTTTTCTCCCAACCTTGGATCCAGTCCGCCACGTAAGCGCCCCCGTCCGGTCCAAAGTCCACATCGACTGGATAAAGTTCCCAAAGGAATTCTTGCAGATCAACGACCTGGTAAGCTGCGCCTTTGGGTTGCACTGCGAAGGTGCGAACACCACCGGGAAAATCACAAAGAAAGAAATGGTTGTCGTATCGTGCAGGCATTCCTGTCCCTGGATAAAACGACAACCCGGCAGGACCGTGTCCGACGTGAGCAATGGGCGGAAGTATGTAAGCGGCAGTGTTTGTGCCGTGAAGTTCCCAAAGCTTTTCGGAATTCCAGGCTCCCATCTTGGGCAGATGTTGCCAGCCGATGTGCCAGCCGCTCTCTCCACCCTCGACTACGTAAATCCATCGCGCCTTGTCACCGCCATCACCATTGTTATCCCCGGTCCAGAGATTGCCGAATTGATCAAAAGCCAGCTCCTGCGGATTGCGCAGGCCGGTGGCAATAATTTCGAATTCGGACCCATCAGGATTACAGCGCATGATCGCGCCAGAATCGGGATTGGCCAGGACGCCGCCTTCAGTTTTCACGTTGAGGCCGCGATCGGCGATACTGAAGTAAAGCTTGCCGTCCGGTCCAAAACACAAGCCATGCAGGTCGTGTCCACCGAAACAAATATGGACGCCAAATCCGTGGAGCAGCGATTTGCGAGTATCCGCTTGGCCGTCGCCATTTGTGTCGCGCAGCAACCAAAGATCAGGAATGCACGTGAACCAGACATTGCTGCCCCGTGGCAGGACCCCGGCCGCCACGCCTGAGACCATTGTTTTAAAATCGTCCGCGAAGGTTACAGCGTGCTCAATGCGGCCGTCGCCATCACGATCTTCCAGCAATCGGATCCTCTCTGATTCCACTTCAAGATCGCGATAATCGAATTTTCCGTCGCGGTCTAAATCGCGCGCAATTTTTTCCGGCAGAGACTTGTTATCGGGAACGAGAATCTTTTGAAAAAAGTTCGAGCGATCCGCCACGCTGCGAAACGAAAAATCGGCATCGAGCCAATTGGTGTGATTGCGAATGTCGTAGACCGAAGTGCGGCGGCGGTGAGTTTCCACAACGTAAGCGCGACCCTTTTCATCGAAAGCAAAACTGACCGGATTAGCGATGAGTGGCTCGGAAGCAAAGAGATCGACTTTGAGTCCGGGCGCGACGCGAAACTTCTTGATCGCTAGCTCGGCTTCACTCAACAGATTCGTCGCCGCGGGCGCCGGTTGGTTGACCGCTTGACCTTGTTCGGCTGCGTGGAGCAGTAGCGGAAAAATCGAGACAATGAACAAAAGGCGCCACTCAATTTTTCGCCGAAAAGAAAATTCGCGCATTCGAGCGTGAAAATAACGCATGACTGGTCCGATTCAAGGATGGACCACGCCGCAACGACCCACAAGACAGTGTGCCTTGAAACGTCACAGGGATTGACAGACAAAGCTGGTAAATTTGGGAGGGCAAGGAACTGCTTGCAGCTCCAATGGGCTACGACGAATTCGCATCCGGTTGGACGCTGACGACAGCGATATTTTTGGTGTCGTTCAGAACAATGGCCAAGGTCGGTATGGGTCCTGCTAAATGATGCGACGGGAATAGTAATGGATTGTGGTTGTTGTTTGGTGCATAGGCGGGAAAAAGAGTTGCCCTGGTTTTTGGGTTTAACCAGGGCAACTCGTCAATCCAGCAGCGATTCCAGATTGAGCCAGGCATTGGGAAAATAGTTTGAGCTTTTGTCGGTATTGTTCGTTTCCAACTTAGTTTTGTTACTGCACGGTGTTCGTCCGGCCGCCACAACCCGGCGGGACACATCCCCCGATAGGTCCGCTCGTTAACCACTGTTCCGCAGGGCAGTGACGGTCGGACGAGCACCGTGCCGCAATGAAGTTAGACGATTGCCTTGCCACTCTGACGACATGCGAGAAGAACGCGGGCTGCACTGCCCTAGTGTCTCAAGGTCTTTCCTTCCTTCCGTCCCATAACTCCCATAACTTGCCAAAGCGGACCGTCGCTTCCATAGACCGTCTCTGTTTTTGGCAGAGGGAGGCGTGCGATTCTTTTCTCGGCTTGTGGCGCTCGCCTGGCTTGCCATAACACATATCCACACTCTGACTCGATGGGGAAATTCAAAATGGGCTTCAGTAATCTCGAACATCGATTAGAGTGGCCGCTGCATGATTACGAGCACGATTCCAATTCAGATTACGGACCCGATCAACGCGCGAATTCTCGCTGTGTCGGAGGACAAGATTCAGGGATTTCAACGCGACCCGGTCGGCGAGGTTGTGCGGGAATCCGGCATTGACTTAGCCGTAGTCATTGAACGCATTCAAGCCATGCTTCGCGCCGGAACCATTCGCCGCGTGCGCCAAACATTGATGGCGACGAATCTGGCTCCAGGTGCGCTGGTGGCTTGGCAGGTTCCGGCAGACAAATTGGACGCGGCTTTCGATTACATGTTTCAGCAAGATCCATTTTCGGGACATGTTGTGATTCGTTCGGCCGACCCGGCCACACCGGGTTCCAATTATAAGCTCTGGACCACGCTGAAAGTGCCGCAAGGTTATTCGATGCAGAAACACGCGGAATTTCTGCTGGGCAAGACCGGCGCCGAACATTTCCGCTTAATGCCTGCCAAGCGGCTTTTTGTCCTGGGAGTCGGTCATGTCCGCCGCCGTGGGATGCCTATCGGGAGCAAGGCCGATGTCTCCGCAGATGCAATGGATGTGAATGTGGTGAAGTTGAACGATCTCGAATGGCGCGTGTTGGTGGCGTTGAAGCGCGAATTCGAGCCTGACGAAATCCACGAGAATCTTTGGCAGCCGCGCGCCGACGAAGCAGGCATTCCGCTGCAAACATTTTATGAAGTGGCGGAGGACTTAAACCAACGCAAGGTCATCGGCCGATTCTCGACTTTCCTGGAACACGTCAAACCGTTGGCCGACGGACAGCGCGTGACTCGTTTCAACGCGCTCTTCCATTGGGCCGTGCCTCCAGGGCGGGAGATTGAGGCGGGGCGCGAGGTTGGCCGCCATCACATTTTGACGCATGCGTATTGGCGGGAAGGCGGGCCCGAGTTCCGAAATGTTAACGTGATGGCTGTTGCACACGGAACCGATCGAGACGTGGTGCTGCAACACAAAGCAGCCATCGACGAGCACCTGAAGGGTTTGGGAATTCCTGTAAGCTACACGAATGTGTTCTGGGGTGGCCGCAGCGAGATTAAGCCTTCCGAAATCTCACCCCTCGCCTATCGCGACTGGTGCCACAAAGTCGGCCTCGACCCGGAAAGCATGCGGTCGAGCGATCTGCCGGAACAGACTGGATCGGCCTGAACAATTCGCCGAATTTCTTCGCGCATTGCGACCACGAACCTCTGGCGGAGCGCGGACATTCCTGTCCGCAGCAATGTCCATCCGACCGAATGCGGCGGGCCATTCTGCAACCGGTCCGGAAAATCGAGAACAGCTGCTTGCAGGAATGTCCGCGCTCGGTCAGCGCGATACCGCGCCGGCCACAATTTTCTTGGAAACCGCTCTTGAAATATTAAGCGTGACACGGAGCGTTGAGCTTTCTGCAACGAGCGAAAGGATTCCTAGGCATAGCATGATTCCAATTACGGCC
>VHDE01000178.1 GCA_016871515.1 Verrucomicrobiota bacterium
GGGTGTTCTCGATGTGACCACGACTGAATGGGCGGACGAATTAGTGGGCGGATTTCTGAGCGCTGGACCGACTCGTTTAGAGGCAGCGGCAAAACACGGTGTCCCGGCCATTGTCACTCCAGGTTGCCTGGACATGGTCAATTTTTACGCTCCGGAGACGGTGCCGACGAAATACCAAGGACGGACCTTTTATCAGCACAACCCACAAACGACCTTGATGCGCACAACGCCGGATGAATGCGCGCAACTGGGCAAAATCATCGCCCAAAAACTCAACGCATCGACGGGGCAGATCACGGTATTGATTCCGTGGAAGGCGATCAGTGTCATCAGCGCGCCCGGCCAAAAGTTTCATGATCCCGGCGCAGACAAAGCATTATTCGACGCGCTGAAAACGAATCTGCGGAAGAACATTGAAGTCATCGAAATGGATTGTGCAATCAATGACCCGCCCTTTGCCGAAGCGTCTGCGCACGCGCTGTTGCGTAACGTAAGACGGCTCAACTAAAAGACCATCGGGACCATCGGAGTGCAGGCCAATATTTGCTTGAAATCCTGCGACTGGAAATCAGATTGCTGAGCTATGGGACTTATCCGTGCGAAGATTGAAGTTGTGAACAGCGACGATGTTGCGTTACACCGCCGCGGTTACTTGCGAAAAGAAGAAATCCGCAAAATGGAGATCAACGCCTTGGTGGATACTGGCGCCTACATGATGGCTATCAACGAAACGATTCAAACCCAACTCGGTTTAGCTAAACTTGGAGAAGAGCTATTTGAAAATGCCGATGGATCGAAGCAGAGTTTTGAGATTGTGGGCCCAGTGGATATTCACTTCGAAAACCGGCGGACAGTCTGTCGAGCACTTAAACTGCCTGGCAATGCCGAACCTCTCCTTGGAAGCATTCCTTTGGAGGATATGGACGTGTTGATCGACCCCAAGCAGCAAAGACTAATCGTCAATCCATTGCACCCTTACATTCCGGAAAAACCGTTGAAGTAAGCTGACCAGAGCCTGTCCCCAAATACGTTGTTTCAAGTCTTTGTCGTAAAACTTCGTCGAAAACTTTGTCGAAGATGCCGCCATGTCTTCGACGAAGTTCAGGATAAAGTTTACGACGAAGACCGAAAACACGTGTTCTGGGACAAGCCGCCTAACTAACTAACTAAGGCCCTTAAGACGCGCTCTTGCTTTCGCGCGCAATGATCTCTTGCATCGCCAGCACATCGAGTTTGTCTTTGTCTCGCCACGAACCTTGCTTGAGATAGACCAAGTCTTGCGGTGAAATGTAGGGGATGCGGACGCCGCTTGTTTCTAAATACCGAAGCCGAGGCCGGAAATCCTCCAACGATCTGCCGCGCATTCGAGTGAAAATATCCAGATCGAAATCCTCCATCACGCGGATCGAGCCTTCCTGAGGGACAAACTCCTCGGGTTTCAGCTCACGAGCCCAGCCTTCACCCCAGCGTTCAAGACAAGCGAGGAGCCTGCAGATGTTATCTGGGGCTTCCTTGACGATGATATCGAGGTCCTCCGTGAATCGAACGTAACCGCTGGCGATGACGGCAACGCCACCGACTACGGCGTAATCAACCCCCGAGGCGATCAGGCCGGCCAACAACCTTTCGAATCGGGAAATACTCTCCTTCGCGGATGAGTTCACGGGTCTTTGCAATGTTACGCACGAATAGCTGCATGTCCTCCAACAGCGCGAGCACTCGGTTTGGATCGCGAGGACGACCGACGATCCTGTGGATTGGCTGTTGCATCGGTTCGACCTGAAATTCCGATTCCATGTTCAAATTTAAGCGGAGCTGCCTGTCTCGGTCAATGGCAGGCTTATTTGCTATTTGCCAAATTTCACTGCCTTCAACGCTTCCTTCCGCACCGGTATCTTCTTGAACTTCTGCGTCAACTGCGTGAGCGAATCTTCGACGGCCAACCGTTCCAAGCTCGACGCGCCGACAAAACCGAGCGCATCCGTGTGTTCGTTGATGTAAGCCGCATCTTCCGGTCTCGAAATCGGACCGCCATGCGATAAGAAGATAATGTCCTTACGCACACGGCGTCCGGCATCGATGATCGCTTGCACGCGCTTCACCGAATCATCCATCGTCACGGTCGCATTCTTCACACCGATTGTTCCGCCAATTGTGGTTCCGACGTGAGCGATGATCGCATCGGCTCCGGCCTCAGCCATGGCTTTCGATTCGTCCGGTGTGGCGACATACACGACCGTGAACAAATCCATCTTCCGGGCAAGCGCGACCATCTCGAATTCCTTCTTCACGCTCATGCCGGTCTCTTCGAGAATCTGCCGGAACATGCCATCGACAATGCAATGCGTTGGGAAATTGTTCACGCCTGAGAAACCCATTTCCTTGACGCGCAGCAGCCAATGCCACATGCGACGCCGAGGATCGCTTGCGTGAACCCCGCAAATCACCGGCACTTCCTCAACAATCGGCAACACTTCATGTTCGCCAATTTCCATGGCAACAGCATTAGCGTCTCCATAGGCCATCAGACCGGCCGTGGACCCGTGTCCCGCCATGCGAAAACGGCCGGAGTTATAGATGATAATCAGATCACCGCCGCCGCGCTCGATAAACTTGGCGCTAATGCCCGTTCCAGCTCCGGCGGCGATAATGGGTTGTCCCTTCGCGAGGGTGGCGCGGAGGCGTTCAACAACTTCTTTGCGGGTGTAAGGATTGCCCTTTCCAGTCCAAGGATTTGGCATAATTCAGTTCGATGTTCTGTTTCGCCGTGATGAACTTCCGATGCTCGTCAGTCGAGGTTTTGCTTTCTGAAAAACTGGGCGACCTTGCACATTTCTATGAAGAAAAGCAACTCCGCGCTGGTCCAACTGTTCAATGCTGCACCATGGTAATCGTAGCGGCGGGCATCCTGCCTGCCGCTACCGACCAAACCGACCAATATCGGTCCAATCGGTCCAATGTTCATGGTTGACCCGAAAACAATCCTGAGTAAGCTGACCCAATCACCTCGCAACTTGTGAGCAAACGCAAATCATTTATGGAACAGAATAATAACCTAGCAACGGCCGGCGGTGACACGCGCCGGGATTTCATTAAGAAAGCAGCGACGGCTGCCGCTGCGGTCGCCACTGTGAACGCTTTCAAAACGCCGGTCTATGGCCAGAACCAAGCTCCTTCCTCTGGACGAGTCATCGGGGCCAATGATCGTATTGGCGTTGCGGTAATCGGTGTTGGCGAAGGCATCGGCAAAAACCATCATGAAGGCATTTACAAGAACGCCGCCGCCAACAATGTCGTCGTTGCTGCCGCTTGTGACCTGTTCAACAAGCGCCGCGATTGGGCCAAGGCTAAGGCTGGCCTCAAAGATTCCGACGTTTACTCGGATCACCGCAAGCTTCTGGAGCGAAATGACATTGATGCCGTCGTAGTCGCCACTCACGATCCGTGGCACGCGCCGATCGCCATCGACGCCATGAACGCTGGGAAACACGTCTATTGCGAAAAGCCGATGACGCGCTACCTGAGTGAGGCATTCCAGATTTACGACACCGTCAAGAAGACCGGACGCATCTTCACGGTGGGTTCACAAGGTTGTTCGGCTGGTGCGTGGCACAAAGCTGCAGAGTTGATTAGGGGAGGCAAGATCGGAACCTTGGTTTGGGGACAAGGTTATTATTGCCGCAACAATCCCAAGGGCGAGTGGAACTACAAGATCGAAGACGAAAGCACGCCAGAGAACATCGATTGGAATCGCTGGCTTGGCCCGGTCTCGAAACGGCCCTTCAGCGCGGACGCTTTCCATCGCTGGCGGAAGTACTATCCGTACTGCTCAGGTCTGTTGGGAGATCTCGTGCCGCACCGGCTCCATCCCCTGATGCTCGCGAGCGGAAACCCCGAGTTTCCGAACCGCGTCATGAGCATTGGAACGAAGCATGTTCATACGGACCGCCTAACACCCGGAACACCGGAACGCGACGTGCCCGAACATGTGCAACTGGTCGCGGAGTTCCCGAGCGGCTACATGGTCACGGTTACGTGCAGCACCGTGAATGCGAAGAGCCCTGGTTTCGTGATCTACGGCCACAAAGGCATTCTTCAGATCGGCAGCTCGGGCGAGGTCGTCGAGATGGTCCCGGAGAAGGACTTTACCGCCGAGTTCGAAGGCCTTTCGGAAACCGAACGCAAAGAGTTGGCCCTCGATCCTATCAAAGGCCTCCAATCCGAAGACATTCGCGTGCATGAAAAGAACTGGTTCGATTGCATTCGCACCGGGAAGCAGCCGAATGCAGGTATCGATCTGGCGATTCGTGTCCAGACTGTCATCGCGCTGGCTGAGATGTCAGAGCGCCTGAAGTCTGTCTGTCTCTTCGACGAAAAGACACGCAAGGTCACCGACGGCCACGGCAAGGAAATTCAGCCAATCAGCTACGGCACGTTGCCGCTCTCTTAACATCTAACGCCTGTTTTACAAGCAACGGGGTTCCGCCGGTCACAGCGCCTGCGGAACCCCGCATGCTTTTGGGCAAACAATTCCGCGAGCACCTCGGAAGTGATCAATCAACGATATGGAGACTGTCGCAATCGCACGAAATGCCATGGCGACGCGCTTCGAGATTCTGCTCCACGGTGAAGACGCTTTAGTCTTGCGCGCCGCGGGAGAGGAAGCGCTCGACGAAATCGAACGCCTTGAAGCGCAACTGAGCCTTTATCGTCCATCCAGCGAGATCAGTGGAATCAATGCGCGCGCTGCTTCTGGTCCGGTCCGAGTCGAGCCGGAACTATTTCGGTTGCTGCGTCGCGCCCAACGTTTGTCTGAAGAGAGTGGCGGGGCGTTCGATATTACCATCGCGCCGCTCGTGAAATGTTGGGGCTTCATGGGAGGGACAGGAAAATCGCCTGACCCGGAACAAGTCTCTGAAGCTCGCTCGGTCGTCGGAATGCATTTGGTGATTTTCAACGACAAGAACTCGACGATTCAATTTGCCAAAGAGGGCGTGATGCTCGACCTGGGATCGATTGGAAAAGGTTATGCCTTGGAACGGGCCGCTCAAATGTTGATCGAGGCCGGCGTCACCAGCGCGCTCTTGCATGGAGGCGCCAGCACTGTCCACGCCATTGGGGCGCCGCCGAACGCCGAGTTCTGGAAAGTCGCGGTCAGCTCCCCACAGCCTCGCGAGCTCCATATCCAACCGAGTCTGGCCCTGGTCCCAGCAACTTCACCGCGAAGCGAACCCCTTGGTGTTCTGCCTCTTCGGGACGAGTCGCTGTCGGTTTCCGGCGTTCATGGCAAAGCATTCACGGAGGGAGACAAAACGTTTGGCCATGTTATCGACCCAAGAACCGGCCAACCGGTCCAGGGCGCGCTCATGGCCGCCGTGGCGCTGCCGTCACCGACCGAAACCGATGCTCTTTCGACGGCTCTCTTGACTTTGGGTCCGTCAGGACATGCACAGATTTCTGGCCTGAGACCGGGTATCCGCACGCTTCTTTTGACCCGAATCGAAGGAGAAAATGGTTGGAAAATCGAAGCAAAAGGATTTTAGGGGTTGGACAGATTTTGTCCAACCCACTCGTTTTTAATGCCGCAAAAACATTTCACCAAAAGGAT
>VHDE01000179.1 GCA_016871515.1 Verrucomicrobiota bacterium
CATCGGACGCAAGAGCGACGGGATGCCGGGCTGGCAAACTATTTGGCGTGGTTGGCAACGCCTGATGTGGATGTGCGAAGGATTAGAAATTCTGAACGGAGCCTAACGAGATGTGGGTAATAAAAAGCGTTGAAACGCCGGGACGGCGACGAAGAGCACGCAAGTCCCGAAGGGACGGCTGAACCTTAAGGGAAGGTGCCCACGATTCAGCCGTTCCCTTCGGGACTTGGACCTCCGGCGATAGGGTCCCGGGGTTCAAACGGCGTTCAAACGCCGGGCTATTCTCACTCTGTCCCTCCGGGACAAACATTCGCTGACGGGCTTCGAATTACCGAAAGGCATTGAAGTGAAACAGGTCCTTACGAGGTCTGGGTGGGTCGGAGACAATTCTATTTACCGAGTCGATATTCGTTTGCCGAAAGCAACGGAGATTGAAGATACGCGATCAAATCAGCCAGCGCTTGCGGCGAAAGCGATTGCTCCAGACCTTCGGGCATCATGGAGAGATTAGAAGCTTTGAGTTGCGTAATCTCGCTTCGAAGCAACGTTTGCCGCACACCATTCGCACCCGCGAGCACGAGGCTCGTGGCCGTCTCATCAACAATGATCCCCGAGAGCGCTTGGTTGTCCCGTGTCTCAACGGTGTAACTGACATATCGATCCTCAACGGCGGCGTTCGGATCGAGAATGGCCGTGAGCAAAAACGGTGTGCTTTTGTCTGTCAACGCGCCGAGGTCTGGACCCGCCGCGTTGCCTTGGCCACGGAAGCGATGGCAATTGGCGCAAAGCTGCGTGAAATGTCCGACTCCGCTGGCGGCGTCGCCCCGCAGATGCCCAACGCTTTCGTATTGCGCGAGCACTGAAGCGCGCAATGGCGACAGTTCAGAAAACAATCTGGACGCGCGCTCTCGAAAGTCGGCGTTCTTATGGCGGGAAAGCTTTTGACGATTCGCCGCCGAGATTTCGCGAAGCAAAACCTTCCCGGCGGAAACGCTCTCGAGAAGTTCTGCTGTCCATTCATCGCGGCGAAGCAAGAGATCCAGAATTTCAGCGCGCAGCCGTGGCGAATGGTGTTGCCAGTGCCTAAGCAATCGCTGGGGAAGATCTGCGTTGCCGAGGCGCCCCAAGGCTTCGAGTGTTGCCTTCTGCAATGGCGCCGCTGTCTGGGAGTCTAGTATCTCCAGCAGCAGATCTTGATTGGCCTTGGCATTGGATGAACTATATCCGAGCAAAACAATCGCAGCCTCGCGAAGATGCGCGGCCGCTGTCTGATCTTTGGCAAAGGCGCGCACCTGATCCAGAGCGGAAGCGATGCGGCGCGCGGCCGAGCGAACTTTGCGGTTCGGCGAACCGTGCAACGATTGCAACGTTCTGTCCTGCCGCTCGAGCGCTTGCATCAAGCTGGCTAAACCGGGCAACTGCCAGGCTCGCAAACGCTGACCGAAAGCCGGCGTAACATGCACGATCGTGCTGACCAGATGCTGTTGATGGTCTGAATTCATTGCTGTGGCAACGAGTGGCGGAATCACTGGCGAAGAGGTCGATAGCCTCTCGGATTCGTCAAGAATGGCTCGAAGGATTTCAGCCGCATGAAACCGCGCCGAACTCAGAAGGGCGGCGTCCAACCAAGTATCCTCATTGCTTTGCTTGGCCAACTCCGCCAACGCATGTCCGGCCGCGGGGTCCTTCGATTCGCCGAGGCTGAGAGCGAGCTGATAGCGCACCCATGGGCTCTCATCGTTGACTAACTTCAACACAGCGGCCCTGATGGCTGGCCGGTCGAAGAATCGTTCGCTCAGACGAATCGCATGTTCGCGCGCGCCGGGGGTTGGATCCGCTAACGCGCGAAGGAGCACAGAATCGTCGATTCCGTTCAACCCATCCAAAAGCGCCAGCGCTTGAATTCGAGAAACAGAATTTGTGCTGGTCGCGGCCGACTCTTTCAAAGGATCTACCGCAGCCCGGTCCTGGCGATGGAGCAGTTCGAGGTGAATGCGATCGCGCTCGATGCCATTTGGATTATCGATGGAGCGCGTTAACTCTGCAGTCGCAAGCTTGGTCAGATCGCGAATGGGACGCAGCTTGGCGCCTCTTGGATAAACGCGGTAAATGCGGCCTTTGTCGTCGCCCGCCCGCAGGTCGAGTTCCTTAAGCCGGTCCGGCGTGATCCATCGCGGATGCTCGACAACGAATCGATGCATGTCGACGATCCAGAGCGCGCCATCGGGACCGGTGCGCGCTTGAACGGGTCGGAACCAATTGTCCGTCGAGGCAAGAAACTCTGACTTCTGTTCGTCAGGCGCGCGCCGACCAGAAAAGGTCACGCCCTGATGGGAAAGCACGAGACGGTGAACCAGATTGTGAACCGGTTCGCAGATGAATGCATTGTTGTAGAACGCTTCTCCGAGCAAGTTGTCCCGGTAAAGGCCGATTCCGGACGCAGACGTAACGCGGTTCGCGTGATCGAGGTCGTTGAAGCGCTTTAAGGTTCGGCTCAACGGATAAAGCTGATTGGCATCGGGTTCGTTCGCAACAGCCAGCCGTGAAGCTGGCGGCGCCGCATCTGGATTTCGGCGGGCGTACTGTTCCAGCATTGGATAATGCCAGACCAACGTGCTGTTGTCGCAGCCGAACCAATTGCCCCAATCATCCCGCACGCGGCCTTGCTGGCTGAGACCTGAGGCTGTTTCGAATTCACCTGTGTTCGGCTGAAAGCGAAAGTCGCGGCCGCGAATGTTGAGGCCGCTCTTGGGAAAGACACCACCACGCCGGATACTGGGGTCAATTGTGCCGACCTTAATGATAGAACCACCAATCAGCCCATTCGCGCCATAAACCCAGTTGTCCAATCCGAGGCTTAGTCCGTTAACACGCGCCTGGTAATTGTCCGTTGCGAAGCCGGACAACAACTTCTGAACGCGATCAGCACGGCCGTCGCCGTTCGTGTCTTCGGCGTAAAGAATATCCGGCGCTGCGCAAACAAGCACGCCCTTGTTCCAGGCCATGACACCGGTCGGAAAGGGCAAGTCTTCGAGGAAGAGCGTCGCCTTCTCGAACTTGCCGTCCTGGTTCAAGTCTTCCAAAAACTTCACGCGCCCGCCTGGTTTCCATTTGCCATCGATTCCCATCGGAAAGTCACGCATCTCGGCAACCCAGATCTTGGCGTCTCCGCCAAAATCTATGGCAACCGGATCTACAACGAATGGCTCCGACGCGACCAATTCCACCACGAGGCCGGGTTTGGTTTTGATCGAGGCGAGAGATTCTTCTGGAGTTTTGGCCGATGGGAATTCAGCCTTCTTGGGATTGGGCAGGAATTCCTTCGGCAACAATTCGTGAACCGTCTTGTGAATCAGGTCTTCCGTTTCAGGCGCAAGGCGCGCGGGCCGATCGTAATACCAGAGCGAATCCTCGGCTTCGTAACCACCTTCTTGAAGAATCCGGCGCGATGGAATGTAACACGGCACGTCGTTCGCGTAGGCATTGATCCAGAGACGCGCCGCATCGAATTCATTTCTGATGCGCAGGGCATAATCAACGACCACTTCGCCAGGCAGAAAGACCATGGCCAGGTCGTTTCCAAACGTCCATGTTTGCACCAGATAGGGAAGATGCGTTGGCAAGCTTTCTCCGCGATCGAGTCGCGCCAAATACTTCTTCGCGTGATAACCGACGATGCCGGGCTTTGTCGCGCGTTCCTGCCATTGCTCGCGCGTGAAATGCTTTTGGAAGGGAAGCTCGATTTGTTTGGTCTGAAATCGTAATGGCGGCTGAAGCGGTGTTAGTCTGCCTTCCAAGAGCCGCTTGGTCTCGGTGGCAATTTCTTCACCGTGTTGCTTCGCGAAATTGAGGCCGCCATCCGGGCCGCCGCGTGGGAACGGATTCGAATCCGCGCCGCAACCAATCGTCACCAGGGCCGTTGCGCCGGGATGATCGCGCTCGAGGTACTCTTGCGCGTAGCCGGCCCAATCGCCGCACGCTTTGTTGAATTCACCGCCGAGAGTCGTGCAATGACAGGCGTAGTTAGCAACCAAGGCGCGCGCCTTGCCATCCTTGTCCATGGCGCGCAGGAGAGAAAACGTGTGATCCACCGGGCCTCCCGCCGTGCGGCGGTTGCGAGCGAACTGGACTTTCCCAATTGTCCAATCAAGCTGCCCTGCGCGGCGTTCGCTCAGCGCAGCCAAAGCGACTTGCTCAAGCTTGTCGGTCAGCTCGCGGGTGTACTGCGCGATGACGGCCTCCTGTTGTTCCGGTATCGGCATCGCAAAGATATTGGGCGCAAACCCGACGAGGCATGGCCCGGTGTGCGTATGGGACGAACTGACGGCGAAGCGCTCGCGATCCACGCCAGCTTTCCTTTTCAGACGAGCAGCGACCTCTTCGGTGACATTCGCGCAGACTCCGCAATTGTCTGCGGTCAAGAGAATGGCCGGACTTTGTTGAGGCCCGAAAGCGAGGGCTTTGGCCCAGAGTTTTTGTTCGGCTCCTTCCGATGGAGTTTTGCGTACGGCATAACCCGACAGCCGAATGGGCACAGTCGGCGTGATATCAATTGTGGCCACGCCCACCTGAAATTCCACGTCCTGAGCCGAACAAACGATTGGGGCGGTGGAGAGCAGGGAAGCGATGGACAGAGAGTCCCAAAACGCGCGGCGAGATCGTTTCATAATTGCAATTTGATGCGGGCTTCAGTCGATAAGAGCAATGGCCCACGGAAACGGCAAACACGTTGCAACGTTCGCGAACAGCAATAGGACAGCAAGTGAGCAGCAACCGCGATCGACTCGCCGGACTTTCCGGGAGTTAGTGCATGTGGTCATGCTAATAATCACGGCGAGCAACGGACCGCCGATCGCAAGCAGCCAAAAGAACGGCGCCGACCATGTTGCCGCCAAGAGTGATTGCGCAACCCATCTCGCCGGCTCGCGAAAACCAAATACGACAGCTAGTGCTAGTGCTATAACGACAGAATAGCCCGCTGCGGGAACGAGGCAGGTCATTGCTAGCAGTGGCCAAGTGCTTCCGTCTTCCTTGCGATTCGTTTCAAAATTGACATTACCTGCTGCCACAATCATTCGGCAATTCGATGTGTGACCGTCGACCAGAAACTGGTTCACGCAAAGAACCGTAACCATCCGAGTCGTGCCGGCAACTGCAAAATGGGTTGTGCTCAAATACACCGGTGCATCCACAAGTTGCCGGTTATGAGCGCGGATGCCTTTGTCGTAACGCAGACTTTCAGTCTGCCGTATCGCAGCCAGTCAGTTACCGTTCGGCGGCGGAAGAATGCAGTCGCTGACAGTTGCAGCGCCCCTCTCCCTAACCCTCGCCCCATCCGATGGGGCGAGGGAATCGAGGTTTGGGGTTCTCGATGCGTGATGGACGAACGTGCCCAACGTCTTTTCCCTCGCCCCATCGGGATGGGGAGAGGGGCTACATTTCACCTGTCGAGGTGCGAACAAAAGTTCACAAGGTTGTGCGATCAAAAGTGCACAAGGGCTCCGAAGTTGCTGCGGCGGCCTTGCCTGGTCTGTCCCCGAATGGGGTAGCGCCGACCTGAGACGGTCTTCCGAACTCTAGTTCGCGGCTCAGGTCGTGCGCCT
>VHDE01000180.1 GCA_016871515.1 Verrucomicrobiota bacterium
AGCCGCTACACCCAACCGGAAGTCGATCAGAAGCTGTTGTTGGAGCAATTGAAGTTGAGCTTACCGAGCCAGCCGCCGCCGAAAATCACCGCGCCGAAAACCAAGGAGAAGTAACCGGTCTGTAGTGCAGACCTTTCAGGTGCTTGCCTTCGTTTCCAATGGCTTACAAATTTCAGAACCGCGAATCCGCGAAGTTCGGTGAGTAGTTGGGGTGGCTGCACGCGGATCGACAATATTACACTCACCGGTCTGCTCACCAACCTTCAACCAAATCCATGCTTGGAGGTAAGCGGGAGGTCTCGTCTGACTGCCTGTCGCATTGATCAAAAGGGTAATGAGATTGGCTGGGATGCCGACGCACGGCATCGGTATCAAATCGAGTGGACCCCAAGTCTGCCCAGCGAAGTGTGGTTTCCAGTAGGCCGATCTTACCAAGGCAGCGGACGCTACAGTGAGGGGATCCCCTTTACTCACGCGCAAAGTCCTCAAGGGTTCTTTCGGGTTCGCGAGTTCTACTAGGAATCCAATCAATGAGGGTTAAAGCCTTCGACGAACTTGGATTGATTGACCAAAAAAACTGTCATGAAAACACACACCATCCTCGTCTTATCAACCGCACTCCTCATCGGCTGCGCGACAACAGTCGACTCTGAAAAGGGGCCGGACGGCACGATTGCGTATCTGGTCGAAATTGAATCGAGCGAACCGGGCGCGCGTGTCGAGGCTAATGGCGACAATGTTGGGAAAACTCCAATGACTCTCAAAATCTTCGGCGACAGGGACGGGACATTCCATAACTTCGGGTCTCAGAAGTACGTGATCCAAGTATTCCCGATTGCGACGAACCAATTCGTCCAAACTAAAGCGTTCCGCACACAGGTGGCTGTTCTCGCAGGAGGACAGAATCCCGCAGCCCCTCTACTTTGATTTGAGCCAGAAATCCTACAGGTTGATTTGCCACGATACTGAAAAGCAGCCTTTTGAAAAATCGTGGAAAGTTGAGACCCCTCTCGCATACTTTCCACAGACTCGTAACACCAAACCCCCGAAGCACCCCCGGCTTGCTTTCGAAAATGTTACCCTAATAGGAGGGTTTCAAAACTGTCGGATAGGGGTGGATTTGTTGTAACTCGGCGTTGTAACCTCGGGGGTTATTATCGTAAGTGATTGGGGGAGAATTTGGAGCGAGCGAAGGGATTCGAACCCTCGACACTCACGTTGGCAACGTGATGCTCTACCAGGCTGAGCTACGCTCGCTTCCAACAAACCGTGCAAAGCTAAAATAAACTTCCGCAATTGCAAGTTCTGTTTTGGAGCACATCGCCTTGCTTGATGGGAGCGCGGACTGCCGAGTCCGCGCGTCTTTTCCCCTTCAAACTTTGCCAACTCAACGGTCGCGCTCGCGGACTCAGCGGTCCGCGCTCCCAGAAATGTTCTATGTTGCGAGGCGGCCAAGCTGTTCCTTGGCCCAGCGTCGAGCTTCTTCCTGTGTCGTTAATTCCCCTTGCAGTTGGCGGTTCCTAATTTCCGTTAACACGGCTCCCATGGCCGGGCCAGGAGTCATTCCCAGCGCAATCAAATCGTCGCCGGTGATTAAAGGAGGTCTTATCTCGGGTTGGTTCTCCAGGGTGCGAGCCTGTTCGATCAGAAAGTTATAATGATCCAGCCGGCCATGCGATCCCAAGCAGTCGAGCCGGTGCAACTCCAATTCCAGCGGAAAGGTGGGCCGCATGAGAAGCCTGCGCAACGTCGCCTTGCGCATCCGCGTCACATCTTTGAATTGCATATGGTGGCTCACGCAAGTGACAATTTCGTCGATTTGTTTTCGCGGAAATCGCAAGCGCTGCAAAATGCTTTCGGCCATTTCCGCCCCGAGTTTCTCGTGGCCATAAAAATGGATGCTGCCCGTTTCCTGATCGCGCGACCAGGTTTGCGGCTTCGCGATGTCATGCAACAACGCTGCCCACGCCAACGACAAATTGGAGTCCGCCGGTAACTGTTCGAGCATCCGGACGAGATGGTTGAAGACGGTCCCTTCCGGATGAAAATCAGGTGACTGCTCGCAGGTCAGCGTCGCGTGCAGCTCGGGGAGGACATAAATGAGCAAGCCGCTGTCGCGGAGCAATTCGAGTCCTCGAGCCGCGTGAGGAGGATGAAACAGCTTGTTCAATTCGTCGCGGACCCGCTCCGCGCTGACGCTTTGTATCTTGAGCGCGTTTTCTTGAATGGCAGAAAACGTTTCCTCTTCGATCCGAAAATTCAGCTGCGCCGCGAACCGCACGGCCCGCAGGAGTCGCAAATGATCTTCCGCAAATCGGTCTGCCGCGACGCCGATCGTCCGCAACACTTTGGCTTCGAGATCGGCTTTGCCCCCGACCCAGTCGTAGATTTCCGATGTAATCGGGTTGTAGAATAGACCATTAACCGTAAAGTCGCGCCGCCGGGCGTCAGCCATAGCATCGCTGAAGGTAACCTGTCCGGGATGACGGCCGTCGTGGTAGTCCGATTCAGCGCGGAAGGTGGCCACTTGAAATTGCTCTCCCCCTTCGATCACGAGCAAGACGCCAAATTGGCGTCCGACGGGAATGGTCCGGGCGAAAAGTGTTTCAATCTGCGGCGGATGCGCGGAGGTTGCGATGTCGTAGTCTTCGGGCTCGCGTTTCAGCAAAAGATCGCGCACGCAGCCGCCTACCCAGAAGGCTTCAAAGCCGGCTTGTTGCAGGCGGTGGACAATTTCAGTCGCTGTCTGGGGGAGTGACATAAGACTCAATTAACCCATCGGCGCTCCTATCCCAGAGCATCGAGAGCACCTTGTTTTTAATCTTAATCTTAATCCTGATCGTAATCATAATCTGTTTAGCCAAAGCTCTTTCGAGAGTTGGATTAAGATTAAGAGCCAGCTTCACACGAGGGTTAAACATCCTCCGCCATCGAATCGGCTTCCGCGATCTCGGAGAGATGGTCTGGTTCCCGCCGTGTCAAATAGACTATTCCTCCCAGGACACTCCAAAGCAAGCTGCCTGCGTAAGCCAATAATGACAGCGATAGCGCTGCGGTCGCTTCAACATTGATTTCCTTCACCCCGAGCATGAGAACGTAGAGATTTTCACGCACACCTAAGCCGCTCGGCGTAATCGGCAGGGCCGAAATGCAGACGATGATTGGCACAATGACGAACAAAGCTGACGGGGCGATCGATAAACCCAACCCGCGAGCGAGCGCTATGATTTGCAGCACGCAACAAACGTTCAGCGCCATCGAGAGCATCAGCATCTGCGCGAGAAAAAGCGGTTCTCGTCCAAATTGGCGGCACGCTTCTAAAGCGCGTTCCAGCAATTCACCCTTGGGAAGGTTACGCAGCCAGGTGCGGGCCTGCGGCCACGGCCGTGAAAGTCCTCCCCAAAAGGATAACACAACGACTGTTCCGCATCCGGCCATGAGCAGAACAATAAACCAAGCCAGTGCGGCCAGCGGCCGGTGCTTCGCCAAGAGATCGAGATTCGGCAACATCATGAGGCAGGCGAACAGCAGCATGGCAAACAAACCGAGCAACCGGTCCACAACCACAGTGACAACTGCCTCGGTCTTTTTGTGGTGGGTCTCGCGAGCCGCGTAGTACGCTTTAAGGAGGTCGCCGCCCGTTGATCCGAGCAGGAACGAATTGAAAAAGTGGGCGACCAATGTGATCTCCGCCGTCCTGGCCATCGACAACTCCAAGCCTTGAACCTTTAAGACCAAACGCCAGCGCACCACACTCAACAAGATGATCATTCCCATGAAAACCAGAGAAAGAACCAGCGCGCCAGTGTCAACTAGGGTCAGCGTATTCCAGAGCTCGCGCGGTCCGTAAGACCACGCGGCTTGCCATTGCTGGTTCTTTGACAATTGTTGCCACGCGACGCCTTTGGCTTCCAGCGCCCTGCGGCCTTCGAGCACGAAAATCGTATGGAATATCCAGACCAGCAACAAACCGCCCACTGCCAGGCGCCAGCTAACCTTCCAGATAGCGCCCTTTTTCTTCACACGCCGCCCCAGATCGATTTCAGGTAAGCAACGCCAGCCTGTAAATCCTCCACCGGGACGCCGGGACTCAATTCAAAAACTTTAATGTGGTCTGGACGGACGAACGGCTTCAGCGCGGCAAAGTCAATTGTTCCGGCGCCGGGTGGGCAATGATCGTGAGCCGGGAATTGGACGTCGTGAATATGAAAGCCCGCCAAATATTCGCTCATCGATTCCAGATGCATTGCGTGGCGAATGAATCCGAGGTTTTCTTTGATTTGGGCGTGGCCGGTGTCATGCCAGTAACGGACGGTTGAGCCGTTGAATTCCCGCAACAGAAACTGAAAATCACTTTCGAGCGGAATCTCCTCGAGCGCTTCGCGGTTTTCGATTCCGAGTTTGATGCCACGCATCTCCGCTTGCTCGACTAACCGCGACAACATCCCGTTGGCCAGCTGCACGAATTTGTCTTTCTTTTGCTCCCGCTTTTCTTCCACCTCCTGGCAGAGCTTTTGGTATTTGGAAGATTCTCGATTCCCCGCCTCGACCATTTCAATCAGTTTATCGGTGTAATCCTTCATCTCGATGCAACCCATGTGCAGGACAACCAAGTGCGCCCTAAGTCGCGCGGCGGTTTCAATGGTTTTCAGCGAATGCCGGTAGGCATTTTCGCGTTCGCGCTGATCGAGGCTCGAGAATTTGAAAAGGTTGGGAGCCGCGTAATTGACGCCGATTGGGAGCGGACAGAAATTATGCAGCGTCGAAATCTTGATTTCGCCGGCATCGACAGCTTCGATGACGCCTGGCAAAAGGCTGATCCGAATGCCATGGCTCAACTCGGCATATTCAAAGCCGAGATCGCGTATTTCACGCAACATGGCCCGGCCGTCGGTGTGGCGGGTTGAGTTCCAGCAGGTGGACAGAGAATACATAACAAAAGAGCCGAGTGCCTTTTCATCACAGACAGCACTCGGCCCTGAGAATTCGAACTAATTTATAAATCAGCGTAACGGGCGCTGAGCATCGCCGAGAATCGAGCTATCTTCATTTTCCGACGCCGTTTCTCGCTCGGCTTTTCAAAATGACGATGGTTCCGCACTTCTTTCAAAGTCCCTTCGCGGTCGATTCGCTTCTTCAATCGACGCAGCGCTTTTTCCACCGATTCTCCCTTCTTGAGTTTAATTTCAGTCAATATCTTCACTTCCTCTCCGCGACAATACACCTCAAGCCAGTTTTTGACTCTAGCGGTGTTAATCAAGTCAGGGTCGGAGAGTAATTTTGCGGTTTTCGGGTGTCAATCTGCAAAATACCCCGATACCTCGAGATGCCATGGCCATTTCAGCTGGAGTTCTGACAATGCCCCGAAGTATTTGGCAATGCTTAGCGTGAGCTCCGAAGGCGACACCGGCGCGCCAGAGAGTTTTGAGTCGGGTCTGGCGCCGGCAGTTTAGCTTGGGAGCCGCCAGCGATGGCCGCGTGGTTGCCTT
>VHDE01000181.1 GCA_016871515.1 Verrucomicrobiota bacterium
TTGAAGCGATGCGACCAATGGCGATCGGAGAGCCGGATGCGGGAAAACCGCCTGTCCGGTTCGATGAGGGGCGAAGCGCGACGGTCATTGGCTCTGGCCTCTCAACCCGCCCGCTTCGCCTACTCTACTCACGGGCAGCAGAAGCGTTCGCAGAAGTCGAAACGCTGGGAAAAGTTTCGAGCCGTGCGGGAATTTCACGTTTCTGCAGCGGGAACGCTGCGCTCCTGTTTGGTCGCGAAACCAAGCTAAAGAACGGTGTCAATGAATACCACGTTTCCTTCGCGACAAGACGACCTTTACGAGTTTGCCACCGCGAGCTATGCGAAATTGCTCGCCTCGCCATTGGATATGACTGCCGAGGAACGCCAATGCCCAAATAGCGACGTTCAGCAAATCCTTCAGCCAAACAATCCAGAAATCTCCCAGCCCAACTTGCTTGCGCGTTAATCTGGCTTGATTGTCTCGCGCCGTGAATACGCGGAAGAGCAAACATCCGCAGAGCGTCGCTGAGGATACCAAGGCGGGTTGATGCAGCCACCAGACGAGTGGCCAGAGCGTTGCATTTGCCAGGATACTGAAAAAATAAGATATCGGTCGGCACACCCTAATCGTGCGCGCCCATCGCAGTTGGTGGGACCAGACTTCTTTACAATTCATGGGTGAGGACCAACACTCGACAACAGTTGGAGAAAGAACCAACTCCCCACCTCCTCTGGCAATCTGGCGGCCGAGCTGATAATCATCGGCCAAATACTCCAGCAAGCTGCGGAACCCTCCAATTCGATCCAGCCGCGCGCGCGGCATGCACATTACGGCTCCCAAAGCAAAATCGATCGGTCCCAAACTCTGCGCCTGCAGCACTTGAGTCCAGAAATCAGCGTTAACGGCCACCTCTTCCCAACGGAGCGCGTGTGTTGATGGGTTGGCGAGTTGGTAAAAGCAATGAACCAGGCCGACAGCCGGTTGCTGAAGCGGCGCAACGACATCCGCCACGAAATGATTTGGAACGCGGACATCCGCATCGCTAATCACAAGCACATCGTATTTGATGTGCGGCTCAAGCTGCGCCAGGGTCGAAACCTTCCCGTTTGGACCAAGCTTTTGATTGCAGATCACGAGTTCGGCATCGGCTGGCGGATGCTCTCGCATCAACTGCCGCACAAGATCGCAAACTGGGTCTTCTGGAGAACTGACTCCAAATAGTATCTGTACGGGGGCGGAATACTGTTGCGTAAGCCAACTGGATAAACATTTCGCCGTATTAGCATCGCAACCTTTAAGGGGCTTTAGGAACGTGACCGCCGGAACAAAGGATTTATTCTGAGTGCGCTGGTGGAGCGGATAACGCCTTGCCACAGCCCATTGCCAAATCGTGAGCAGCAAGCTGAGAAAGGCCAGCGTGCCAAAGAAAATACCCGCGAAAGAATACACAAGTCCAACCCCTAAAACTGATCCACAGCAATCACTCGCAGAATCTCTTCGAGTGGCGTCTGTCCACTCAAGGCGCGTCGGAGTCCCATTTGCCAGAGGGTCTGCATGCCTTGCTGGATGGCGACTTGCTGAAGCGTTCGTGTCGGCAGTTTTTGCAGAATTGATTCCCGCAGCACTTCGTCCACCAGCAGCATCTCGGTGAGTGCGTTTCGGCCCGAAAAGCCGGTATGCACGCAAGAGTCGCAGCCGACGCCACGCCAAAAGCTCGCGTTCTCCACGACGTCGGGCGGCAATAAGCGCAGCAAACCTGGCTCGGGTTGATACGGTTGCGAACAGAGCGGGCAATTCTTGCGAATTAACCTCAGGCCCACGATACCGATAATACTGGACGCGAGAAGAAACGGTTCAATCTCCATGTTGATCAAACGCGCAAAGACGCCGGCTGTGCTGCCGCTGTGAATCGTGCTCATGACCAGATGCCCGGTGAGGCCAGCCTGAACGGTGATCGCCGCTGTCTCCGGGTCGCGAATTTCTCCGACCATAATGACTTGAGGGTCTTGGCGCATCAGCGAACGAACTGCTATAGGGTACGTGAACTCTTTAAGCGGATTGATTTGAGTTTGGCTGACCAATGGCAGGTTGAATTCTACCGGATCTTCCACCGTGCTTATGCTGATGGTTGGTCCCGAACGCTGCACGATGTGGCAGAGCGCGGAGTACATCGCCGTAGTCTTTCCCGAACCAGTAGGCCCAGTTAACAGAATCAATCCGCTCGGCCTTGCCAACAGTTGCACAAACTGTTTTAGCGTCTCCTCTTCGAAGCCCAAAGCGGACAATTCAAAGCTGCGATTCCGCGGATCAAAGATCCGAACCACGATCTTTTCGCCGCGCACCGTCGGAAAAACTGAGATGCGTAACTCGACACCACCAAACTCCGGATTCGCCGGAGCGTGTCCTTCTTGCGGCAAATCGGTCTGATAACTGATCAAGTTGGCCATTACCTTGAGCCGGCCCGAAATCTTTTCCATCAAGTCGAGCGGCAAATGGATCAATTCCGTCAACACACCAACCAGACGGATTCGCACCACCAAGCTGCTTTCCCATGGCTCAATGTGAATATCACTCGCGCCGGCCTTTACCGCGTCGGTAATGAGATGGTTCACCAAAACCGCGATTTCAATATTTGATTGCCCCGAACGGGACTGAAGGTAGCGAGCAGTTTGATTCACAGTTAGTTAATCTTGGATCGTGCGATCCCTTGATCAAGAACGGCCTACTCTGCGCACCGACTCCTAGTTTCACAAGTGCTTTAAGCCGAGCGGCCTCTCGTCGGCTCTCGTCGGCGTTCCCTGCCCTCGAAGGCACCCCGCTTGTCCTAGATTTGCGTTCACCAAGAGCAGGGCAGGCAAGACGCACGGGCCTGCCAGGTTCATGGTCCCAATACCTGCGTCAAGCGAACGGATACGTTCATGAAACCAGTTGATTGGCAGAATCTTGTGGTCGAATTGGACGTTTTGACCCAAAGTCATCAACCGCCTGCGTCGTATTTCTCAATTGACCCTGCAGTATAAAACACTTACAAAATCGGCCCCAAGATCCACGCACCAAAGCACCGCTAGCAAGAGCTATTCGTTATGGCCGAGAGACTTCGTTGTGCAGTTATTGGGACAGGCGCCATTGGCCTGGAACACCTGAAGAGTTTGGCACGGTGTCCGCAGGCGACGCTAGTCGCGATTGCCGAAAAGGATGCAAAGCGGTGTAAGGAGGCAGCCGACGCCTATCGGGTTCCTCGCAGTTACACCGATTATCGCGAAGTACTCGACCAGCCAGACATCGACGCTGTCACGATCGCCCTTCCCAATTATCTTCACGCCCCGGTGTGCATTGAAGCGCTACAAGCTCGCAAACATGTCCTTCTTGAGAAACCAATGGCGACGAAACTCAAGGACGCCATTAAGATTGTTGAAACCGCCAAAAAGATGAAGCGCACGGTGATGGTGGGCCAACACCTGCGCTTTGGCCGTCACACGCAGATTGCGAAAGACTTTATCGACC
The DNA here is from genome assembly GCA_016871515.1 of Verrucomicrobiota bacterium. Taxonomy (GTDB): domain Bacteria; phylum Verrucomicrobiota; class Verrucomicrobiia; order Limisphaerales; family SIBE01; genus SIBE01. The sequence goes on from VHDE01000181.1 coordinate 3,487, forward strand.
GAAGCCAAATCGGTGAGGTTTATCACTTGCGAGCGTTTTGGTTGCGCCGCAGCGGGATTCCGAGGATCGGCTCCTGGTTCACGCAAAAGCAATTCTCGGGGGGCGGCTGTATGGTCGATCTGGGGGTTCACCTGTTAGACACCTGCTTTCACCTTTTGAACGACTTCGACGTCAAGACGGTCTCTGCCCAGCTGCATTCCAAGCTCGGTCCCAAGGGAATCGGCAATTTCGATTGGGGAAAAAGTGACATCGATCCTCAAAAGCCCTTCGACGTGGAAGACTGTGGCATCGCCCTAATCAAGCTGCGGAAAGGAAGCTCGATTCTGCTAGACGTAAGTTGGGCAGCGTATCACCCGCCGCAAGGACGCGAGCACGGAATCGATATTCTCGGAACTTCGGGAGGCCTTTCGCTGTTTCCGGCCCGGCTCTTTCGCGACGGACCAAACGGCTATGAGTCCATTGAACTGGATGCGCCGAAACTCCCTCATTCGGAAGATCGCAGTCATCACTTTGTCAGTTGTGTTCTGCAAGGAAAGAAACCGTTGGTAACGCTTGAAGAATCGTTAAAGGTTCAACAGGTTCTTGATGCGATTTTTGTCTCCTCTTCAACCGGCAAGGAAGTGAAGCTGGGCTAACGTTTGGATTCTGCGAACCTTTCTGCAGCGTAAACTCTGTGGTCCCCTGGCCAACAGTATTAATCGCACCTAAATCAAAGCAACCGACATTGGGACGCTTCTATCGGAGCGCGGATGCCCACATCCGCGACATACCTGATCGCAAGTAAATTGCGCGGATGAGGGCATCCGCGCTCCGATTACGGCACCGGGAGGCTGTCCCATCTGACTTGTCTCGATTTAGCCAGTGCCGATACCACACGGTGCGACGATCCCAACTGTGAGGATGAACAATAGGTTCCCAATGACTGTCGAAAACAATACAGCCATGAAACGAACAATCGTTATTACCATTGCGGCAGCATCATTCGTCGCCGCCCTCTGTTTCGCCTTCATCGTCTTCGATTCGAATTCGCGTTCAGGGCGCCTGGATGGCCAAAAGCTTCTGGCCGCCGTCCGGACTTACGCTAGCACGATGCGAGCGGCAGGCGCCGAAGTGCCCGCGGAGGTCTCCATTGAAACGTTAATCGCTCGTAGTCTGTTGCAGCGCGAAGATGTCAGCGCCTTCAATGGCTTGGACGTGACGATTGCCCTCGAAGCGGACGAGACCAAGCCAAGCCAACTCTTGGTCCGAGTGCGAACATCTAATGGGCAAGAATTAGCGCTGCTTGGAGATGGCAGCGTTCAGCAACTCAAAAAGTGACACAGCTGGGGTGTGGGCAAGCTAGCGCGATTGGGCTCGGCGTCTTACCTCTAACAATCGCTGCCGATCCAACGCATCCTGCTTCCGATCGGTTTCCTTGCTGGCAATTAGGGAATCCAATCCCAAGAACGGAATTTTGATTCCTTCCACTTCCGACTCCAGCGCCGAAGAGATCGCTTCGGCATACGTAACCTTCCAAGCGTGCGTGCTCACATCGACCTCAACTTCATCCGCCACTTTGACCACGACATTTTCCAAGAGGTCCTGCGGTGTAAGCTCCCAAGCCGCGCCATCAGCCAGCGCGCCAAACCATCGATCACTCGTTGGCAATTCGCCTCGCTCGGTTCGATTAAAAGATCGACGTCCTCGGTGGTTCGCACGAGGCCGTGCAAGATGCAAGCTTGGGCACCGCAGATAAGATACTTCGTCCCGGCTTCATTAAGGAGACCGCAGACGCGCAGAAGGGGTGCGGTTGGCGGCATGTGCTACCAGAGACGTGGATTGCCTTGGGCCTTGCGCCAGCGTGCGAGCGGCGAAATGAAACTAGGGGAAAACCGCCGGTTTGAAATTAGGTTTTCTTCCGGGAAGTGTTGCTTCGAGCTGAGGCTCACGATGAGCCGTACTCAGAGCCGACGCAAATGCCGCTGCTGC
>VHDE01000182.1 GCA_016871515.1 Verrucomicrobiota bacterium
CTGTCGGCGCTGAAATGAAAGAGAACGGCGCACTTGCCTGGCATTCGCACCGGCGATAAAAGATCAACATGAGCGGTGCGCGTTTTCGCTTATCCGCCACGATACTGATCTTCGCGTGGATGCTAGTCGCGCACAGCGGCGCTGCGTCAGCGCGGTGGCCGGGATTTCGCGGGCTGAATGGTTCAGGCATCGCCAACTCAGACAAACCGCCCATTGAATTCAGCCTGACGACGAACTTTCTCTGGAAGACCTCGATCCCTGCCGGACACTCCTCGCCGTGCATTTGGGATGAGCACATTTTCCTAACCTGTGCTGACAATGGACAACTTGAAACGCTTTGCATTCGACGAAGCGATGGCCGCATCTTGTGGCGCAAGCAGGCGCCAGCCGAAGAAATCGAAAAGGTCCACGAATTTAGCAGCCCGGCCGCAGCAACCGTGGCTAGCGATGGCGACCGAGTTTACGTTTGCTTCGGTTCTTACGGCTTGCTGGCTTATGACATGGAAGGCGATGAGGTCTGGAAATTGCCGTTACAAAAGCCGGCGAACAACTTCGGCACAGCATCTTCTCCCATCCTTTCCGCTGAGCTCGTCATTATGCTGTGCGACAGCAACGACGGCAGTTCGCGCCTTTTGGCGGTGAACCGAGGGAAAGGAACGGTCACTTGGACAAAAGAGCGGCCTTTGTTTTCCGCGAATTGGTCTACACCGATTGTATGGCGGCAGAAAGGTGTCGATGAAATCATTGTGGCGGGTTCGGGGCGCTTGGTGGCGTACGGCGCGAACGACGGCGCCGAACGTTGGTGGGTGGGCGGTTTCCCGCGCGTTGCTATCTGCGCGCCCGTTATTGGCGATAACCTGCTCTTCGCAGTTGTCGCCGGTCAAGGCGGTGGAGCGGAAGACCGCTTCGATTTGCCGGATTGGCCGACGGTGATCGCCAAGTACGACCAGAACAAAGATGCTAAACTTTCTCCGGGTGAACTGCCGGCGGAGTTTGCGTTGCACTTTCGGGTAGAAGTCTCAAAGGAAACTCCGGGCAATTATTTTCCGATGAGCACGGTGATCAAATGGTTCGACGCGGACAAAGATGGCCTGTGCAATGAACCCGAATGGCGAGCGGCGCTGGCGTTCGTGACTGAAAACAAGACGACGCTCATCGCCATCCGTCCAGGCGCCAGTGGGGATGCCACTGCCACACACGTCGTGTGGAAAACTCAGCGGGGTCTGCCCGAAATTCCTTCCCCGATCTTTTATCAAGGCCGGCTATTCACCGTCCGAGACGGCGGCCTTGTTTCGTGCTTTGAACCGAAGGATGGACGCATTTTTTATCAGGAGCGGCTGGGAACGCTTGGCCAGTATAGTGCGTCTCTCGTCGCCGCGAACGGACATCTCTATGCGGCGTCGGTATCCGGCACAGTGACCGTTTTCAAAGCTGGCGATGCATTGGAAGTCCGAGCGAGAAATCAACTGAACGAGCGGATCGTCGCTACGCCCGCGATCGCCGACGACAAGTTGTATATTCGCACCGCCAAGCATCTTTATGCATTCGGAAAGTAACGTCGTCTCACGAACGCTGCACTCCGAGCGTGCTGCTGGCAGCGATTTGCCTGTTGGCACCAGCCGATAAATTGCATTACTGTTTTCTAGCATGTTGTCCTTACCGAGACCCGAAGTTATCATCACTCACGAAAGCGACTTGGACGGATTCGTCTCCGGTTTGCTGTTAAAGCGCCTCGCTCGAAAAATGTTTGGCGTTGATGTCCGTTTGGAGGCCTATCACAACCACAATTGGCGGCAGCGCAGCTTGCCCGAAAAATCCGCTTGGGTGGCAGATATGGCCTTTGAAAGCCCCGTGGATCGACCAGATTGGGTTGTTATCGATCATCACACCACCGAAGTCCCCGCGAAGAAAGCCATCCTCGTCCACGACGTGAATAAATCGGCCGGCTTGCTCTGCTACGAACTCTGCCGGGAGCATGGGTTAGGGACGCCGAAATTGGACCGCTTGGTGCATCTCAGCAATGTCGCTGACCTCTTTCTGGATCAAGACCCCGATTTCGTTATTGCCAACGACTACGCAAGCCTGGTGAAAACTTATCAGTTCTGGAACCTCTACGAACTCATTGAAGGAGCCTTGGAACGTCTGCTCGATCATCCGCTCCTCGAAGTGATGGCCGTGAAACGACGCGTCGAGAATCCCCTTGGCTACGAATGGAGCAAAGCAAATATTACCGAACTCAGTCCGAAAGCAGCGTTCGTCGACGCCGTTATCGGCAATCTCAATCTCATCGTGCATCAGTTGCTCGAACGTCAGGATACACCCTACGCGGTGCTGATCACTCTTTTCAGAAAGGGCAACGGAACCATCATCGCCAGCATTCGCAGCCGCAACGGCGATGCCATCAAGGTCGCGGAAAAACTTCAGGGCGGCGGACATGCCAACGCGTGCGGAGCGACCTTGCCCCGTTCGGTGCAACACATTTCAGACGCCATTCAATACCTTCGCCAGGTATTGAACCCAGCTCCTCCGGAACCCGAAACGCCGCTCAATAGCCTGGCGGCTCTGCTGGCCGACATCAACGCCGCCAAGAAATAGCATTGCGCTCATGAACGCCGTAGGACAGCGCACCTCGCTTGTCCTGCTCTTGGCGTACGCAAATGCTGGACAGGCGGGACGCCTGTCCTACCACGACCGGCTCATGGCAAGTCGCCATTCTTTTGGACATGCATTGGGAACGGAGCGCGGACATTCCTGTCCGCAGCAATTCTCGACCTTCCAGGCGTCCAAGGACTGTCCAGCGCATTTTCAAGCCTTGAGCGCCACGCTTCCAACCGATCGTGCCCGCTCAATCCTTTGTTCCATGTCCAACAAATTGAGCCGGCGTTGAGCTGCGAACGCTTGCGCAGTTTGCGGGTACTCGCGAATCAATCGTTCGAAGAGTTTTTTGGCTGCGTCTTTATCGTGCCGATAATTCAATTGCCAAACTCCGATCAGACCTAACCACTCTGCCGCTTTCGACGCGGGTTGCTCAGGCATGCCGATCAGCAATTCCAATTGCTCGATCGCCAGAATCGGTTTGCCCAGTTGCTCAGCCAGAATCCGCGCCAGCTTTTCCCTTTCGGAAACGTTGTTCGGATTGCGTTTAAGCTTCTCGACGCATTGATTGGCGAGGCCGGCCGCGCTCTGTTCATCAACTTCAAGCTTTGGTGCGTCATTGCCTTCGTCCATGCGGTCGCTCAGAGCCGGCAGCTGAATGGGCTTGCTCTTGCGTTGTTCCTGCAGCTCTTCACGCGTCGAGGGCAGCTGCCGAATCCGCTGCTGGGCCATGTGCGCGAAATGCGATCCAGGCAGCTTTTCACAAAGGGCGTCAAGTGCGGAACGCGCTGCCACTGGATCATCGCGCAGTTTTAGATGCCAGTCAGCCAGCCGATGCAACGCGATGGATGCTTGCACGCCTGTGATGTTTGGCTGCCGGCAAAGCTCGCGCACGGTGTGATCCGCTTCCGTCACATCATTGAACTGATTCGCGTAAAGATCGGCCAGCATCATCCAGCCTTCGAAATCGTCTTCGGATTTCTCCAGTTCGCGCAGCACGGCCACTTCGGCTTCGGAATATTTCCCGAGTTTAAGTTTGGCAACGGCTCGGGAGTAGACCGGATGAGTTTTCTTTTTTTGAACCAATGGGATTGTGCAGTGAACGACAGGCGCCAATACCATCGTTGCGGCGATTCCGGAACTGGCCCAGCCATTGAAATAGAGGACTAAGCCGGCAAACGGGCCAATGATGACTACCCCAAAAAGGGTCAGACTTCCGAAATTCTTTCGAAAATCCGTCCGCCGAACGATCAGCGCAGCCAGCCAGCCCAGCGTTAGTGCCGCCCAAAACGAACCGATCGCAGCCCATCCCGGCGCAACGGCGCTTAATGTTGCCGCAGCCCAGGCAATCCCGCTCGACCGTGCCACGGCGATCTCGGGAATCAAGGGCGCCAATCCAGACACGAGACCTGAGTTAAAGCCAAACCAAACAATGACCGGAAGGATGACGCCCTTGCCGAGCCAAATAAACAGAGGCCACCTCGATTCTGCTGGCTCGTCCTCAAACAACCGAATCCAATAGTACACGGCCACCAAGAGTGGGCAAACGAGCAAGACTATCCACGCATTAAAGGTCATGATCGATCGCTTAAGCTTAGACAAAGGTTAACCCGATTCTTCCCGGACAAGAAGGATGATTTCGGACCGTGACGGAAGTCCGACCGTGGTTTCGAAAGCCAAGCAAGAGCCAAGCTGGCCGTCTGGCTGTTTTGCCTCTTGACGGCATCTCGACACTACACCCGATTGCGTTGCCCGTGCCAAGGTAAGAATTCCCCGAAGTGGTGATTGGACCATCGGTGTCCATACCGATGAGGGCTTCGGCCTCCGCTTCATCGGGCGAACGTTCGAGAGCGTGAGCGGGGCGGGACAGCGGGACGATAACTTCCCGGAATTTATGGTTGCTCAAAATAACATCGGCGACAGCAATACGCGGGGGATTCTCAGAAGCATTCCAGCGGGCGCCTATGAAATCGAGTTTATTTCCTGGGAACGCGTTGGAGCCGCGCACTACGAAATCTATGCCGCTGAGGGCGCTTTCACCGATGACGCCGAAACCGATCAATGGCAGCTCATCGGCGCGCCAGGCAGCCTCGAGATTGTGGCAGGCGCGAACTTGAGAGCAGTAAACATTAACAAGGAAGGCGACCGTGTGACGATTGACTTCGTTTCCCAAATCCGGATGGGCAGCATCAACTCCAGGAAAGCGCGGACTTGAAGAGCTGGCAATTGGTGACAGGCGCAACGTTCCAAAAAACGGCCAATGGCCTTCGTGTTGCGGCCGGCAACGCCTCCAACGACAAGAAGTTTTATCGCGTAGTCCAGCCGTAAGCTAAGCGCCGCGGCGCCTCCATCAATCCAGGCGCTTGGCTTCCCAAGCGACAGGATCGAACTCAAAAGCTTCAGAGCTCTCATTTTGTTCTCGCGGGCCATGCCACCCAGAAATGGCCAGAGCCTTTCCAGCCTTTCCTGCAAGGGCCATGATTAGTGGGCGGCGTTCTTTGGTGCTAAAAACCCAGTGGAAATACCAACTGACATGAACCAGATTCAACCGTCCCTTCCGGGACTTAATGCAATCGCGAACTGGAAACCCGGCAGTCAACTGCCGGGCTATTATCAGACTCTCCGTCCGGGAGAAAAATGTCCAAACTCCAGTGCGCCCAGAGAAGGCGTGCGTAGGCGGGGGTGAAAGTCCCCCAAGTCTGGTGGCAAGTTGCGCCAGAGTTTAGAACGAAAGAACTAGATGGAAAGGTCTAACCAACCGCCCAATACCGAAGGTTG
>VHDE01000183.1 GCA_016871515.1 Verrucomicrobiota bacterium
TGTCTTTGACAAACAGAGGGGTCATTCTAAATTGCCCTCCGCTTAATGGGGTCGTAGCTCAGTTGGTAGAGCACCACAATGGCATTGTGGGGGTCAGGGGTTCGAGTCCCCTCGGCTCCACCATTAAGGCGCCATCGGCTGGCAGCAGTTTTCGTTAATGTTTGCAAGGGTTTCGTGGCTATTCAATCTTTCGCCAGCTTCACAAGTTGGCGCGTCATCGTAACGACTTGTTACGTTTCCGCGCCTGACCTTAATGGGTGCCAATGGGCACCATTAAGGCCATGAAAATCCGGAAGCTAAACCGCCGAGAGCGCACTGAATGGGTTCTGGACTATTACAGCGGTGGCAAACGTGTCCGAAAGTGGTTTCGAACCAAAGACCTCGCCCAAGCCGAGGCTGACGGTCTGAAAGCGCAGCGGCGACAATGTGGTGACGATTGGATTGACCTTTCGGGCGAGGAGCGCAACGAGCTCATGGCTGTCTATTCCGAAGCGAGGCGAGAGAGAGTATCGCTTCGCCAAGTATGGGAAGCCTTCAAGACGGGAAAACTCGACGCTACACCCTTTCAGCGGCGCACGCTCGCCGAGGCTCTGCAAGAGACTCTTGCTGCCAAGCGCACCGAGAACCGGCGCGAGCGTTATATTCAATCTCTGGAGAATTACTTAAGCCGCTTCATCGCTGGCCGGTCGGAAATGTTTGTAGATCGCCTTGGCGTTGTCGAAATCGAATCATGGTTTGACGGGCGCAACGAAGCGCAGAGCACGCGTAAGAGCAATCTCGGTCGCATCAGCGCTATGTTTGACCTGTGCTGGCGCCGTGGCTACGTCAAAGAGAATCCTTGCCTGCGGGTTGGCAATATCCGCATCGATGAGAAACCACCGATTATCCTAACGCCGGCGCAAACCGAGGCTCTACTGAAGGCGTGCATTGACCGAACGCCAGACTTTTTGCCCTACGTTGTTCTGGGCATGTTCGGCGGCATTCGACCGGAAGAAATCTAAAAGCTCGTTTGGGGCGACATCGATGCTAAACAGGGGCGCGTCCGAATTGACTCAGCAGCGGCAAAGGTTCGCGAGCGTCGCCTTGTCCAGCTTCATCCAACCGGCAAAGCCTGGCTGAAAACCCTGAACGTTGGCCCTGCTTCGGAATTCATTGCGCCAAGCAAGAGTACAATCAAACGGAATCGCGCAAGGATATGTGAGGCCGCCCAAATCGAATGGCATCAGGACATCCTGAGAAAGACCGCAGCGAGCTACCTTCTGGCCTTCCATCGAAACGCGCATGACGTCGCGCAAATGCTCGGCAACTCCGCTCGGATTCTCGAAGAAAATTATAAGGACATAGTCGCGCCGGAAGATTGCAAAAGGTTTTGGGCGCTTACACCAACGAGGTCATGAACCTTCCAACACAATTTCCGGTTTCGCTCCGCGATTTTCTTCGCATCGCATTCCCCGTAAAATACGAGTATGACCGCGAGAAGCTTTATCGGGAATTCGTGCGCACCGAAGTAAAAGAGGTGCTAATGGCTGAAGGCTTCTTGAAGGGGCAGGCGCTGGAGGAGCAGATCGAGACCGACGTAACGAATTGGATCGCCTCGCGCCGCCAAGGCGGTTTTGACCAGGGCGGGTTTGAAAGCCATTCGGAGGGCGTGAAACGGTGGTGGCCCATTTACCAAGCAGCAAACAAGGTCGGCGAGTAAATTCCCAGAACCTTCTTAACTGGAGTTGCTTAGCAAATGTAAAGCAAATGCTAAGCAAATGTGCTCGGAGACGGAGACGTGTACATCTCACCCTCCAGATATTCCTACGGTACTTATGCTGCAAGCATGGCTCGACGCCGTGGCGGGTCCTTCCTGCGCCTGTACGCCCGAGGGCTTGGTGACCTGCATACAGTTTCTAGAGATAGGCGAAAAACCGTGATGCACCACCACAACCCAACAAATGAAAAGCTTAAGTGAATGAACCCGTTTCCGTGAACGCCTTGAGCGCTCTCTCCGGCTTAGACCGGCGTCGCGTGAAAAAAGACCTTGGCGATCTGGCACCGGTAAAAACCGAAGGTGCCACCAATCTCTACGAGCTATCGGCGGCCATTACCAAGCTGCTGGCCGCGGCAGACACTCGCAAGGACCCGCCAGAGATTGGCAACGCCAAGCTGCGCTATTTGTGCGCCAAAGCGGAACGCGAGGGCTTGGCGTTAGGCCGCGAACGCGGAGAAACCATTACGATCAACGACGCAATTGCCGCGTGGGAACAAGTGGTGATCGAAGCGCGCCAACGTATTTTGAGACTGCCCGCGACCGTTGCTGAGATTGCGCAAAAGCTCGACGCGGAACTTTGTTTAATCCTTGAAGACCTTTCAAAGGCTGACGTGGACGAAATCACATCCCGAATCTTGCAGGCGCGAAAACCAGCAAAGAGCACCGAAAAAAAGTGAGACAATGAGAGCCAGGCAAATACATCCAGTTGCCAGTTTGTTTCCAATGCTCTCGGATTCGGAGTTGAAGGAGATGGCGGAGAGCATACGCAAGCAAGGATTGCTGAACCCATGCGTGCGGCAGGGTGACACGCTTCTTGACGGTCGGAACCGAATCGAAGCTTGTAAGATGGCCGGAGTTGAACCGCGCTTTATTGAGTATTCCGGCGACAGTCCGGTTGCGTTCATTGTAGCAGTGAACATCAAACGTCGGCAGTTGCAGCCGTCACAAGCGGCAGCCATAGCGGTAGAATTGCTTCCTGCGTTACGTAAAGAAGCCGAAGCGGTGCTGCCACTGAAGCGGTCCATTGCGGCAAAACAAGGCGCAGGAGGGCAACTGTTCGTTGAACTGCATACAGCCAATGAGGCGTTTTCAACCGTGCGGCGCGCGGAAGATGGATTCGGAGGACTCGACCCGTCAGAAGTCGAATCCATTGAGCGAGATTGTCGGCGCGGCGGGCAAAAGGCAAAAGTGCAGATTGCACTTTTGCAGAAAAAGACTGACACACTAGCCGAAAGCGCAAATCAAACCGGAGCAAGCCGGAGAATGGTGGCCGAAGCCAAGGCGATCAAGGAGGCTGATCCGGAACGATTCGAGAAGATCAAAGCCGGGAAGCTATCAATCGCTATGGCCAAAAGGGAAATTGCGGCCCAACAAGAACAAAAGGAGATGGAGCAGAGGCCGCAAAGTCAATCGCGGCGGATAAAGAGAAGTCCTTACTCGAAGTGTGCGACGTGCGCCACTGTTCATGCGCCGCACTGTTCGCTTCCGGTATCAAGCCAGATGCCGTCGTTACCGACCCGCCGTATCCTGAACAATTCTTGCCGGTGTTTAGTGAACTGGCGGCGGCGTGCAAAGGTCTTCCGCTCGTGGCGGTAATGGTTGGGCAAAGCTATCTGCCGGAAGTAATGCGGCGGCTATGCGAGCATTTGCGGTATCGTTGGACCATTGCTTATTTAATGCCGGGAGGGCAATCGGTGCAACAGTTCCCGGAGAAAGTAAACACATTCTGGAAGCCGATTTTGCTTTTCGGAACCGCAGCAGAATGGATCGGTGATGTTTGCCGCAGCGATGTGAACGATAACGACAAGAGGCACCATCATTGGGGTCAGAGCGAGAGCGGAATGGCGGACTTGGTGGAACGGTTGACCAAGCCGGGACAACTTGTATGCGACCCGTTTCTAGGTGGAGGCACAACGGCGATCGTTTCACTCGCGCTCAATCGTCGCTTCATCGGTTGTGACGTAGATGCGTCTGCCGTTCATAACACCCTGATACGAGTAAAGGCCAATTTATCAGTCAAGTAACACCTGAGCGCACAGGATGGCGAGATGAGAAAATAAGTTTGCGTCATCGGCAATGGGGATTCGATTGCCCGGCTGTGGACGTTGATTTTCTCATGGTCGAGTTTGATCGCGGGCGGGTTTGTTGCCTGGTCGAATACAAGAACGAAATGGCCGCACCGCAATATGCAAGCCATCCGTCGTATAGGGCATTGATTGATCTTGCTGACCGAGCATCAATTCCGGTTGTCGCTTGCAGGTATGCGGCCGATTTTTCCTGGTGGAACTGGGAAGGACGCTAGGTCCGCCAACTGTGACAAGGTGTGACACTTCAGCCTTTGCTTTTTCCATAGGTAACCCTCCTATACGGCTAAGTATTTGTTGCTGAGGCCAGGAAGCAAGAGTAATCTGCGACCATGCCGCCTTTAAAGACGGACAATAGGCGGACGAATCACTGTTAGCCGTCATCGGAGCATCACACACAATGTCCCGTCGAAACATTATGAAATCAATTACCTTGCTCGCCATGTTGACCATCGCGGCGGTTGCGAGCCCGGCCCTTGCCGGAGAGAAGTCCCCCATCATCAGTCCCGAGATGGGCACTAACAGCAGCCCCAAGGACATTGAAGCTGCCAAACTTCAAGGTGCTGCGACAGCCACCAAGGACATCAAGGCCGGAGAACTTCGCATCTTGTATTTCGGCGAGCCGTGGTCAAACGGCAAGCCGCTGGTGGACGAGGACACCGGCTATCGCGTCCAGATTGTCGCCGGATGCGTGGTTACCAGCCAGTTCGTGGCTGAAGTTGACGCCTACAACAAGACCATGCGCGACTGGCACACAAAGCCCAAGAAAACAGAGACACCCAAGAAACAGTGAACCTAAAGACGGCTAACCAGAGCGCTGCAGCGAACCGCCGCCCCGCTGGGCAGTTGGACAGTTCGGGTGATTTGTCAGCGACTGTTGCAGCCGACCGGGCGTTTCCGGCGGCGGTCGCTGAGCTTGGTCGTTAGGCGCTTCGGCGCGCCTCGAAAAAGCCGAAGCAAACACAAGCAACCGGCAACCCACCCCAAATCCATGAACACGATCATCAACATGATCCGCTCCACGCCTGACTGGGCCTATTCGTCCTACGACATTATAGTTGCCGCTATCCTTCTAGCTGGCATCGGCCTCACTTTTCGGCGAGCACTCCGACGTTTTGGAGTCAGCCTCTTACTTGTAGTCGCTACTTCGGTCGCCACTGCCGTTGTCTTTTACTACCTCGACCCCGTGAACTTCCCGCCAACGCCAGTGTCGCCGGAGATGCAGGAGTGGGCTCCATTCCTGAACTCTGTCGGCGGCTGGTTTGACCTCATTCACACGACATACTTCGTCAGTGCCCTCTGCTTGTTTGTCGGCCTTGCAGTCGCCGTCACATTTCACCGCCGCTCTCTATTTGCGTCGCGGCACGCTTCGCACGCATGAACGAAGCGCCTAACAGGAGAAAGGAATGTAGAGAACGCGGGAGGAGGCCAATCGAGGGTTTGAAACGATGAGGGAGGTGTTGGCCAAGCAGCGGTCTCCCGTGTTCTCTGCATTCCCCGGTTGAACGAAGCCGCCCACTCGAG
>VHDE01000184.1 GCA_016871515.1 Verrucomicrobiota bacterium
AGGTTGAACGAGGTCAAAAGCGGGGCGCCCGCATCGGGTTTCGAGAAACGTTGCGGACAGCTTGAGGCTCCCCTGTGTCGGCGTGGGGTCAAAATTCGGGTTTCCAGCACTCTTCTCCGGGGATTGGGGGGCAGGATTCCCGCCTTGGGCGGCCTCCGGAGGCCGCCCAAGGCGGGAATCCTTACTGCGTCGCATCTGAAGGGTTTAATTTCTTGCGATAATACCCCGGAACGGTCAGGCTCGGTTCCCGCCATGAAAAAGCAAATTCCTATTAGTAGATCGTGGACATTGCGCTGCCGGCGGAAGGCGTGTTCCACAACCTCGTCTTCGTGAGCATCAAGAAGACCTACCCGATGCAGGCCTACAAAATCATGCATGGCCTCTGGGGCATGGGGCAGATGATGTTCACCAAATACATCGTGGTGGTGGACGCCGATGTGAACGTCCACAACACCAGCGAAGTGCTGTTCCATCTCACCGCCAACACCGACCCGCAACGCGACAGCATCTTCACCAAAGGGCCAGCCGATGTTTTGGACCATGCAACCTCTGAAATCGCGATTGGAACAAAGCTGGGAATTGACGCCACGCGTAAGCTCGCGGGTGAAGGATTCAAAAGGCCGTGGCCACCGTTGATTCGGATGGACGAAGCAGTGAAAGCGCGAATTGAGAACCTGCTAAAAAGCTGAACCTGCCAATGCGATTTTCCCCTGTTCCTGTTCCTGAATGTTTGGTAAAAAATGCCCAAAACAAAACTCCTCAAAACTCCTCTCTATGAAAACTAAAAACGCAGTTGTCTGTGTGCTGATTGCAGCGTCCATCTGCAGCGTTGCGCGAGGTGACGACAAGGTCGCTCTCGGAGAACCAAAGGACGAAAAAGTCCAACTCGACGAACCAAAAAGCGCGAGTGTGGACAAAGAAATGAAGGACTTGCCCGATGGAGTCCTCAAGGTGAAAACGAATCCGGACGGCAGTTTCAAATCGCTTGTGGTCAAAGCCACAGTCGAGATTGAAGACGTGCTTGGCGCTCAAAAGGGCAAGCGGCTTGGAAGAAAGGAGGCGGAAATCCAGTGCAAGCGCCTGCTGTCCCAATGGGTCAACGAGAATTGCGCGTTCGCCGAAACGCAGTCCAAGATCACGACTATCATCACCAAGGGCGAAAGCTCCAAAGACGCAGCCGGAAACAAGGTGACAATCCGAAATCAGAAAGCGGAGGAAATCAAGGTCAACACCGAAGGCTACGCGTCAGCATCGGTGGCGGTGTTCAAGGGCTTCATCGTGCTTCAATCGGAAGTCACAAATGAGAAGGAATACGTGCTGGTGATGGGCCTCTCACAAAAGACTATCGAGCAAGCGAACATGGTGGCGGGCGCACTATCGGGAAATCCCGTGACCCCCGGCGAAAAGGCGTCCGGTGCGAAATCGTCACCGGACAAGGACAGCCCGAATCCAGAAAAGAAAACGAATCCAGACATTGATGATTTCTTGAAATGACTTCTTTGCGTCGCGCAATCCAGTATGCCGCCCTGTGCTCGGTCGTGCTCCTGTCGAGTCCCGCGCCCCTGTTCTGCGCCGACGTGCTTTTGCGAGACGACGCGCTCGCCAAATTCGTTCCCGGTGAAGCGTATCAAGGGACTGGGTTTTGGGAGATCGGCGACTATTGGGTTGTCACAGGGCACTCGACAGAGATTGACGCGCTGGGCAAGAACAAGGGCAAGCGCGTGGAGCGCGATTTTGCCGAAGACGACGCTAAAGCTCTCATGTTGAAGCAAGCCGCGCTGGGAAAGAGCGCCGAATACGATGCAGAGTCTTACGACCTCAAAGGCGAGATCACTGGCTTTCAAACCGCCGCAACATACCGACTCGAAGGCAAGAGCGACCTTTACCTCGTCGGCCTTGCCAAGAAATCCGGCGTTCAGGTCCAAGTTGTTTTCAATCCTAGGAAAGCGCGGCTTGCCGCCATCGCTATTTTTGAAGCCGGGAAATACCGCGAGGCGGCGGGAAGATTTGCGGCGCTCACAGAGCGTGGAATTCAAGACGGCGAAACAATGGCCTTCGCGCGAGCGGCAAGCTGGCACGTGAATCTCGACTCCGGCGTCAAAGGAGAGTCACGGATCGAAGCCTTGGAAGGGCTTGGCCAGTTTTGCCTGAAACAACGGGACTACGAAGCCAGCCTCCGTCATTTTTACGATTTGTATCTCGAAACCGAAAAGCCAAGCCGTCAACTTTTGGATTCGTTGGTGGTGCTGTGTGAGAGGACGCACCGGAGCGACACGGCAGCAAAGTTCCAAACGGAAATCCGTCGGCGTTGGCCGACAACGGCCACCGTCCCGATAACGGAGGCGAGCGTTGAGAAAGCGTTCGAGCCTGTCCTCTTGAGCCAGCCGCTGCTCCTGAAGAATGGCGGGGCGAGTCTTGTTCAGTTCGACGGCCGCCTCTACTTTCTCACCGTCGGCGTGACCGATGTCCGAGGTAACAGCAGTCAGGAAAGACTTCGGCAGTTGAAGGTCGGCAAAGTGCAGGCCCAAAAGGCAGCCGTTGCTTTTGCCGAACAAACCAAAGTGGTCGCGGAAGAAAAACTGGTCGAGAAAACGACGATTGCTGTCGAGGGCCAAAAGAAAAGCCTCAACGTGCTCAAAACGATTGACGAGATGACCAGCACCAAAGTCGGCGGGGTTCTAAAATCGCTCGACGAGGTTGGCTCGTGGAGGAGCGGCGACGGAATGCTCTTCTTCTACGCTTTGGGAAAAGTATTGGACTGAACCTGTCGCTTTATGAAATTCACCTTTGCCATCGGAATCGGAACGCTTCTTTTCGGCCTGCCGCTTGTGGCTCAGGAAAAAACCAGCGCGGCTGCATCGGCAACGACCGTGGTTGTGGCGACGGGAGTTGGTGTTGACGCCGACAAGTCTCTACGGAATGCGTTTAGAAACGCCGTCGAACAGGCAGTCGGATTGATCGTGGACGCGGAAACCGTCGTGAAGAATGAGGACGTGATCAAAGATCAAATCCTGACTTACAGCGACGGGTTTGTGGAAAAGTTCGACCGCGTGAAAGAAGGCAAACGTGACGATGGCCTTTATGAGGTCAAAATCAAGGCGGTGGTGAAGCGGAGACAACTCATCGAAAAGTTGAAGGAAGAGAAAATTTCCGTTGCGAAGATCGAAGGGGAGTCGTTGTTCGCAGAAGTAGTGACGAAATTGGACGCTGAAAAGAATGCGGCAAAGCTTTTGGAAAAAGCATTGGATGGATTACCTGTGAATATACTCACCGCGACCGTCGCTGACCCAAAGCCCAGAATCGTCCAGAAGAACGATGCGGGTGTTAAGGCGATGTGGACTGTGGTCGTTGGTTTCGATTACAAGGCATACCAAGAGAATGTGCTGCCGAAACTCCGGGAAATTCTCGATGCCACGGCAAAGAGAAAAAGTAACAGTGAGATTACGGAAAGAGCAAAAGCGAGCGGTGCAGATTTCAGCAACGCGAGACTAACGCCGGTCAAAAGACTTCCTCTTTGGGACGAGGGTCAATACATCATGGGCGGAGCAGGCCAAGTCCAGTTTGATGATCAGAGTGAACTGCTGGTGATGCTGAATGTCGGACGGAGCACTACCGCCGATACACGACGCTGGAAGTGGTATGTCGTAGATCGCGACAGCACTGCCCCAGTCTTCAATGCGGCACTGGCTCGGAGACAGGCGGTGAAAATCACTTTCATCGGAGCTGAAGATAAGGTCGTGCGTAACGAAGAAATCCCTCTGACAGACATTCTTGAAAACAGCTCCTATTACAATCCTGGTGGAAACGATGCTCCATTGTGGTTCTTGCACGTGTCGCACAAAGGTGAATACAAGACCGTCGAGATTTCACCGTTTGTCCGCACGATAGTGGAAAATGGTGGTTTTTATTTCCTTTACGGGAACGCTATCGAGGCCAGCTACCAAGCCGAGTTCAGCTTAGATGAGATAAAGGAGATTCGTGAGATAAGGTGTTCGGTTGTGGAAATGCAGCCCCGCCGCCGATGAGAACATTGGTGGCGGACGGCGATTTGCACCACCGTCCGCCAGCGACAGAACGAACCGCCACAAACTTAACTCCGGGACTTCTGATCCCAATTAAACAGGTGGGTACGTGCCTGTCGCGAAAGGAAAGCTAACACAGGTTTTGGCACTGCAATCTTTCGGCGCTTGAAGCGGACGTTTCGCGCCACTAGCGCTGCGGTTGTGCCGCCCTTGCGGCCAGTTCAAGTCCATGAAACCAAAGCGCTCTCGGTTTGTCGTAAACAAGTTGCTGAAGGTCGCCCCACGAGAGGTTCTGCTTGTCGCGCAGCCATGAACCAGATTCACGTTCGTGCTCATAGCCAGCCGCAATCGCCTCAATGGCGATTTGCTTGGCACTTTCGAAATCACCGTTGGCAAGTTGCAGACACGTTGCCTCATTTGAGAATTCAGTTTGATTTTTCATTGCCGTAAATAGTCGTTCGTTGAACTTGTTCCGTCAATTGGCATGAGAACCGAGTGTTTCACCGATTTGGCCGAGCCTTGAAAAGATTTTGCCCGAATCGAAAACTGTTTTGCCCAACGCGGACTTCGTCATCGAAGGTTACATTGACCCGACCGAGCCGCTGCGCGACGAAGGCCCGTTCGGCGACCACACCGGCTAGTACACGTTGCCCGAGCCGTATCCGGTGTTTCACGTCACCGCCATCACGCACCGCAAAGACGCCGTTTATCCCGCGACCATCGTCGGCATTCCGCCGATGGAAGATTTCTACATGGGGGGCGCGTCCGTGAAACTCTTCCTGCCGATCTTCAAGATGAACTTCCCCGAGATCGTGGACATCGCGCTGCCGGCGGAAGGCGTGTTCCACAACCTCGTCTTCGTGAGCATCAAGAAGACCTACCCGATGCAAGCTTACAAAATCATGCACGGCCTCTGGGGCATGGGGCAGACCCGCCTGCGCCAAGGCTATGGCAGGCAGGTGATGTTTACCAAATACATCGTGGTGGTGACGCCGACGTGAACGTGCACAACACCAGCGAAGTGCTCTTCCATCTCACCGCCAACACCGACCCGCAGCGCGCCTGTCCGCCGAAGCTTCGGCGTAGGCGGAACAGCATCTTCACCAAAGGCCCGGCCGACGTGCTCGACCACGCCACCAGCGACGACGAGGTCGTCGCCAACATCCGTTCCTGGAAACATTCGGGCTTCAGCGTGGACCAGAGCGTGCGCTTGGAGGCGGGCGACCGCGCGGGAATCCAGCGCCTCATCCAGTATTTCTTGCGCTGTCCCTTTTCGCAGGCGCGCATGATTGAGGTGACCGA
>VHDE01000185.1 GCA_016871515.1 Verrucomicrobiota bacterium
GCAACCTGGAGTGACAATGGCCGGGACACCGTGTTTTGCCGCTGCCTCTAAACGAGTCGGTCCAGCGCTCAGAAATCCGCCCACTAATTCGTCCGCCCATTCAGTCGTGGTCACATCGAGAACACCCGCGACCATTCCGGATTCGATCAGCGATTCCATCGTCCGCCCGCCCGACCCCGTGGCATGAAAGACCAGCACTTCATAACCGGCATCCTCGAGAATTCGCCGCGCGTATTGCACGCAATCGGTGGTATTGCCGAACATGCTGGCGACGATGATTGGCTTGTCTTCGACCGCGGGAGGTTTGGCCTCGACCATGCCGCAAATCGCGCCGGCCGCTCGGCTCAAAATCTGCCGCGAAATCCGATTGAGGCCGGCGATATCGACGATGCTCGGAAACATGACGATGTCTTTCACTCCGACGTATTGTGAAGTGTTGCCGCTCGCAAGCGTCGAAACCATGAGCTTCGGAAAACCAATCGGCAAATTCCGCATGGCCGATGTGCCAATGGCCGTTCCTCCTCCGCCACCGAGTGAAATCACGCCGTCGATTCTTTTCTCCTGCGCGAGCTGCGCCAGGACAATCGGTGCGCCCAGAGACATTACTTTGACAGCCTCGCCTCGGTCTTGCTTCCCTCGCAACGTGGAGAAGTCGATGCCAGCCGCAGCGGCCACTTCTTCGCGGGGCATGTCTGGCTTCAGTTTGGGTTCGTCCAGAATCCCGGCGTCGATCACGAAAGTCTTGTGGCCGCGTTGTCGAATTTGTTCGGCGACAAAACCGAATTCTTCGCCTTTAGTGTCCATGGTTCCGAGAAGCGCAATTGTTGGCATAAAGAAAATGAGATGCTTAATTGAATGTCAGACGTTATGTGATTAAGACGGTGGACTCGATGAAAAAGATGCTGTTCGCATTTTGCCAGGCAGGGACGGCGCGCCGCGCTGTCCGAGCGAGGCGATGCATCCAAGAGTTGTTGCGTTGCGCGATTTTGCGGAGAGCAGGACAGCGCGCCGTCCCTGCCTCACCGAATAGGACCGAAGCGGGATCACGGCTCGGCGGCAGCCCGTCCTGCCGTTTGGATTGTGATGGCCGTTTCTAAAAAGGCATGAATGAGATCGGCAAATATTTGTTTTTTCTCGGATTGATTATCGCTGCGGTTGGTGTCGTTCTGTGGCTCGGCTTTGGCAAGAGTTGGGTGGGCCGGCTTCCTGGCGACGTCCATTATTCAAAGGGCAATTTCAGTTTCCACTTTCCCATCGTAACCTGCCTGCTGCTCAGCCTTATTCTAACGTTGCTTTTTTGGCTGTTCCGGAGATAGAAGGGAAGCATCCCTCGCAGGGACTAGGGTTATGAAACTATATTTCCTCAGGCACGCGACCGCCGTCGATGAAGCCACCACGGACGCCGCGCGCGAGCTAACGAACGAGGGAAAACAGGAGGCTCGCATCCTTGGCGCCGCCTTGAGGAAATTAGGCGTAAAGCCGGATCGTATCCTTACTAGTCCGCTTGTCCGCGCCGAACAGACGGCCCAGATCGTCGCGAAGGCAATGCGCTTCCGCAAGAAGGTGGAGATTGCTAACGCGCTTAAGAATGAAGCCGGCTCAGCCGCGCTCATTCGGGCATTGAAATCGTGCCAGCTGGACGAGAGAATTTTTCTGGCCGGCCATGAACCGAGTTTGTCCGAGCACATCGCGCGATTGATCGGCGCCCGCAACGCTGCCGGGATGCCTCTCGATAAAGGAGGCGCGGCCTATGTTGAAATTCCCGCTTGGGGAGCTCAGGGGCAACTTAAATGGCTCATGCGCCAAAAGCAACTTCGGCTGATAGCGCATTGACATTTGACCCCAAAAATTGCCGACCCTACACTGCGCGCCTTTATTTATTCATTCAGGTATGAAGGTAATGATTTGTGACCCAATTTCGCCGAAAGGTATCGCGCTTTTCGAGCAGAGGCCCGAGTTCACTGTGGTTGTCCTGCCGAAAAGACTTGCCGAGGCCGAACTCCTGCCTTTAGTCGGTGAAGTCGAAGCGATGGTGGTCCGCTCTGAAACGAAGATTACGCGCAAGGTCATTGAAGCCGCGCCTAAACTTCGCGTCGTGGGGCGGGCCGGCGTCGGTGTCGATAACGTGGACGTCGAGGCTGCCACACAACGCGGAATCGTGGTGATGAACACGCCGAGCGGGAACACGATTTCCACGGCCGAGTTAGCTTGCTCGATGTTAATGGCGCTGGCCCGAAAGATTCCGCAAGCCCATATGTCAATGAAAGCCGGCGAGTGGAATCGCAAGGCGTTTCAAGGAGTCGAGCTTTACAACAAAACGCTCGGCGTTCTGGGCATGGGACGCATTGGCAGCGAAGTGGCGCGGAGGGCCATCGCCTTTGGCATGCGCGTCCTCGCCTGCGACCCGTTCCTCTCGTTGTCTCGCGCAAAGGCGTTACAGGTGGAATTGGTGGAGCTCGACGAGTTGTACACGCGCTCAGATTTCATCACTGTCCACACAGCGATGACGGACGAAACCAAAGGAATGGTCAATGCCGCGGCCTTCGCCAAAATGAAGAAGGGTGTGCGCGTGGTTAATTGCGCTCGCGGTGGCATCATCAACGAAACTGATTTGGCCGCCGCCATACAGAGTGGCCAAGTGGCCGGCGCAGCACTGGACGTTTACGAGGCTGAACCTCCGCCGCCCGATTTTCCTCTGCGCAATTTGCCGCAAGTGATCATGACCCCGCACCTCGGCGCCAGCACAGAGGAGGCGCAGGAAAATGTCGGCATTGAAGTCGCCGAAGCCATCACCGACTACTTGATCAGCGGCGCCGTACGGAATGCGGTCAATCTGCCGAACCTCGACGCGAGGACCTATGCGCTCGTGAAACCCTACTTGCATTTGGGCGAGAAATTGGGACGGCTGCTCGCGCAGTTAGCTCCGAAGCGAAACGATCGCCTCGTCGTTACGTACGGGGGCAAAGCAACCGAACTGCCGGGCGATCCCATCACGCGCTCAGTCTTGAGAGGTTTCTTGGCGTCGGCGGGTGGGAAGGACGTTAATCAAGTCAACGTCCGAACGCTGGCGCATTCATTGGGATTGCTCGTTGAAGAGATCAAGTCGAACGAAGAAACCGATTTCAGCGAGTGGTTGCACGTCGCAGTTTATTCGGGAGAGCAAAAAGTCTCGGCAGGCGGAACATTTTTTGGGAAGCGCAACGAACCTCGCATCGTTCGCGTGAACAGCCAGCCGGTTGAAATTGTCCCGTCCGGAGTTTTATTTCTGATGAACAACCGGGACCGCCCCGGAATTGTCGGTTACATCGGAACGTTGATGGGCAAGCACCAAGTGAACATCGCCAGCATGAGCCTGAGCCGCGACGATGTCGGCGGAAAAGCGCTCACCGTATTGAACTTGGATAGCGTGCCTCCTGAAACGGTCTTGGACGAAATTCAAAGCGACCCAGACATCAGCAATGTCCGTGTCGTGAAGCTGTAAACCCGTAGGCAGGCGTCCCGCCTGTCCTGGCGAACCTAAACGCGGCGATTCAAACCACGAAAAACACCACAGACACGAAAAAAGAAGGACTTCAGTTAGTAGTTGATTTCACTCAGCGAGTGAATTCCCTGGTCTTCGCAATCTTCTCTTATTTCGTGTCTTTCGTGTTTTTCGTGGTCACAACTGCGGTTTCTAGGATGAATGACTACGGCAATTCCTGCAAACGGATGCGACGATATTCCATCTGGCCGCGATCACCCTCCAAACCGATGGGACCGGTGTCAGGCACTTTCAACGCCGCTTCCAGTATTTCGCCGTTGCACGCGGAATGCGCAACACCATCTTTCACGGTAACGACGATTTCATTCCACTCCTGCGGCTTATACTGCTTAAGCTCCTTGTAAGGTCCGGCGATGAGGTAATCGCGGCACTGAAGTTGGGGCCTGCGAATGAAGATGCCGCTGTCGGCGTTTGGCGTGGCGCGGAACTCAAGCTTCAGCGTGAAATTCTTTGGGAATTCGCGGGTGGTCCAGAGCTGCTGAATCCTGCGTCCTTCGGACGGCATCGTAACAATGAGCCGTCCATTTTTCGCCACGTAACGGCCATCGTTGCTGGCGGTTTTGCCGTCGAAATTGTTGGTGCGAAATCCCCAACCCGTCAGATCGCGTCCATTGAACAGACTGATGAAACCCGGCTCGAGCGCGAAATTGTCCGGCTCGGTTTCAAGCAAGCCGAGAGTCGCGAAAATCGGTCGCAAAGCCGCGGACCATTTCGCATAACCAGCCTGATTCGGATGTAACAAGTCGGGAAATTCTTCCTTCTTCGCGTCACCCTGTCCGTCCGCAAACAGTGGCCAAGTTTCGATGAAAGTAACTTGAGCATCGCCTTTCACCACGCCAGCGTAAAGTTCGTTGACCTTTTTGATCTTGTCGGCAGGCCGTTTCATGGTCGCCGAGCTGGGAAATACTTGGCAGAGGATGATGGGCATCTTCGCGTTGTGTTCCTTCAATTTGGCAAGAATGAGTTTCAAGTTGCCGGCGATGGTCTCGGGATCGGCCTGCTCCTCGAGATCGTTTGTCCCGATAAGAATGACCACCCCGCTGGGACGGAGCGAAAGCGCATCTTCCTGCAAACGGATGAGCACGCCGCGTGTCGTGTCGCCGCTGATGCCTCGATTGGCGGCTTTCATCCCGGCGAAACTTCCGCCCATATTATCCCCCCAGCCTTGCGTGATCGAATCACCAAGGAAGACGAAGGCGCCTTGATCCTGCTGAAGGCGTTGAGCCCACGCGCTGCGGCGTTGTGCCCAAAGTTTGCGGAACCAATC
Organism: Verrucomicrobiota bacterium; assembly: GCA_016871515.1. GTDB lineage: Bacteria > Verrucomicrobiota > Verrucomicrobiia > Limisphaerales > SIBE01 > SIBE01. Next base: position 4,809 of record VHDE01000185.1, read on the forward strand.
GTACCGGCGAATGGGGCCCGCGCCAGCAAGTCCATCATCTGTCGCGGGAAGTTCGAAACGTTTCTCTTGTTGGCTGGCTGGCTTTCCGTCGGCTACCTGAGCCGTTGCGTTGAATGTAAGTGTAATTGTAAGGACGACGCCTAAAAAGGAGAAGAGCAGGATAGGTTTCATAGTTGCGATGCGGGATGGTTGCCGAATGCTTCCATCGAGGCAAGAGCGTATCTGTCCGAGCCGTAGCGGCGTCTCGTGAGAGCGCCGCATTCTTGCGGTCTGAGCCACCGGCGCTCTTACGAGACGCCGCTACAGCAAAGAACAGACGGGCCCTTTTGGGAAAGTCTGCTCGTCGTCTTGGGAGAGGATGGTTTTATATTGGAAGAACGGCCATAAAGCCTCATAAAGCCTGAGGTTCTGCATTTTTGATTTGGCGCCCAATTGGCAACAGAATAACCAGGTTCGTGCAAGCCGCTGCAGTTGCG
>VHDE01000186.1 GCA_016871515.1 Verrucomicrobiota bacterium
GATCTGACTTTTGTCGAGACCGGAGAAGAGTGGGGTTTCAACACCGTCGGGATTTCGCACGGAATGGCGCTGGCGGATTTGGACAACGATGGCGACTTGGATGTGGTGGTCAATAATCTCCATTCCGCGGCAGGAATCTATCGCAACAACGCGAGCGCCCCGCGTGTGGCTGTTCGCCTGAAGGGCAAAGGGCAAAATGTGCATGGCGTCGGCGCCAAGGTAAAAGTCTTTGGCGGAGCAGTTCCGCAAAGCCAGGAAATGATCTGTGGTGGGCGGTACCTTTCTTGCGATGACACGATGCGGGTGTTCGCCGCAGGAGCTGTTACCAACAGAATTAAGATCGAAGTGACCTGGCGCAACGGCGGCGTGAGTATCGTCGAAGATGCGCAAGCCAATCGCATTTACGAAATCGACGAAACCGTGGCGGCGACTGCGAAGCCGCGGGAAGGTCTGTCCGAGTCGCAGGCGTCCAGTCAAAGAAAGGATTCAACCCGCGCCTCGGCAAGCGCAGCTACCGCTTTTGAGGACGTTAGCCAATTGCTTGGCCATCGCCACGTGGATATGTCCTTTGACGATTTTTCCCGCCAACCGTTGCTTCCGCGCCGGTTAAGTCAGCTTGGCCCGGGCGTGGCTTGGTTCGACTTCGATGGGGACGGTTGGGATGACTTGATCATCGGTTCGGGACGCGGTGGACGCCTTTCGGTTTTTCGCAATACAGGCCAAGGTGGTTTCACGGATGTGGCCGAAGCGCCCTTTGCTGAGGAGGTCTTGCGTGACCAAACCGCTGTGATGGGCTGGCGGAAAGGTCCAGGCCAAACGGTTATCTTGGCAGGCAGCGCCAATTATGAAGGAGAACCTTCATCGGCATCGTCGGTTCGCCAGTACGACGTCAGCGCACGAAAGGCCGAGGCTATTGTGCAAATTGAAGGTTCAAGCATCGGCGCGTTAGCCCTGAGTGACATCGATGGCGACGAGGACTTGGATTTGTTTGTGAGCGGCAGGGCCCGGCCAGGACGTTATCCGGAAGCCGTCCCGTCGCGACTGTACCGCAACGACGGAGGCACACTTCGCTTCGATCCGGAGAGTAGCGCACAGTTTGAGAAGATCGGACTCGTGAGCGGCGCCGTGTTCAGCGACTTGGAGGGCGATGGCTTTGCGGAATTAATTCTGGCTTGTGATTGGGGCCCAATCCGAGTGTTCCGAAATTCGGCTGGGAGGTTCCGGGAGATGACGGAGGCCCTGGGGTTAGCGCAGTTTGTGGGCTGGTGGAATGGGGTGAATGCTGGCGACTTCGACGGCGACGGCCGCATGGATCTGATTGCCACCAATTTTGGCCGGAACACAAAATATCAACGCCACTTGCGTCACCCGGTTCGAGTCTATTATGGCGACTTCGCCAGCCAGCGAACGATTGCATTGCTCGAGGCTTACTTCGACGGCGCGCTTAAGAAAGCGGTTCCGTGGGCCACCTTGGATGCCGCCTCGCCCTCTCTGCCGTTTTTGGCTCTGAGGTTTCCAACGTATCGAGCTTTCAGCACGGCGTCGGTGAGCGAGGTGTTGGGCGACAAGATGGCGATGGCTAAGGAATGGTTTGCGACCACATTGGATTCGATGGTTTTTCTAAACCGGGGCGGCCGATTCGAGACGGCAAGCTTGCCAGTCGAAGCGCAATTTGCGCCAGCCTTCGGAGTTGCGGTTGCCGATTATGACGGTGACGGAAGCGAAGACGCTTTTCTCAGTCAGAACTTCTTTGGCGCGGACACGGAAACATCCCGTTACGATGCCGGACGGGGGTTGTGGTTGAAGGGCAATGGCCAGGGCACATTTACGGCCGTTCCCGGACAAGAAAATGGAGTCAAGGTGTACGGCGAACAGCGGGGTTGTGCGGTGGCGGACTTTGACAAGGATGGGAGGATTGACCTCGTTGTCGCTCAGAATAGCGGGGCCACAAAGCTTTTTCGCAACCGTGGCGCACGGCCAGGATTACGCATTAAGCTGCGGGGACCCGAAGCGAATTCGGATGGGATAGGCGCCAAGCTTCGCTTGGTTTTTGGCAATCGAATGGGACCGGCGCGAGAGATTCATTTAGGCGCCGGCTATTGGTCGCAAGACAGCGCCGTGATCGTCATGGCGGCGCCCGAACCGCCAACGCACCTTTGGTTGCAATGGCCGGGCGGCCAAGAGGCGAAAATCGCCGTTCCGCGCAACGCGCAGGAGGTTGAAATCGACAGAGATGGCAGCATCTCTTCAAAATAAGACCGAGAGCGTAATTGTCCTTGAACCTAAACGCGGCGATTCAAACCACGAAAAACACCAAAGACACGAAAAAAGAAGGACTTCAGTTAGTAGTTGATTTCACTCAGCGAGTGAATTCCCTGGTCTTCGCAATCTTCTCTTATTTCGTGTCTTTCGTATTTTTCGTGGTCACAACTGCGGTTTCTAGGTTGAACTAAGTTCAGCTCGAAAGTCTCGATCACAACATTTAGTCGAGGTGCGGGGAGATGCGTAAACGCTGCGGTCCAGTCGAGGGCCATTACTAACGCGGCCCCGTAGCGCGTTCCTGCAGCCAGATGACATCCGCACTGTTGGCGGCTCCGTGGGTAAGGCTTAGATTGACGCCGCGTTGAAGCGGAGGCTTGGTGCGCGGATCGGTCCACCGTTTCTGTTCAACGTGGCCGTCTCCAAACGAAATGCTCGCGCCGCCGTTATGATAGCTGCCCGGCATGTCAGTCATCGTGAGGCGGGCTGGTTCGCGGGGTGAAAAGCCCGTCATATCCACGAAAAAATAGCCGTTGTTAATCCGATCCTCGCGTTCGTCGATCAAAACCCAAGTCCTGGATGGGCCGGGATCAGTCATGTCGGATGTTTTGCGAATCACTTTAAATTGAGAATCAGCGTCGGAGTCGCGGCGGTTCATCCAGGCGTTCATCGAAATGCTGCGAACGCGGGGATAAGTGCGCCCGCCGTGCACGGAGGTGCTGCGGTCGGACGGGCAACGCCAGATGCTCAACACGCGGTGGTACGGCCACAAGTGGCTGTTCTGTAAGTGAAGCGTATTGGTGTTGTCCGGAACGGCAGCGGCGTTATCCAGCCAACCTCGCACCCAAGTGCCAAGCCGTAAATGCTCGTTGGGCGGAACCTTGTCGCTGTTATCGTCCGCGTAAAGGAGCCAACCCAGCTGCATTTGCTTCAGATTGCTGAGGCATGCAATCCCTTGCGCTTTTGCTTTCGCTTGCGAAAGAGCCGGCAAAAGCATTCCCGCCAAAATCGCAATGATCGCGATGACCACGAGAAGTTCAATCAACGTGAAAGCCGTCTTGGAAACATCTTTTCGCGCGTTGCCCCCATGCACTGGGCAGGACAGTGCGTCCCGCCGGTCCTGCCGGTGGTGTACGCAGGCGCCGGACAGGCGAGACGCCTGTCCTACGGCGCGCCGTCGCATACTCCAATCAGGTTCATGGGCGAAAATGTGTTTCTGGCACAGCCGTTTCATTCCTGCAAATCCATGGAGCGGTTGTTGCGTTGTTTCAATAACCTGTCGATCACATCCTGCTGCAGCGCGCCGGTTGCTTCAATGAGAATGTTTGTGCCGGTTCGATCCAGCCCAACGGACTGAGCGTTTTTCCAAATTTGGATGGCGCGCTCGTGTGCTCGCGCCTGCTGCTCTCGTGGCCCTGTGAAATCGAAGTCAAGTTCCTTGGATTCAGGCAGCGCTTTCCTGAGCGAACGGTAAGCGATGTAGCGCACCGCTGAATAGGGGTCTTCGAGCAACGGCGCGAGAAACGGCGCGATCCACTTTTTTCCAGACGCTTCTTGCGCAGGTTCCCAACCCATGCTCCAAGCCGCAAGGGCGCGCTGGCCGGCATCGCCTTTCAGCAACGATAGGAGCGCTGCCGATACCGATTCCTCGTCGCTGTTTAATGTCACCGAATTCTGACCGTACCATTCCGTGAGATATTTCGCCGTCCAACCCAAGCTTTTGTCGAGATGACATAGATTGCACGCATTCGGGCGGCCCGTGACGACATTCGTTTTGACACTTGGACTGTCGATGTGATGACTGCGAATCGCCTTGAGTAAGCCATAGGTTGTGTGCGGCATGTGGCAATTGTAACATTCGCTTCCGCTCGAACCGGCTCGGTGCCGTGTGTGACTTTCGATGTTGGTCATGCGGTGGCATTGGAGGCAGGCCTGATTGCGATCCATCCCGTGCGCCAATTGATCGTTCGGTTTGCTCTGATGCATCGAGTGACATGACAGACAGGAAAGTTCGCCCTTCTGATGACAAGGTGATTCGATCAAGCCGTTATACTCGCGTCCCGAGACGCGCACCATCCCGTCGGGCCAGAAACGGTCTTCGAGGAAGGTTGGGTTTTGTTTCAGGGGCGCTGTGAGCCAAGGTTGGGACTCAAGTTGCGTTGGCCGCACGACCGGCTCGGTCTTGGCAAGTTGCCCTCCTGGCCGGTAGCGAAATCCGTTTTGGTGCCAGTCATTCTTATCGGGAATCCATCGAATGCTATGGCATTGTCCGCAAATCTGAGAGGAAACGTCCGCTTGATGGCGTTCGGGGTTTACGATTGTCTCGTCGCCTTTCGATCGCCAGTGGATGCCGTAGCGGTTCCATGGACTCTGGTTCTCGGTGACGTGCGCGTGCGCGGGTCCATGACACGCTTCACAAGCGATTCCCAATTCGCCCACGCGCGTTTCGAGCGTCCGCGTCTGGTGACTGGGGCGTGGCTGGCCGCCAGTGCTATGGCAATTAATACAATTGACATTCCAAATATGGGGCGAGGGCGCCGCGTCCGGGTCGCGCAGGAATGTGTCCTGAAAAGGCGCCCATCGCTGGTCCTCGATGAGCCAGGCAAATGGGAAAACCATTTGCATATTCCCATTCTGGCTGGGGATCCAATAAACCTGCATGTGATGCGAGCCTGTCAGTAGTCCAACACGCCGCCAAACCCGCGGGGCTGCTGCTGATGTCGCAATCTGGGCGGTGTTTGATGGCTGGCTTTTTGACATCCACTCGGGATCCTCCAATTCGGCCCAGAACTCCGTTCCGCGGCGCTCTAACCGGTACGTTTTGCCGCGCGTCTGCAACGTAACATTGTCGAACTGCCCGAGCACCGTATCCGGCGCCGCCAATTGTGTCATTGTTCGGTGAAAGGTCCCATGCCAGCTCGCGTATTGGTCCGGATGACACGATTGGCATTTGTCCGAAGACACATAACCGTCCGGGCGGCCTTCTCGCGGCACGCTTTTGAGCAAAGCCTC
>VHDE01000187.1 GCA_016871515.1 Verrucomicrobiota bacterium
AAAGGCAAGGTCGAAGCGGCGGTCAAATACGCGCAGAACAACGGACTCAAAGGACGAACCTTTGAGAGTTTGACCGCGCAAAATCGTTTCCTCACGGACTGGGAACGAACGGTCGCCGACACGCGCATTCATGGAACGACTCGCCGACAGGTCACCAAAGTTTTTGTCGAAGTCGATCAACCGGCCTTGCGCGCGCTGCCTGCCAGTGTGTTCCCCGTTTTCGAAGAAGCTCCGCGCACCGTTCATCGCGATGGGCACGTGGAGTTCAAACGAGCGTATTATTCGGTGCCGCCGGAATACGTGGGCCACCGGGTGTGGGTGCGCCAAGAGTTGCGCTTGCTGCGCATCTACAACACGCGGCGAGAGCAGATCGCTCTGCATGCGCTGGCCGAGCCCGGAAAGTTCACCACCGATCCGGCGCATCTGCACAGCCGCAAACGCCATATCATCGAGCGCGGCGCTGATCATCTTTTGGATCAATGCCGCCTGATTGGACCGCTCACCGGCACGTGGGCCGAAGGCATGTACGCCGTGCGCGGACCTCAAGGTTTGCGCGTGTTGATGGGCCTATTGCAACTGGCTGAAAAACATCCCGTCGCTGATTTGGAACGTGCCGCCCAAACCGCCACTCATCACGGGGCCTGGCGTTTGCGCGATCTCAAACGCTTGCTCGAACTGCCCGGCAATGTGGTCCAACTGGATTTCCTAGAAACTCATCCTCTGATCCGTTCGCTGGAGGCTTATCGCCTTGAGCACTCGGAAAACATTAACCCCAACCCTAAACCTATCCCATGACCCAACTCCACCATACCCTGCGTCAACTCCGTCTCTCCGGCCTGGCTCAAAGTCTGGGCGCACGGCTGCAAGAAGCGGCCGCCTCCCGGCTCGGCCACGCCGAGTTCCTGGAACTCATTCTCCAGGATGAACTCAATGTGCGCCAGCAACGGCTCTTGGAACGGCGCACCAAAGCCGCGGATTTTCGCTCGCTCAAAACTTTGGAAGACTTCGACTGGCAGTTCAATCCTGCGATCAGTCGCAAACAGATTTTTGAATTGGCCGCCGGCGAGTATTTGCGCCAATCCAAAGACATCCTCTTTCTGGGTCCGCCCGGCATCGGCAAAACGCACTTGGCCCAAGCCTTGGGCTACGAAGCGATCAAACAAGGCAAGGAAGTGCTCTACCGTTCCATCTTTGACCTCGTGCGCGATTTCATGAAAGACGAGGCCTTTAAACAACAGGACAAAACGCTGCGCCGCTATCTCAAGCCCGAGCTGGTGATCATTGATGATATGGGCCTCAAGCAGCTCCCCAAATATTCGGGGGAATATCTGTTGGAAGTCGTGATGCGCCGCTACGAAAACCGTTCCACCATCATGACCAGCAATCGACCGCTGGAAGATTGGGGCAAGCTCCTTTGCGATGTGCCGACGGCGGGAGCCATTCTGGATCGGTTCCTGCACCACGCCATCACGATCGCCATCACCGGTCGGAGCTACCGAATCAAAGATGCACCCCTGTCCAATCGTGAAACCAAGCAGAGTAAAAAAGCTGCGGAACTTTCGACCGCCGGGGCCGCGAGCTAAGGCTCGAAAGCTCGGCCCCGGCTCGATTTAACTCGCAGCCGGAGCGCTCCGATTTAACATCGCAAATCCGAGAGAAGACTTGATCAGAAACCGAAAACCGTTATGAAAAACCCGCCTCAGGGTGGCTGCTTTTGATTCGACCCGAAGTGGCTGCTTTTGATTCGACCCGAAGTGGCTGCTTTTGATTCGACCGGTGACAACCAAGAGCGGCTCGGAGCGCCAGGCCAATATTGCGCCTCTCCCGTGGCGGCTCATGGCACGCTCTACGCCGCCTCCGCAACCGGGACTATTGTTGCCTTCAAAGCCGGTGACGCGTTGGAGATTCTGGCGCTGACCACAAGTTTTACGTTCGGACAACGAGCCACGTTTATGCGTTTGGACGGCCCGCGGACGAGGGGCAAGGTGAGAGGCTATGTTGACCGACACGCCTGGAGACAAGAGCCTCGAAACCGTGCGCTACCCGTTTGATCTTCTCAAGGTTTCGTGACTACCCGGAAGAATCGTTGCGGTCGAGCGACAGCATTACTTTCTTCAAGCAACAAATCTCCGCCCACGACTTTAAAGTTGGAGGGCAACCTTTCCCACCGGGACAACGGAAGCGCAATATCTTCGGTCGTATAAACGTCCATGTTCGGCAGGCTGTTCGCCGCCATTGCCGTGCCATCCCAGTTCGTAATCCGCAGCCGAAGCCCTTGGCCTTGTGCAAGCAAAGCTTGGAGGCGAGGCCCTTTTGCTGGGATTATTTTGAGAGACGCTGGCGAGGTTTGCAAAGGCAATGGCGCTGCCGTGACACTCGCAGCCGCCAGCACGACGAGATCACTGCAGAAGTCAAGGTTAGCGTCGCCGGACACATTCTGGTTAACTTCAAAAGACAAGCCAACGAGATTATGCAAGCCGACCGGAAAGCTCATGCCTGCGGGCAGGGCGATCACTACACCCAATTGGCCCGCTTTGACTTTGTTCGAGTTCACCAAGAACAAGGTGCCGCTCGTCAGGTCGCCTGCGGTCGCACTGGCGAACGTCAGCTTAGTGGGATCAAATTGGAGCGTGAATCCCACTGAGTTCTCTTGCCCCTGCGTGCCAAATTGTATCTTGATGTTTCCGGGCTCGCCGGCGTTGAAAGGCGACGATTGGATTTGAAGGATTCGCGCGCCGCGCGATTTTCGAACTATTCCCCGGCCATTCTCGGGGGACAAACTCGTCAACGAAGCGCTCGTCGGGACAAGTCCGCCGGCGTCGATCTTGGCATCTAAACCCGCCGCGAAGCGTCCGGCCTGGACCCAATCGTCGATCCCGATCTTGCCATCACCCTTGGTTGAAAGAGGCGCGCAATCGGCCCTTTGGAGCAGCCCATTCGTCATGCCGGTGACGTCGATACGGGCCGCAATTCGTCCAATCTTCGTCACATCGACGACGCTGATGAGGCCGTCGCTGTCCGTGTCCCCCTCGACGCCTGAAACTACATTCAGAGTTCCATCTTTGAAGGCAGCCGTCAGAATGTTTGCTTTAACGTCTGAGACCTGTTTCGCCAAGGGTTTGTCATCAAACTTGACCGAGCTCTCGGTGCTGACGGAGATATTGGTGCATATGAAATTAATGACGGCTATTTCGAATTGTCCTTGAGAGAGAGACGTTCCAGACGGCAGCGCCAGCGCAACCCCCAGCTTTCCTGTGCTAAGCTGGTTTGTATTGATGTTCATGCCGGCTCCCACGGCCCCAGTTCCAACGACGGCGTTGGTAAATTTCATAATCGTAGTGTCAAAGGACAAGCTGAACCCGAAGGCATTCTCACCGCCAGCGGCCGTGACCTGAACGGGGATGCTAAATAAGCCGCCCGACGTATTTGTCCCAACTAATTGGACAACCGGGCCGACCGTTAAGCTTGCTGCGGCGGTCGTCGTGCCGGCTGGGTTGCTGACTTGCACTGCATAGCTGCCCGCGTCGGAGAATTTCACTGCGGTCAAAGTCAATACGGGATCGGTTGCCGACTTTATCGCGGTCCCGTCTTTGAGCCATTGATAAGCAAGCGGCGCCGTGCCAGCGGCGAGGACAGAAAACGTGACATCTTTGCCGGAAAGCACGGTCTGATTGCCCGGTGGCACTATGATCGTCGGAATGGCGGGCGCTTGGAGAGCGAGACTGTGCTCCGTACCGGCGGCGACTCCGGACACACTTGTCACGCTCGTGGGAGCCGCAGCCTGGCCCCAGACGTTATTGCCCCAGCCAACGACGGTTCCGTTGCTTCGCAATGCAATACTGTGATAACGCCCACCCGTTACAGCAACCACTGTATTCAACCCCGCCGGAATGCTTGATTGGCCATTGGAGTTGTCACCCCAGCCTACGACTGTTCCATCGCTTTTTACCGCCAGACAGTGGAAATGCCCCGCCGCGATTCGAGTTACATTTGTTAGTCCCGCTGGGGGCGTGGGATCCACAAAAGCGAGGCCATTCCAAACTTTCCCCCAAGCAACCACAGTCCCGTCTGATTTGAGCGCCATACTATGAAAATGCCCGGCTGCAATCGCCAGAACATTGCTCAATCCCGCCGGAGGGCTGGATTGCGAGAGAGCATTGTCGCCCCAACCAATAACCGTCCCATTACGCCGTAAAGCAAGGCTGTGATTTCCACCCGCTGCAACCGCCACGCAGTTGCTTGCCGAGCTAGGGACGGTGGTTTGCCCATTTAAATTGCCTCCCCAGGCCACAACCGAGCCGTCAGCTTTCACCGCTAAACTGTGAAACTGGCCCGCCGAAACCCTGATGACGCCTGATAGACCGCTGGGGAGAGCGGTCTGCTTATTCGCATTGGCTCCCCAGGCCGTGACAGTGCCGTCGCTTTCCAAGGCCAAAGCGTGATTCCAACCCGACGCAATGGCCGTCGCGTTCGCAAGGCCAACGGGAGGCGATATTTGGCCTTCGTCATTTCTCCCCCAACCCAGAATTAGGGTGTTGGTCTGGGCATGGCAGGACAGTGTCGTGATCAGAGAACAAAGCACGAAACTGAGAACGCCGTTCGCTGACGGTTCGCGCCAAGGAATTCTTAAGGGCGCGCCGCTCGTGCGCCGATTCCGGAAGAGGCCTGATTGCATAGGGATTTCCTTTGTTGACTGGCTCAAAAAAAACGTCGCCTCGGCTGCCGAACGGCACAACGAGGAATAGAGACGCTGCACGATTTGCTTTCATAATCGGCAAAATCGAAAAAATCCTCAGCTTTTTTGAAGTTTTTCCAGACCATGCGGCAGAAAGAAATCCTACCGCTACGGAATCGGTATCATTTCCCCCGGACGGCAATTGAGCAGCCAATGGCGCGGACCCGGATTTATCGTGGATGGCAAGTCCATCACAGCAGAGGAAGTGGTTTATCTACCTTTGACGAGGGTCTCTCCCGAACAAGAGGCCCAGCTGAAAAAACTTGGCAATTATTATCCTGTTCCGCGCCGGGGAACATTTTTTTCTCATCCCAAAGAATGGGGCCGTCTCCTGAAATGCGCTTTTCAAAAGGATTTCCTTTCTGATATTAGGGCTATGCACTTGATTCCCCTGTACTCAACCGGTAGTGTCGGCGCGTGGCTGAGTATCCTGAGAGTGTGCGGGAGTTTCGGGCGTGGTTCACCGATGACGCGGCCTG
>VHDE01000188.1 GCA_016871515.1 Verrucomicrobiota bacterium
AACAAAATGCTAACCTTCGTATCGGCAATCCGCTATTGCGGAGAAAAGCCGCGCCCTAAGGATGACAGCGGCAGGCTGATGATGAAGGTCGTGCCGCGTCCGATTTCCGTTTCAAACCGAACCGAGCCGCCGTGCTTTTCCACAACAACCGCATGCACGATCGCCAAGCCTTGCCCCGTCCCTTTGCCGATTTCTTTCGTGGTGAAGAACGGTTCGAAAATCCGGCTTCGAATTCTTTCGGGTATGCCAGTGCCGGTGTCACTGATTCGAATTTCAACGTTGTCGCCCGAGCGGCGGGTGGCAACCGTAATGGTTCCCTTGCTGGACGCGCCATCTTTCACAGCCGCCCCGATCGCATGAGCGGCATTGACGATCAGGTTCAAGAAAACTTGACTCATCTCGCCCGGAAGGCACGGGACCATCGGCAGGTCCGGGTCGAAATCAGCCGCTAATTCGGCGACGTAATTCCACTCGTTCCGTGCTACCGTTATCGTGCTCTCGATGATTTTGTTGAGATCGACGACGCTTTTTTCAGTTGTGCCCGGATGCCAAAAATCCTTCATCGCACAGACAATCTTGGCGACTCGCTCGACGCCCTAGATCGATTGCTGAATAGCTTTGGGAATTTCCGAAGCGAGGTAATCGAGATCGGCCTTCTGAGAAGCTGCTTCGACTTGTGCCAGCAATTCGGGAGTGATGGGATTTCCTTTGGCCGCCTGCATCAGCGCATCGTACTTTTGCAACAGGTCGTTCTAGTCAGAAAAAGCGTCCTGCAGGAAACGCGTGTTATCGCCAATATATTGGGTGGGCGTATTGATCTCATGCGCGATGCCCGCCGCTAATTGGCGAATCGATTCCATTTTTTGGGCATGCCGCAACTGCACTTCGATTGCCTCGCGCTCCATTTCAGCCCGTTTGCGGTCCGTAATGTCGCGAGCCACGATGAGAATGTTTTCGATCTCTCCCTTGGCATTGCGAATCACTCCGGCGTGCGATTCCAAGGTTCGCCACGAACCATCCTTGTGACGCATCCGATACTCGATGAATTTGCCAATGCCGGTTGCCTTGGCCTCTTTGGCAGCGGCCAGGATTTTGTCCCGATCATCCGGATGCGTTTGTTCGAAAGACCACGTGCCCTGCAATTCTTCCGGACTATAGCCCAACACCTTGGTGTAAGACGGACTGTTATAAAGCCGTTTGCCATTCATGTCGACGAGCGCAATCAGCTCCGTCGCGTTCTCGGTCATGATGCGGAACATTGCATCGCTGCGGCGCAAGGCTTCCTGGGATTGCTTGCTCTCGGTGATGTCACGCGCAATCGTGGAAAGATACTCGACTGCGCCGTGCTGGGATCTATGCGCCAGAATCAGCTGCGAAACAATGATCGTCTGGCCCGACCTGCTCAAGAACTCGCTTTCACCAGCCCAGACTCCGTCACGCAAGGCAGTTGGGATGGCTTCGCGCTGGTTCCGTTCGAGGGCCCAGCGGGGATGAAAGTCAGTGATTCTCAGTGTGGAGACATCTTCGGTTTCGCCGATGGCAACCATAGATCGGCCCGCTTGATTCAGATAGAAGACTTGCTGATTTTTGGCATCCGACATAGCCACCAGATCAATCGTGGCTTCGAGAATCGCCAATAGACGATCTTTGGTCGGCTTGAAGGGCACGCCCGAATCCGGCTGCGCCAAGAATTGTGGCGTGGCCGCGGCAGGATCAAGTCCCACGGGTTGGCCTAGATCAAGTCTCATGGTGAATGCAACAGCCTGGCAGCGCCTTATAACGTCACTCTTAATCATCGTCGGCGGCCTGCGACTTGGATCGTTGCAAGGCTACCGTGCTCTATCAAGAGCATTCGAAGTGCCATCGGCACTTTTGGAAGTGAGAGCCCACACGGAAGAACTAACCAGGCGATCGGGAGGCCCGTTGGCTCACCCAAACAACAATGCTCGGAACATTAAATGATGACAGAGGCCGCGGATAGGAGCTTGGCCGCAGGACGCAGGCGCTAAGGCTTGGGAAGGCTTTCTTGCAAACGCCTCAGGTCACGAACTTCCTGGCCGCTGACGTTTGGACTGCTCAAGCTGAATTTCTTGGGCGAGTGCCATTTCCAGTATTCAACATGACCATCAGCAAACGTCAGGTTGCAGCCCTGGTTGTGGCGGTCTGAGGGCGTGCTAGACCAACTACCCGAAGCCAAGGAAAACCGGTCTTTTGGCGCAACAACAAATGAACCGAGCCAAAGGCTAGCTTCATGTTCCTCGATAAAAACAAATACTTTGTCGGGCGGTGGGCTAATTATTTCAGAGGATCTTGTCTTTACCCGAGCATCCATTCCCGCCTCGTCGCCATTCATGTAAGTGCTCATCGAATAGCTTCGCGTGCGGCGAACAGCATTTAAACCGATCACGGTCGATCTATCAGCTGGACACCGATAAACACCAGCCGATCTGACATATGGAAACAAACTCCCCTTAACAACATCGGCCACAGTGACATCCACCTTCGGATTACCGACAACCCAGGAATTAGTCGAATTGCGCCGGCCTGGCCCGCGGTCATCCGCGCTGGCGGCTGTTCGGTTCAAAGGCAGCTGATCATCGTGTTCATCCACATACAAAGACCAAGCAACTTGCAAATGCCGGAGGTTGCTCAAACACGTGATCCTGTTGGCCTTTCCTTTGGCTTGGTTTAAAGCTGTCGAAAGCAGATTCGCCAAAATAGCGACAACAGCAATGACAACGAGCAACTCGACCAAACTGAAGCCGACGCTTCTCGCTTTGCGATGATCTCGATTGATATGCTGCATTTCGTGCATGTTAACCGTTCTGATGCCAAGCTTATCCGCCGTCCCAAAGCTCAGTGCTTCTCCGAAAGAAATCTGCCGTCGTTACCAAACTGGGGGATTGTATACCTGTTTTCGCCTCACTCGTCAATACTTTGTAAATACATTTTGGCAATTCGCATTATCGGAGCGCGGACTGCCAAGTCCGCGCGCAGCATGACTCAAAGCTAATTCTTAGAGCCACGCGCGGACTCGGCGGTCCGCGCCCCGATAATGCGAATCGGTCACTTCCCCGCAGTTTCTGTTCTCGTAACGAGAAAGAGAAGGCACTTTTGCTCATCCTCGCTCAGCGGCAACTGAAGGACAGCGAGCAGGGGTTTCAGAGCGCCAATCGATTTCTCTCCTATTTCTGTCCACAGCACCTTGACTCCTTCGGAGGTGACAGCGCTCTTATCCACCCATCCCGCAGCGGTCAATCTGTCCAAAATGACAATCATCGCGTTCTTCAATTCATTCATAACGGTAAGCGTCCGACTCAGCCAACGCTCTTCGGCAAGCGTTCACGGCGACAGCCTCTCGATCTTCCACGTATTATCAGCAAGTCTTGTGTAGCGAAAGCGATCATGCAGACGATTGGGTCGGCCCTGCCAAAATTCCATACTGTCCGGCGCGACGCGAAAACCTCCCCAGCAGGGAGGCAGGGGAACATCCTTGTCTTTGTATTCAACCATTAATTGCTCCATTCGATGGTCCAAGCCTTCGCGATTTGGAATAACCTCACTTTGTAGTGACGCCCAGGCGCCGACGCGGCTTCCCCACGGACGGCTGCGAAAGTACGCTTCGGATTCCTCGCGGGAAATCTTGTTGACCCGTCCGGCGATTCGGACCTGTTGTTCGAGCGCGGACCAATGAAAGACCAGCGCTGCGCAAGGGTTTTCCTCCAATTCCCGGCCTTTTTGACTCGAGTAATTGGTAAAGAAGACGAAACCGCTTTCGTCAAAACCTTTAAGCAGCACAATCCGCGCAGAGGGCTGGCCGCTCTTACTGGCAGTGGCCAAAGTCATGGCGGTTGGCTCCGGCAAACTTGCGGCGAGAGCTCGTTGAAACCAAAGCTCGAACTGCTTGAACGGGCTCGGCTCTAAATCGGCCCGATTCAAACCAAGGCTGCACGGTGATAGGCCAGCGGGTTGAAGCGTGGTGCTCACAGCGTGCCACGCGTTACTCCAGATAATATCGGACGAAGGATTTGGCCTTTAATCGGTTGATCCACTTTTCGTGCAGACGTTTGGTCTCTTCAACTTTCAATGCAGTTTCAATTTCTTCGCGAACTTCGGAGAGCGGCTTGGTGTGCGAGGTCCGCTTTTCTTCGACCAACATCAAATAGCTTCCGTCAGGCGCTTCCATGACGCCGCTCCGCTGGCCAGGGCTCAGACTGAATGCCTTGTCCGCAAGGTCAGCCCGCAGAACCGAGCGCTCGACCCAACCCCAATCACCCCCTTCCGCGCTCTGGGAACCTTGGGAATAAATTCTCGCCATTTCGTCGAAAGCCGCGCCTTCCTCGATCTTGGCCAATATTTCCTGGGCCATTTTCTTGGACGAGAACGCGCTGTCATTTGGCTGGTTTGTAACGACAATCATCCGCAGCTTAACCTGATCTTCCACTTTGAATTTGCCCAAGTTTTGGGCGTAGTGCGATTCGATCTTAAACGGAGAAATCACCGGATCGCGGGGAACATTTTGATAAACCATCGCCTCAACTATGATGCGCTGGCGAACTTTTGTCCGGTAACTCTCGAACGTCAAACCCTGCGCCTGAAGTGTCTTCGTGAGCCTGAGGCGGTCCCCGTAAGTCTTGATATCTTTGTTGATCTTATCCTCGATCAAGCTTTCCGGAAGCCGATAACCGCCGGTATTGAATTCATGCAGGATGAGCTGCTCCTCGACCAGTTGTTTGATGTGCTGTTCCCTCAATTCCTTGAGCTTCTGTTCAAATACCAATGGCTGGCCGAGGTATTGCCGCTCCAAAAAACTAACGTCGTCTGCCGTCCGATTCTGGATGTCTTTCCAAGTAATGATGACGTCGTTGACTCGAACAAGAACACCATTCAAAGGAATCGGTTCGGCCTGCGTTCTCTGAGAAGCGCACAGAAAAACCAATAGACAGATGACGAGCAATTTCATTTTTCAGGAGACTACGGAACGGCTTGGATCGGGTCAAGTATCGGACTTGGATCGCTTGGATCGGAGTGCGGACTGCCGAGTCCGCGCGTCTCTGGCTGATGTAATGTAATCTGAACTGAAAGGCTGGTTGCAGCTTTGCTGCTCTGGGTTTTTCGCGGTTTGAACCGCGAGGAGATGCGCTGCCTAAACCGGTAAGCAAGTAAATCG
>VHDE01000189.1 GCA_016871515.1 Verrucomicrobiota bacterium
CTTTGCAGATGACGCGGAGCTCGCCCCGCTGATACGACTTCTGGAATCCAAACTTTCCAAAGGAGAATGAAAAATGAAATGAACGCAACAATGAAGTTGGTGGTTAAAAGTCATGTCGCCCGCGACTTGCTTCAAAGCGCCGGACTATTCAAGACCGACAAGCGGGTGGTTTGGGAATATGTGTCGAACGGGCTGCAATATGTCGGCGCGGGAACGAACCCAATCGTCAAAGTTTCTCTCGACAGCAGGAAGAAGCGAATCACAATTCAGGACAATGGCCGGGGTATGGATTGGAAAGGGCTTGAGAATTTCTTCGTGATGCACGGCGAAAATCTCGACAGGAAAGAAGGTCGGCCTGGCCGCGGATGGTTTGGCACTGGAAAATCTGCTGCGTTTGGAATCGCTGGCGTTTTGAGAATTACCAGTATCCGTAATGGCAAGCGTTCCCAAGTCGAATTGAAGCGTTCCAGCATTGAGGCCATGTCGTCTGAAGATCCGATTCCTGTCGAGGTGCATGAATCCGAAAAGCCGGTGTCAGCGCCAAGTGGAACTTTAATCGAGATTGAAGGTGTCCATCTGCGGTCGCTGGATCAGGCTGGCATTATTCACTTCATCGAACGACACCTTGCGCGCTGGCCAAAGAACGCAACGGTATTCGTCAACAACCATGAATGTGAATTCAACGAACCGCCCGTGGCATCGGAACATCGCTTCACTCCCGATGGCCCTATTGGCGAGAAGCTTGGCGACGTGGAGTTGGTGATCAAAGTTTCAAAATCATTTTTAGAGGACGACCTTCGCGGCGTGTCCGTTTTTTCCAACGGCGTCTGGCATGAAACGACACTTGCAGGCAGCGAGGGGCGAGAAATGTCGCAATACATATTTGGCGAAATTGATGTCCCGGCACTTGATGATGACAAATCACTTGTCGCGCCGTTCGACGTGAGCAGGTCAATGCAACTCAATCCAGAGAACGATCTGGTTCGCGCGATACATGCTTTCGTCGGCAGCAAAGTTGAAGAAGTGCGCCGCGCTTTGCTTGAGGCTGATAAAAAGCGGAAGGCTGAAGAGGACACCAAAAAACTCGCCGAACAGGCTTCAGAAATTGCCCGCATCATCAACGAAGACTTTGAAGCGTTTCGGCAACGCGTTGCCAAAATTCGCGCGAAGACGCGCGGCGGACCAAACATGAGCCAAGACGAGCAAGGGGGTGATGACATGGGTGATGATTTGATTTTTGGTTCAGACGTGCCAGGGAGAGAAACTTCGCCAACCGGAAGCCCCGGCAGGAATGGGCCTCCGAGGGAAATTGAAGTCATTCCGACTCCAGGAATGCCGCCGTTCAATCCGACGGTCGAACCTGAAGATAATGCCGAGGCAAAAGGTCGCGCCGCAAGCGGAACGAACGCGCGTCGCAGACCATCAGGTGGCTTTCGTGTTGAGTTCAAAGACATGGGCGAGGTTTCGGAACGCGCCTGCTACATCGAAGCGGAGCAGGCCATCCACATAAACTTGGAGCATCCGCAGATTGCAGCGGCGAAAGGAAACTTTTCTGTCGAAGACCCTTCGTTCAAGCGGCTGCCCTACGAAGTTGCGTTCTCTGAGTATGCGATTGCGATTGCGCAACTGAAGATCAAATCGGGCGATTGCTTTGACCTCACCGATCCAATCGTCGAAATTCGCGAGACGTTGAATCGGATTACGCGTAAGGCAGCCAGTCTCTACGCTCAATGACAAGGCATCGAGAAACATGGGCATCTCAAAATATCCACGTTTCGGCCAACGAATCGCACCGGCGACCTTGCGAGATATTCTGACGGTAGCGACGCCTTCCTCAATTTTGCAAGATTCTACCGGGAAGTTTGCCCAACTTGCCGGGCTTGATGAATCGGTATGGCGCTCTGCATCCCAAAATGATTGCCGATTGCTCGGCAGCTTCGTTGTTCGGGAAGTGCAGCGGAATCTCAAACGCCTTCCTTTAACGACCAGAATCACGAAGCTCGGGGAAATCTTACCGAGGATTCCGTTGCAGGAACTTGATCTCGAATTGCGGACTTTCAATGCGCTCAACAAGCGATACGGCAAGACCGTTCCGGCAGAGACGGAAGTCCGTGATTTGTTTCGCGTGGGAGGCTTTGGCGCTCGTTGTTGGGTTGATTTTTTCACCGCGATTGAGTTTTTTGCATCCCGTCCTCCAGAAGTGAAGCAGCTTGAGTTGGCAGTCTCAAACGAAAGCTCATGCGAAGTAGCTCCCGAAGAATTGCCATCAAGAATCGAGGCCGCAATCTCTCACTATCCGAGAGTCGGACATCGCATTGCTCCACAGACTCTGCGCGGGCTGCTGAATATTCCCGCCAACGATCGGCGACTAGCTCATGTTCAGCTCTGCGACTTGGATGAATCTGCGTGGGACAGGTTCGCACCCGAAGTTTGTAAGAAACTGGCGCTCGCTGTCGTCAACCGCGTGAAAGTTTTCCGTGGTGCTTTGCGCAAGGAGGCTGGGCGAATCAAATTGCCGATGCCAAGAACCAACGGAAAGCCCATCGTCTTGCAGCTAGAGCAACGCACATTCAACTGCCTGAATGAGCGAGGGCTGTTGGACGCTCCGCACCGGCTGGCACAGATGACCTTGGCTGATTTGACCAGGATGTCCGGATTCGGCGAGAAGTCTTTGGTGGATTTATTGAGTTCACTCGAATCGCAAGTATGTGGTGCATTCGCAGCAACCTCTGAAGTGATGACAGCGGCGCAGCGACTGTCGCGCATCAAGGAAGCTGGGGAACTACAAATTGACGACCCGCGATTTGGATTGGCGCTCCAAGCATTGAAGATTCGAGGCAAGAACCTTGGAGAAATCTCCGCTGCAATTCTTGCGGGCGTGACTTGTCCCATTCCAGCGAAGTTGTTTGCGCGCCGCCTTGAAGACCTTCTTGAGCGACTGCACGCAGCGCGTCGCATGACACTTGAAGATGAATTGCTGGAGCTTCTTACGTTTGAACCGAACATCCGAAATCGAAAAATGACCGCAAAACTCCTCGGATGGGACGGAGGCGGCGGATTTACACTTGAAACAATTGGGAAAGAAACTGGAATGACCCGTGAACGAGTTCGCCAGATCAATCAACGCCACCTTGACCGTCTCGAAGACAAGCGGCCACATCTTCCGGTTCTTGATCGAGCGATAGGATTGGTTTCTGCACAAGCGCCGTGCTTGGAGACAACCCTCAAGAGCGAGTTGGTGGAAAAACGATTCTCGAAAATTCCATTCAGTCTTCAAGGCATTCTCGCCGCTGCTGCTGCAACAGGGCGAAAGTGCTGTTTCATCATCGAGGACGGTGACGGCGAGACGTATGCAGTGCCGAGGGAACTGGCCGGTATCACAAAACAGATTCTGCAACTGGCTCGGAAGTCCATCTCACATTGGGGCGTTACCACGATTGAAGATGTTGCGGCTGAAGTTAGCGCAACTTGTGGCAAACAGATCTCCGGCAAGCTGGTTGCAAGCGTCGTTAGCGCCCAGCCTGCGTTTCGTTGGCTGGATGAAGCTTCGGGGTGGTTTTGGCTGACTTCGACTGCCAGAAACGCTTTGCTAAATCAGGTTGAAAAGGTCTTGAGTGTTTGCGGACAAGTTCATATCAGCGAACTTCGTTCCGGCGTTTCGCGCAACCATCGGCGCGAAGGATTTGCACCTCCGCAGCGCGTATTACTCGCGTTGTGCCAGCAGGCGGGAGCATACGAAGTCACTGGAAACATGGTGCGGGCTAATCCGCCTTTGGATATTTCGGCGATACTTTCGGACAGCGAAAAGTTATTTGTAGAGGTCTTTCGCAAACATGGACCACTGATTGAATCGCGAAAGCTCGAAGCTGAATGCCAGAGACGCGGAATGAGCCATGCGACATTTGGACAATCTCTCTCGTATTCGCCAATCATCACGAGGTTTGCTCGTTGCGTTTACGGGCTTCGCGGGACGGAAGTTCCTCCGGGTTTAGCTGAATCGCTGGTCGTGGAGCGTCCGCGAACGAGACGCGTGCTTTCAGATTATGGTTGGCTGGAAGATGGAAAGCTTTTTCTAACCTACAAACTATCTGCCGGAACGTTGACAAACGGAATAGTCAGCGTGCCATCAGGCATGAAGCAATACCTTTTCGGAGCGCACGAACTCCGTGTGGCGGATGGCGTGCCGATAGGAAGGTTGGTCGTGAAAGATTCCCAGGCGTGGGGGCTTGGTCCACTTTTCAGCCGACGCGGTGGTGAGCCAGGCGATTCTCTGCGAATACTTTTTGATCTCAACGCAAAGACCGCAATTGCTGAACTTGAACAAGCTTCAGTTGAAGAGGCGGACGAAGTTGCTGAACAGGAAAAAGAATTGTGAGCGTCATTGGAGTTGAAATGAAAAAGGCGAACGGTTTTCCGTTCACCTTTCGTGTTCTCAGATTTGAATTCGCTCAGTAGCGGTAGTGCTCCGGCTTGTACGGCCCTTCGACCGGCACGCCGAGGTAATCGGCTTGTTTCTTCGAGAGCTTGGTCAGCTTCACGCCGATGCGTTCGAGGTGCAGGCGGGCGACTTCTTCGTCGAGGTGCTTCGGCAGGCGATACACGCCGACTTTGTTCGTGTCCCTGTTCTTCCACAGGTCCAATTGCGCGAGGCATTGGTTGGTGAAGCTGTTGCTCATCACGAAGCTCGGATGGCCGGTGGCGCAACCGAGGTTCACGAGGCGGCCTTCGGCGAGCAGATAAATCGTGCGGCCGTTCGGCAACACGTATTTGTCATACTGCGGCTTCACGTTGATGCGCTTCACGCCTTTCAACGTATTGAGCTTGTCCACCTGAATCTCGTTACTGATAGGCATTTGCTTTTTCGACGTGGCTGGAGTGTGCCAAGGCGAAACGCGGCAGAATTGTCGCCCCTGGCGGGTGCTTGGTCGGCCTTCGGGGCTGCTGGGCGGCCGTCCGCCCGCCTCGAAGGCGGTCGTAGCCTCCAGCAAGGCCGCTCAGGGCACCACAGCGGCTGGAAACGGTGTCGGCGCTGACCGTCCAGGGTGCAGTTCACCGTCGAGCCGATGCCCCGCCGCGCGCGCGGCGCCACTGCTCCACCGGTTCCGCTGGCCCTGAGCCTCAGCCCGCAACCGAGACCTTCGCCAAGGGCGGG
>VHDE01000190.1 GCA_016871515.1 Verrucomicrobiota bacterium
GCGGAACCGGCGTTCTTCACGACCGCCTTGGTTGGAGCAGGGTTCGATCTGAACCTGAACTTCAACGCTCCTGCGGCCAGCGATGCCACAGTGCTGAATGGAACGTTCACGGGCATTCGTAACCTCACGAGCGGTAACGGTGGCACGACCACGATTGATGGAAACATCTCGACGACGGGCACGCAGACTTACAACGACGCCGTAGTCATTGCCGGTGGTGATTCTGTCACGCGCACCTTGACCAGCACAGGCACAGGCAATAACGGTAACGTTACGTTCAACTCGACGATCAATGCCACGACAGCGAATACAGAGGCGTTGAGCATCGTGAGCGGCGGCACCACGACGTTTGCCGGCTCGATCGGCCTCGATACAGACGGAGTCTTCGGAGGCACGGACAAGCAATTGGCGGCGCTCACCACGGACGGAGCAGCGACCGGTGGCACGACGATCAGTGGCGGCACGATCTTCGCGACGACGATCGACTTCAACGACACGGTGACACTAGGATTGGGGACTGTGATTAAGGGTACGACGAGCAGCTTCGATCATGCGACCGCGATCCTGGGTGGTGGCAACAGCTTGACGCTGAGCGGCACGGGCTTGACCACGATAAGCGGCAATGTCTCGAATGTGAACAGCTTGACCCGCGACGCGGGCACAACAACGTTCGGTCTCGCGGCCGGCAGTGTCGCCATTTCCGTGACAACCACGGGCGCGCAGTCCTACCAGGGGACCATAAACCTTGATCAGGACACGACGCTCACTGGCTCGAGTGTGACCAGCGCAACGACGGCTATCACTTCGCCGGGAACGACAACGGTCGGCAGCAAGACGCTGACGGTAAATATATTTCCGTAAGCCGTCGGCTGGTTGACGTAACTTAATACGCCAATTGACTCGTTGCAATCTTGCACCTGCTAACTTACTCTGGCCGCGATGAAACTTCTCAAACGGAACTCGATCGCAACTCTCGCCTCACTTGTCGTGTGGACGGCCGCTGCCCAAGACGCAAACGTGAACGACATCAAAGACAAAGCTGAGAAGGGCGACGCCAAAGCACAGGCCGCCCTCGCGACTCTCTATTACAAAGGACAAGGCGTGCTGCAGCATTTCGGAGAAGCCGCTAAATGGTTTAAGAAAGCCGCCGACCAAGCCGATCCAATCGCTCAAAAGAACTTAGCCAGCATGTACTATCTTGGCCAAGGCGTGCCGCAGAGCGATGTGCAGGCGTTGGAATTGTTTCGCAAGGCCGCTGACAAAGGCCAAGTGGACGCGCAAATCGAGCTTGGCATGATGCTCATCGAAGGCAAAGGAACCCGCGCGGATGCCGCGCTGGGCGCCAAGTGGTTTGAGCGAGCGGCTAATCAAGGCAATGTCATCGCGCAAAAGAACCTCGGTGTGTTATATCTTCAAGGACGCGGCGTGGCCCAGGACAACGCCAAAGCGGCTCAATGGTTTCGTAAGGCGGCCGAACAGGGCGAACCCCAAGCTCAAAATGAACTGGGGCGCATGTTGATCGCCGGAATCGGTGTGGCTAAGAATGACGAGGAAGCCGCCAAATGGTTTCGCAAAGCCGCCGAACAAGGCGACCCGACCGCGCAGCGTAATCTAGCCACACTTGCGTTCGTTGGCCAAGGCACCGACGCCAGTGAATCCGAGGCCATCAAATGGTTTCGCAAAGCGGCAGAAAGCGGCGATGTCCAGGCAGAATATTACCTTGGACTTATTTATGCGCGTGGACGTGGCGTGGCAGCGAATCTTGAAACTGCTCTGAAGCACTTTCGCAAGGCGGCGGAGGCAGGCGATCCCTCCGCTCAAAACGAGTTGGCTTGGCGCTATGAAAATGGACAAGGCGTCACCGCCGACTTGGCTGAGGCTGTGAATTGGTATAAGAAGGCTGCCGAGCAAGGCAACATGCTCGCTCAGCATAATCTCGGTGTTCTCTATATGAACGGCCGCGGCGTTTCGAAAGATCCCGCCGAAGCATTGAAATGGTACCGCAAGGCGGCAGATCAGGGATACGTCGTTTCACAAAACGAAGTGGGTGTGATGTATGATCAGGGAATTGGTGTGGAGAAGAATCCCGAACAAGCGCTCAGCTGGTTTCGCAAGGCGGCGGAGCTAGGTCTTGATGTCGCACAACAGAACCTCGGCATTCTTTACACGAAAGCTCAAGGCACAACGCCGGCGAACCTCGTCGAAGCTTACACATGGTTTAATCTTGCCGCGGCCCAGGGGAACACTAATGCGGCCAATAATCGCGATCTCGTCATGAAGAGAATGACAACCGAACAGGTCAATGAGGGACAGCGAAAGGCCCAGGAATTCCTCAATAAGAGATCACCTGCCTCTGGGAAGAAATAGCTCGCTCACATTGCATATCCTATTGGGCCAGCAGCGGCGTTGCTGCGCCGCTGCCATAGCGGGCGGGTTGGAGGGGCGCGTTTATGATTTTGTCACTTGCTGTCGGCTTCGAGCCTTTCTGTCCTGCTTCGTTACGTTCATGGGCGCAATCTCATTTTGGCGTAGCGCGGGTGGCCTAGCCTGCGTACCCTGCGCTGCCTCCCAAGATACTGCTTGGATTTTCAGCAGGGCTTTCCTATAAAACGGACGGCTTTTTTCGAGCCTTGGTGGTAAGAGCCGGGCCAGCGAAACAAAACAGTTGTTGAATACCTATGCTACGTGCGTTTGCATCAAAATTTATCTCAACTCTATTAACCGCAATTCTCTTCGCGCCACTCGCGCATTCCGCGGAAGGCGACAATACCGAAAGCCAATTGAAAGGGCTTATTCTCGTGAAATCTGAGGAGGCGCTGCTCAAGGAAGGTGATCCGGGTTTGGCCGTGACCGGCCTGCACGTGAAGGAGATCGAAGTTTTGCAGGGCGAGGATTTTGCGAAGCTGATCGAGCCGTTCTTTGGTCGTGTCGTTAACGCCGACTTGCTAAAGGAGATTCAGAGCACCATTCAGAATTACCATCGTAAGAGAGGATTCCCGTTGGTCGATCCGGTTTTCCCGCCTCAAACAGTCGCGGGAGGAGTCCTGCAATTGATTGTCATCCAATCCAAACTGGGCAAGTTGATTTTTGAAGGCACGAACAAATGGACCAAAGTCGAGTTCGTGCAGAAGAACCTGCGCGTGACCGAAAGTGAGCCGATCAACGAGCGAAAACTGACGGAAGATTTGAATTGGCTAAACCGAAACAAGTTTCGCTCGGTTAGCGCTCTGTACAAACCCGGGGAAGGCAAGTATGAATCCGACCTCGTGATTCGCACGGCCGAACGGTTTCCGTTGGGCGGTTCAATCACTTACGACAACACCGGTAATAGGTTGACGGGCGAGGGCCGCATGTCGGTCGGCGCCGACTGGGGCAAGGCATTTGGATTGCACGATCATCTCTTGTCTTACCGCTACCTTACCGACACTGAATTTGAGTTCCTCAAGGCCCATGTCATGAATTATTCCGTCTTCTTGCCTTGGCGGCATACGCTAACGCTTTCGGGAAGCCACGCTGATGTGAAAGGAGATATTCCCGGTCTGCCCGTCGTTCAGGAGGGCCAGAGTTACCAGGCGAATCTTCGCTACACGATCAATCTGCCGAGTCTTCGCAGGTATCGCCATGAGTTCCAGCTCGGCGCCGATTATCGGCATTTGGACAACAGCCTTGAATATAATTTCGTCAACGTTCTCGCTGATACCACGGAAATTGCTCAAGGTTTGCTTGGATATACTGGATTATTGCCGGACAAGTGGGGCAACACCGTTTTTGGCGCTGAGTACTATTACAGTCCAGGGAACCTCAGCAGCCTGAATACGGACGACAGATTCGGTCTCTCCTATCCGTTTGCGGAAGCAGATTATCATTATGCGAAATTCCATCTGGAACGCGTCACGAGATTGCCCGCTCAGTTTAGCTGGCGCATCAATGGAACTTACCAAATTGCAGATGGCAATTTGGTTCCGAGCGAACAATTCGGGCTGGGTGGATTCTACACGGTGCGCGGTTACGAGGAACGCGCTTCCAGCGGCTCCGAAGGTTTTTTGATTTCCAATGAGTTGCGGACTCCGTCGTTCTCTCCCGGCCAGTGGCTCGATAAGACGGCGAAGGACGAATTGCAATTGCTCGGTTTCTTCGACTACGGCCAGACCAGCAATCCAAAGTTGCTCCCGGGTGAAGATGCCCATGTCGAATTGATGTCCGCAGGCGTCGGACTGCGTTATCAAATCTCCCGGTTCCTCACCGTTCGGTTCGATTATGGCTGGCAGTTAGAAACTTCCGAACCGGTCTTCCGCGATGGAAAATCACGCGGCCATGTAATGGCTGCGCTGAGTTTTTAGCCAAGGACGTGTAGCGGCGTCCCGGCAGAGCGCCGCAGTGGTTGAACGATTTGATTTGCGACGCTCTACCGAGACGCCGCTACGCCGGTCAGCGCACTGCGGCTCGATAGAAACGGAATGGGAATTTGAGCGCATCCGCGTCTAAGTAATCCAAAGCTTCCGTCGCCAATGTCAGGTTGGTGACGGCCTGCCATGTAATCAGATCGCGCGACGTTTGTAGTTCGATGCCTTGCCCGATCGAACCCGCCAGTCGCATGAGAAACCCGCGCTCGGGATTGAAAGATCCGGAGGTTAGCATGATCGGCGCATCACCAATCAAGGTGTCGCCGTTCCATTGAAACTCCATTGGTAAAGCAATGGTGGTCGCTGGCTGCTAATCTGAGTCGCGGGCTTCTTCTGCGTCGTCGCTGGCTCGCCTACACAAGCGAGCCTTTACATAGCAGAGATGTCCGTTCCACGAAAGACGATTCTGCTTTTCGAGGTTAGATGACTTTGTGCGAATGCTGTGCGCTTGGATTCCTTCGCTCATTTCGCAGCGAGGGCGAGCGCAAACGAACCTGTAGCGAAATGCTTTGTAAGACCGGTGTAGCGCATATTGTTTTTGATTGGACGCGTGCCAGCGCTCCAGGGATACAGGTTTATTCGCATGGATAATTCTCACTATGGGAGCGCGGACCGCCGAGTCCGCGCGTTCTGCGTTTGTTTGGATAGTCCGCTCGCGGACTCAGCGGTCCGCGCTCCCATAGTAAGAATTGCTGAGAA
>VHDE01000191.1 GCA_016871515.1 Verrucomicrobiota bacterium
AAAACTCGATTCCGACAAAGCTGGCAAAGTGAACCAAGAACAGTTCATGGAAAAACCGGCCGACATCTTGGAACTTCCACAAGTTGGCGGTCCGGGAGCGAATCCCGATGCCGGACCGCGACGAGGCGGCAATCAAGGTTTTCGCGGACGCGGCGGATTTGGCGGCGCGGGAAACATTGGTTTCAGTCTGTTCGCGGCTGGTGATACGGACAAAGACGGCTTTATTACCGGTGCGGAATTTAGCGGGACTTTCGCGAAGTGGTTTACTGAGTGGGATCCGGACAACATCGGCGCTTTGAGTGAAGAGAGGCTTGCGGGCGGTTTGAGAGCTTCTCTGCCGCAGCAGGGCTTTGCCGGCTTTGGCGGAGCTGGCGGCGGGCGCGGTCAAGGCGGCGGCGGTGGCTTGGGCCCTGGCGGGTTTGGCGGTGGTGGTCCTCAACCTCAGCCTCTCACGCCTGAGCAAGTTGGATTAATTCGTGCTTGGATTGATCAAGGCGCGAAGTAATCGAGCTGCGCTCTGGGTCTGAGCTGAACGTGTGAATTACTTCGCGTCGGGCCGCACGGTTTGGGAAGCAAACCGCGTTTTCATCTTCAGCAGGTGCGGCTATGAACTGGTTTCAAGCGGCCGTGATGCGGCCACTTCGATTCGATCCACGATCTGATTGCCAACGGTGGGTTCTGGGTCCACATTATGAATCCGCGTCGGAAATATTGTGTTGCCGCCGCTGGAACTAGCCTGATTGCCAAACTCACATTCATGGCGCGGCGGCAAACGCAACTGCTGGGTCCAATTCTTGGCGCGCTGTTCCTGGCCTTATTAGTACAGAGAGCGAACGGCGCTGAAATTTACCTCGACCTTGCACCTCCAGGTCCCATGATTCAAGTGGTTGGCGACAAGGACGACGAATGGCGTTTTCAGGTCACTTCCAATTTCTTCAATTGGGCAAGCGCGCCCGCTTTGGGCACGATGTTTTCGGACAGTCTTCCCAAGGCAATTCCAACCAATTACCTCGGCGCGAGCGTTCAATTCTTTCGTGCCGTGCGGACAGAAGGGCTGTTTGACGACGAGGTGCTGCGAACAATTCGTTTGACGTTCACGAATTCGAACTGGCAAACCCGATTGACCAGCGGCCGGCTGAGTGGATTGAACACGCCTTGCGCGTTAGTTCTGGACAATGGTCTGACTAATAATGGCGTCGGTGCGCGCTACAAAGGAAACACTTCCTTCGAGGCCGGAGGCGCTAAGAAATCACTGAACCTCGAAATGGACTTCCTCGACCCTGAAGGACTGCTCATGGGCTATAGAACCGTCAACCTCAACAATGCCGCCGGGGATGAAACGCTCATGCGCGAGCCGGTTTATTTCAACGTCATGCATGAGTTCGCGCCGAGCCCTAAAGGCGCAATGGCCAAGCTTTTTATCAATGGCTTGTACTGGGGTGTCTATTCGTTCGTCGAACAGGAGAACACCATCCTCGTCAAGGAATGGTTCCCGAGCAACGATGGCGATCGTTGGCGCGCGCCGAACATCGGCAATCCAGGGCCCGGCGGCGGCGGCGGGTTTGGAGGCTCGGCTTCAGCTTTGACCTGGTTAGGTTCGAGCATCGCCGCTTACCAGCCGAACTACCAGTTGAAGACCGATAATTCCACGAATGCCTGGGAACGTCTCGTTCACGTCATCGACGTGCTGAATAACACGCCGTCCGAGCAGTTTCGCGATAAAGTCGAAGAGGTGCTCGCTGTGGATCGCTGGCTTTGGTTCCTGGCCGTGGAGAATGTTTTTGCGGATGACGACAGTTACTTCAACAAGGGCGCCGATTACGGTTTCTATTACGAAGTGGAAAGTGGGCGGGTTCATCCTATCGAACACGACGGCAACGAATCTTTCTTCGCCAGCGACGTTCAACTTTCTCCGGTTCAAGGGATCAACACTTCGAATCGGCCGGTGCTTTATCGTTTGCTGCGCGTTCCTGAGCTAAAGCAGCGATATCTCGCTCACATGCGGACCGTTCTTCAAGAACGTTACAATCCGACTTATTTGATCCCAGTGATCAATCGCCTTAGCGCTCTCACGATGGCCGATATTATCACGGATCCGAAGAAGAACTTCACGATGACGGCTTACACGAACGACCTTAATGCCCTTAAGAGCTTCGTCACGTCGCGCCATCGATTTCTGACGAATCACGCCGAACTCCGCTCGGTTCCGCCTCGCATCACTACGGTCTCGGTCCCCGCGCCTGCGCCGATGGCTGGCGAAATCCCGCTGATCACCGCCAAAGTCGAAGCCAATGCGGACGAAGGAATCGATTCCGTCTGGCTCTACTGGCGCGGGAAATCTTACGGCCGTTTCGCGGCGACGCAGATGTTCGATGACGGCACGCACTATGACGGGCTGCCCGAGGACGGTGTTTATGGAGCCGCCATCACGAAGTATCCGGCCGGCACGAAAGTGCGCTATTACGTCGAGGCGCGGTCGGGCAATGTCGCCAAAGCGGCAGCCTTCTCACCCGCTCGGGCGGAACAAGTGACCTTAAGTTTTCGCGTCCGCGCCAGCGAGGTGTCGGACACTCCCATCGTTATCAACGAATTGATGGCCGATAACACGAAGACCTTGGCCGATCCGCAAGAGCAATTTGACGATTGGATTGAATTGCACAACGTGTCCGACGAGGAAGTCGACCTTACTGGTCACTATCTGAGCGACAATCCGGATAATCCGCGCAAGTGGCAGTTTCCCGATGGAACCAAGATTGCCGCGGGAGCTTATCTGATCGTTTGGGCCGATGAAAATGGCATGGACACTCCTGGCCTTCACGCTAACTTCAAGCTCTCCAATAACGGTGAGCAAGTGTTGCTGGTGGACACTGACGCACGGCTGAACGGCTTGTTGGACTCGGTGACATTCGGTTCGCAAAAAGCTGATGAATCCTACGGTCGAAAGGCTGCTGATCCTCGCTTTTTCCGGTCAATGCCTCCAACCCCGGGCGTGGCGAACAACTAAATCGAAGCAGACAACATTTGGCACAGTCCGCGGTTGGTAGGACGAACCTGCTGGTGAGCCGACAGAAGCACTTCGCGATTACTGTCTGTCGGCTCACCAGCAGGTTCGCCCTGCCTTCCTTAAAATTGCCGTGTTCAATCTGAAGGCGAAATGTACCGATGTCGTAAGTCTCGGTTTATAGCAAAGGAACGGAGGCCAAGGTACTCCCTCGACCTCCGTTAGTTCCCAGAGAGAAAGCAGTTATGCGAACTGCCATCCCGATAGCCAATGCGAAATCGGGCGGCAGAACGGATCAAGTATTTTTCAGTAATTCTGCCCATGAACGTGGCATAGCAGGACAGGGCGTCCCGCCTGTCCTGCATCTGTAACTGCAACCGCTGATACGCGTCTTACCTGGTTAACCCACACCAACTATGAGCGAAAAACCGAATCGAACCGCAATTTCACGCCGAACATTCATTCGTCGCGCAGCCTCTGCGGCGACTGCGGCAAGCACCTTCCCATCGCTAAAGGCACTGGGTTACAAATCTCCAAACGAGAAGTTGAACCTCGCCGCCATTGGCGCAGGGGGTCAACCATTCGGTGATTTACGCGCTGCTCATGGCGGAGCCGAGAATGTCGTCGCGCTGGCTGACGTTGACTGGAGCCGCGGCGCGCAGGGCTTTAATGCGTTCCCGAATGCCGCGAAGTACAGAGATTTCCGGCAGATGCTCGATAAGTCGGGCAAAGACATCGATGCTGTGATTATCGGCACACCGGACCATACGCACGCAGCTTGCGCCCTCGCTTGCATGCAGCTCCGCAAACATGTCTATGTCGAGAAACCGCTCACGCGGACGCCGTGGGAAGCGCGTCTCTTGACGCAGGCCGCCGAGAAATACAACAAGGTGGCGACCCAAATGGGCAATCAAGGTTATTCCCACGATGCAACGCGAGTCGCGGCCGAAATCTTCTGGGCGGGCGAAGTCGGTGAGGTCCGAGAAGTCCACGCCTGGACTGGCCGCCCGAGCTGGCCGCAAGGGATGACCAAGATTCCACCGCCGAGTCCCGTGCCCGAGACGCTGGATTGGGATTTGTGGTTGGGCGGGGCTGCGTTCCGTCCGTTCACAGCTGGCGACGACGAATACAAAGCCTTTATCGCGGAACGTACTGCCCGCGGTGGCCGGGGCGGCGGTGGTCGTGGTGAACGAGCGGGCGGTCCGGGTACTCCAGGAGGAACGAACGCACCCACCGGCGGCGGCCGGGGCGGTCGAGGTGGTGGCTTTGGCGGCGGGCAGAATTTCGGATTTTATCTGCCGTTCAACTGGCGGGGCTTTTACGATTTTGGCAGCAGTTTAATTGGTGATTGGGGCATTCACATTTTGGGCCCGGCGAATTGGGCATTGCAACTGAGCCCCGAATCTCTGGTCAGTGTTGAATGCATCAAAAAGGATTCGCTGCCGCCGTTCACCTTTCCGGACGAACTTACGATCAAATACGAGTTCGCCGCTCGCGGCAGCATGCCTCCGGTGACAGTCTATTGGTATCATCACGCTGGTGGCGACGCCTATCTGCCACCTGGAATGACGGCCGAACAAGCGCGCAAAATCGCTGATACGGGTCCACAAGTCGGGCCTGCCGGGCGTGGCGGATTTGGTGGTGGACGCGGTGGAGGTCAAGGGCAAGGAACGAACGCGCCGACTCGGGGTGGGACGAATACTGCAAACGCATCTGCTCCGCCGGGAGGCCGTGGTGGATTCGGTGGAGGGCGAGGCAGTGGTTACAATTCGATCTTCGTTGGGTCCAAGGGATACTTGGGCACGAGTGGCCGTGGCGAAGGCGTCGGTTTGCTCCCCGGTTCACGGTGGGCAGAATACAAACTTCCCACGCCATACCTCACGCGCTCACCGGGTGCGAGCACTGGGGACAATCATTCCGCGCACTGCCGCGATTGGGTCCGTGCCTGCAAAGGCGGCGCGCCCGCCTGCTCAAATTTCAGCATCGCCGGCAATTATACCGAATGGCTGTTGCTCGGTTCGGTGGCCGTTCACTACGAAGGCAAGCTGTTGTGGG
>VHDE01000192.1 GCA_016871515.1 Verrucomicrobiota bacterium
ATTTCCTGGATCGTCAATTCGTCCGGCCTCCAACTTTGAGCGCCGCCAGCGGTCGAATTGCCCGCGGATTCACCTTGGATATCACCCGCCCAACAAACGCTACGGCCGTCTATTTCACGCTCGATGGCTCAGACCCGCGGCTGCCTCAGGGCGAAATCTCTCCCAAAGCCATTGCCTTTTCCAGGCCCATTGCGCTCAATGAAAACTCACGCGTCGTGACACGTGGTTACAACCCCAACCAGCGTCAAGTCGGC
Organism: Verrucomicrobiota bacterium; assembly: GCA_016871515.1. Classification (GTDB taxonomy): domain Bacteria; phylum Verrucomicrobiota; class Verrucomicrobiia; order Limisphaerales; family SIBE01; genus SIBE01. The sequence continues at coordinate 255 of VHDE01000192.1, forward strand.
GGTCCCCCCATTTCAACTCCGTGGTCTGCGCCGACAGTGGCGACCTTCGTCGTCACTCCACCACCGCTTCTTTTGACCGAGATCATGTTTCATCCCGAATCAGCTCCGACGGGAAATACGAACGCCGCGTCCGCGTTCGAATTCTTGGAGCTGAAAAACGTTGGCCCAACCGCTCTTTCGCTGCCTGGCTTCCGCCTGGTCAATGGCATTCGGTTTGCCTTCGCCGCAGATAGCAGCATCACCACTTTGGCTCCAGGAGAACGGTTGGTGCTAGTCAAGAATAAGGCCGCCTTCCTTAGCCGCTATCCGGGCGTCACCAATATTGCCGGGGAATTTACAGGCAGTCTGGCGGATCAGGGCAATCGATTGACCATGGTCGGGCCGATGCTCGAACCGGTCTTTGACGTCCCTTACGACGATAAATGGCAGGTGCTCGCTGATGGCTTCGGTTTTTCGCTCGTGCTAGCCAGCGAAACGCTGGCTCCGGATAAGTTAACAGATGCTTCAAGCTGGCATCTGAGCGCAGTGTTGGGAGGTTCGCCCGGTAAAGGCGACGCTCCGAAATCAGCCGTCTTTCCAATTTACGTGAACGAGTTAGTCGCGAATCCCGACACGGCGCAGAACGACGCCGTCGAGCTGTTCAACCCAAACGCTCAGGCCGTCGATGTCACGGGCTGGTACCTGACAGATGATTTTCGAAACCCGAAGAAGTTCCGGCTGCCGAACCGTTCCATTCCAGCAAATGGCTATCTCGTGCTCGATAACCTCGAGGCTAATCGTGCCTCGGCGCTTTCCTTTAGCCGGCTTGGCGAACAGGTTTATCTTTTCTCTGCTGATGCTGCAGGCCATTTGACGGGTTGGTATCATGGCTTTGATTTTGGCGCCAGTGATGCGGGAGTCAGCTTTGGCCGGCACGCGATCAGCACTGGTGCGGAAGCCTTCGCTGTGCAAACGAGGCCGACCCTCGGCCAAATCAATGCAGGCCCGCGGGTTGGGCCAATCGTCATCAGCGAAATCATGTGCGAACCCACGCCAATTGGCCGGTTCAATAATACCGACGATGAATTCATCGAACTGCGGAACGTAAGCTCCCAATCGGTTTCACTAGTCGATCCATTGCACGCGACAAACTCTTGGCGTTTGCGCGGGGGCGTGGATTACGATTTTCCGCGAAGCTTCTCCATTCCGGCCGGCGCTTTTGTTGTCTTGGTTAGCTTCGATCCGCAAGCGAACCCGCTGGCGCTGGCTGGTTTTCGCTCGCGGTACGGGTTAGGAGCAACGACCTCGATCGTTGGCCCCTGGCGCGGCAACTTGAACAATGCGGGCGATGATGTTCGCTTGCTCAAGCCTGGCGAGCCGGACGTGGATACGGAATCCGACGTGATCACGATACCTTTTTCGCTTGTCGATGGCATTACCTACCTTGCTCAATCACCTTGGCCGACAAATGCCGGCGGCACCGGGCTGTCGCTTTCGCGCCGCGATTTGGCTGCTTTCGCCGATGATCCATCGAATTGGGCCGCTGGTTTGCCGAGCCCGGGCGACAGTGATTCCGACAGCGACGGTTTGCCTGACCGGTGGGAAATTGCTGTTGGCCTCGATCCGAAATCGAGCAACGGCGAACATGGCGGCGCCGCTGACGTTGATGGTGATGGCTTCACCAACTTGCAGGAGTTCTTGAGCGGCACGCCGCCGAAGAACCCCGCTGGTTATTTGCATTTCGAAGCCGCGGGGAGTTCGGCGGGCACAACCAAGCTCGTCTTCAGCACGATTCCTAACCGCAAATACACCTTACACTATCGCACTTCATTGGCTGCGGGACCTTGGCAGGCGTTAAACGTCATTCTAGCACCACCCAATGGCGGTCCGGTCGAACTCACCGATGTCTCAACCAACGTGACACGCTTTTATCGGCTGACCACTCCGTAGTCGGAATATTTTCGTGATTATCCCAACCGGTTCTCCTTGGCTTGGCCCATTTCGGAAAACCGTGCTGCGCGTCAGATGCATATCGAGTCGAAATTGGAATGGGAGTATCGGACCAAAGTCGTGACGCCGCCTTGCCTTCACGCTCGCGGGGAGGAGTGGGTCTCCAATCTGGCTTGACTGGCCAGAATGATGATTTGGCCGGCTCTTAAGAAGCACGAGTTTATTCCAATCGGAGCCACGGACGTAATAACTCTTTTGCCGCGTGTATCGCAGAATTGTATTCTGCGGATCGCCGGCCAGTTCAAGCGCTTTGGAAGGTGCGAACGCCAGGCCGATTGCAAATCGGCGATACGGCGGACTGAAAGTCTGCGTTACGTGTGAAAGGGTTTTGTTATCGACCCATTATTCTGTCTTCGCTAACTTTTCGCAGTGCCCGAACCCATTCTCAAGCTGGCTGCGGTTGAAAAATCGTTCGGGACAGTGCGTGCCGTAAAGCCGCTGGATCTCGAAGTTTCGACGGGTGAGGTGCTCGGGTTGGTCGGTGAAAATGGAGCTGGAAAATCGACGCTGATCAAAATTTTAAGCGGGCTCCACACGCCCGATAAAGGAACGATACTCTGGCATGGGGTAGACGCTCGGTTCGAGTCTCCCCACCATGCGTTGCAAGCGGGCATCGCCACGATCCATCAGGAGTTGGCTTATTTTCCGCATCTTTCGGTTTCGGAGAACATGTTGATGGGAGATGCATGGCCTCGACATTTCTGGGGCGGGGTGAATTGGCGGCAATTGCACGAAAGAGCACGCCAGCAATTGTCGCGATTCGATCTCGAAATTTCTCCTGAGATCTCATTTCGGGAACTGAGTTCTGCGGAGAAACAGGAAGTGGCTGTCGCTCGGGCGTTGTCGCGGCAAGCGCGGTTGCTGATCCTTGACGAACCAACCGCCAGTCTAAGCGAACCAGAGGTTGAACGGCTCTTCGCTCGGTTGAACCGGTTGCGGTCGGATGGCAAGGCGCTTATCTACGTTTCCCACCGGTTGGATGAAATCCTAAAACTGACAGACCGGATCGCGGTCTTGCGCGATGGCGAGCTCGTCGCGAACTATGCCACGCGCGATGCGGATATTGATCGGATCGTTCGTGACATGGTGGGCCGGCCATTGAATCAGGTTTATCCGCATAGGCGCACGAAGAAGTCTGGAACGCCGATGCTCGAATTGGAAAACGTGACCAGAGCCGGGATGTTTCGTGATATCACGTTCAACGTTTGCGCCGGCGAGATCGTTGGCTTGGCCGGTCTGGTGGGCGCGGGACGTTCCGAAATTGGCCGCGCCATTTACGGATTGTTCCCCATTGACGATGGCACGATGAAACTTTGCGGGCAGCGCTGGACGCCCTCGGGTGCTCACGACTCTCTTAGGTTGGGTCTCGCTTATTTGCCTGAAGAGCGAAAGCGGCAGGGATTCGTCGCGGATCACTCGGTGAATGACTCGATCAGTATTGGCTTTTCGGATCTCATCTCTCGCTGCGGATTGATTAGTCGAGCAGGCGAGTCGAATCGAGTTCAACGTGCGATGGCGGCTTATTCGATTCGGGCGACTGGCCCAGAGCAAGAGATTGGCATGCTCAGCGGAGGGAACCAACAGAAGGCGATGCTCGCCCGCTGGTTAGGCCGCGAGCCGCAAGTCATTATTTTGGATGAACCGACTCGTGGTGTTGATGTGGGGGCTAAGGCGGAGATTCACAGCTTGATCGATCGGTTGGCGGACAGTGGCAAAGCCGTGCTGCTCATTTCAAGTGATCTCCCGGAAGTGATGGGTATGAGTGATCGTATTCTCGTGATGCATCGCGGAACGATTTCGGTCGAGTTATCGGCTGAAGCGGCGACGCAGGAGAATGTGATCTTGGCCGCGTCGGGGCTGTACCACGCGGCCGTTAGATAATGGACGAGCATGCATCTCGACTTTCATTGCTAAGCCATGCTGCAAGGACGAATCTCTCGCCCTATTGTCCAGCGCCTCGTCGTTCTATTGATGGGCACCATCATTCTGTTGACCGTCATAGGATTGCTGATCAAGGAGGGCGGCTCATTCTTTGAAGTTCTGGCGCGGGCCGGGCCAAACGTTGCTCCAACGGTCCTGGCAGCGTTAGCTTTGACGGGGATCATTTTTACGGGAGCGATCGACTTATCGATTGCATCTATGATCGTGGTAGCTGGGACGGTTTTTGGAATTCTAGTGTTTCGGGGCTTCAATCCAGTGTTTTGCTATGCGGCGTGCTTCTTAACGGCGCTAACTCTTTCCGTGGTGAACGGCTGCCTAGTTCGCGTTCTGAAGATTCCGGCAATTATCATTACTTTGGCAGGACTGGCATTTTACCGTGGTCTAGCGCTAGTGATTGCGGATATGTGGGTGCCCGGCTTCAGTGGAAATATTTCTGTGCATGACGACGCTTACCATGCGCCGGGCAAGCTGTATGCCGGTTGGATCCTCTTGTTCGCGCTGGCGGTGGCGGGAACATGGGAGCTCTTTGCGAAGTCCCCGCGGCGTTGGCTGGCCCTGGGCAATTCAGAGGAAGCATGTCAGTTGCTGGGTCTCGATCCGGGCCGAGTCCTGCAGAGCGCTTTCTTGGTCAGCGGCCTCTTTCTCGGCACTGCCGCCTTGATTTATGTCACGCGTGTCCAATCGATAGAACCGGCGCGGATGGCGCTGGGCTTTGAGTTGCAAGTGATCGGTGCGGTGATTTTGGGCGGGACCAATATTTTTGGTGGCGAGGGAAGTTATGCGGGATCGGTTCTCGGCGCGTTCTTTCTCTATTTTGTTCTCGAACTTTTGATTTATGCAGGCGTGAGCCCGTATTTCCA
>VHDE01000193.1 GCA_016871515.1 Verrucomicrobiota bacterium
ATGCGGACGGGCGGATTTATCTTTTCGATCAGGCGGGCGCCACAACTGTCCTCAAGCCAGGGAGAACGTTGGAGGTGCTGGCGACGAACACGCTCGCGAACGGTTTCATGGCTTCGCCCGCGGCGTCTGGCAAAGCATTCTTCTTGAGGACCAAGAGCCACCTTTACCGGATCGAATCGGGGCCGTAACCGGCATCCAGTCCTAATATGCTCGTTAGTTTGAGATGTCTTGATACAACCCCTTTCAGGGTTGGGTTGGCGAGGTGGTGGGGCCAGCCAACTCAGGGTAGCCGACTAGCGGCAACCCTGGGCTGAATGATTTCATCCCGTTGGGAAGACAGTGTCTTCGTCGCTCCCCAGCCGGATTTCAAAAATGCTCAAACTCCATCGCAGAACTGGAACGTCCGCGACCAGCAGACAGGAGTGTCTGCTCTACTCCTGACGGTACGTGTAAACCAGATCGTCGAAATAGACGTGCTGGCCGTTGCCGTCAATCCAGGGCGTGACGAGCCCGAATCGGTCGAACTGTGCGCCCTTCGCTTTGACGCCGGGCAGCAAATCCATCGTTGCACGTTGGCCGTCGAGCGTGACGATGATTTGCCCGTTTCCGTTGGCGCCGGCTGGATCATACTCGAGCGTCCAGTCGTGTGTCGCGCGATCTGGGTAAAGACGTGGCGGATTTGAGCCCATGCCGCTGCTCGCATTATCACCGTGATTTCGATAGACCGGGTAAAGATAGAAGCCTTCGCTGGATGGACCTTCGATGGCGACTCCAAGAAAATCCTTCGGCGTTCCGAATTGTTGCGAGGGATTGACCTCAAGGCTGTTTCCCGAATGATAGAAACCAATTAAAGTCGTGCTATCGCTGACCCCGCGGTGCATGGATACCTTGCCCGAAACGCGCAGCGGCCGTTCCAATGTCAGCGGATCAAGGCGATCGCCATACGCGGCGAGACGTTCAGCATATCGGCAATCACCGCGAAAGAACAAGCCGCCCAGTTCACCGGCTCCTTTGCCACCTGCGAAATGCGTGAGCGAAAAGCCGAAATCGAAACGTGGACGCACGTTGCGAGTTTCGTACACGCGCCGGTTCCCAGACGCATCCCATTGGGGATCGCTGCTAAAATCATCGCGCTCGCCATTAATAGTGACGTTGTCCAGCCAAAGCGTTCCGGGATCGTCGAACTGTTTCATCACGTTGATAATTCCGAATCGGTTGAACTCAGCTCCATCCGCTTTGTGGCCGGGACTCAGTTCGTAAGAGGAAACGTTATCGTCCAATGTGGCAGTGACGACACCGAGGCCGCCGTTGCCATTGGGATCATATTTGAGCGACCAAGCGTAGGTGCGCCCGGCTGGCAGTTCTTTAGGTTCCATTCGGTCGCGGACTTTGTCGTAGCGTCCGATAATTCCCGCGCCTGCCCGCCACTTGCTGGTGCAATGTTCAAAGTGACAATGCAAGACATCGCCACGCTGTTGAATGCGCAACGCAATCGTGTTGGCTGTTCGCCATTCGTTGAGTGTGCGCGTGTCAAAGAAACCGATCAAAGTGTGCCCGGCGCCTTTCGCGATATGAATCGTCCCCGAAGCGGTTAAGACATCGTTGAATGTGGGTGTGGGAAGTTGTTTTGCGTAATACGCCGGTTCGGCCGCGGGGCCAATTAACCCGCCGATCTCGCCAGGCTTTCCTCCGGCATGGCTTGTGTTGGGGCTCCACCCAAAATCCTGGCGAATGGTTTGGGGCTTCACCAATCGGTTGTTGTGGCCGTCCCAGCCTGGATCTTTGTCAAAACTCTCCCGGCGCTCGGCTGCTAGCGGTGGGGGCCAAGCCACCGATCCCAATACGAAAGCTCCAATAAGAAGGCGAATGTTCAGCGCCTTGCGTATTTCGAGGTTCATGGGCGCAATGCGTGTCAAAAAGAAATGGAAACTTTCCATGAACCTCCCGGTATGTAGTCCGGCCTTGAGGCTGGCTTCAGCCTTAATGCCTTTCGGTAATTCAGAAGGCACTTGTCCCTACGGGACAACCACACACGGCCTTGAATTACCGAAAGGCACCGGCTGAAGCCGGCTGAAGCCGGGACTACATGCCACAACAGTTGGTTCATGGTCCCGATCCGTGATTGCATAATCGTTGAGCTGGGTGCACCAGGACAGGCGGGACGCGCTGTCCTGCGATTGCACGCGTGTCCGCGTTCTACAGCCGTTTGACGCGGACGTTCTTGTAACGGATGACACTTTTGGGGTCGTGGGCTTGGAAGGCAAACGTGCCTTCGCTAATCTTGCGCGCGAAGTCTTCCCCCGGCTGGGCATTGCGCGGTTCGGTGTATTCCAGCACTGTTTTGCCATCGATCTTCACTGTGACTTTGTTGCCTTTGACGATGATGTGCTGTGTCCACCATTTGTTGTCCTGTGCCGGAGTCAATGCCATGTTAACCAGGCCGTAAAGACTGCCCGTCTTAATCCAATCCCCTTGCGAGACGTTCACTTGGCATTCGAAGCCGGCCTTGGGCCAGCCGATTTCCTGGAATTTAGTGTGGAAGTAAATGCCGCCATTGGAACCCGGCTCGGTCATTACGTCCACCTTGAGTTCAAAATCCTTGAATGGCTTTTCATCACTCACGTAGAAGACGTGCGACCGCGGGCCTTGCGCCACGAACGCGCCGTCTTCAATGCGCCACGATTTGGCATCCGCGTCGCCGATTTTCCAGCCGTTAAAAGTTTTGCCGTCGAAGATTGGGACGAAACCTTCTTCTGAATCCGCAGCGTAAAGCGCCGCCGTTGTTGCGAGGACCCCGATGGAACGAATCAGGAACGTTTTCATATTGGTAGAGTAAGCCGCTGTTCTTTGTCGCAAGTCAACTCTTTCGAAAGCCGGTTAAAAGCCGCAAACGCTCTCGTATTCTGCGCGCGAACCTGTGAGGCTTGGCGGCATTGATGAATTGGCAAAGGTTATTTCAATATGCTGCTCTGGCTTCGGTCGTTTTGGTGTTTCGAATGGCACGAGCAGACGATTGGCCCCAATGGCGCGGCCGGAACCGCGATGGCGTGTGCCACGAAACCAACATTCTGCAAACTTTTCCCGCCGGTGGTGACGTTATCTGGCAGAAAAGCCTGATGACGCAATACGGGCTCGAGCCATTTTCAGGCATTACGGCATCGCCGTTGATCGAAGACGATTTGTTGATTCTTTACATGTGCGGGAAACCGGCCGCATGCGTCGTGGCCTTCAACAAAAATTCCAGCACGGAAGTTTGGCGCGCCCTGGACGATGCTTTCACTTACAGTTCGCCAATCATCATTACGGCGGGCCGCCAAAAGCAGTTCATCGTCTGGACGCAAACGGCGGTCACATCGCTCGATCCTGCGACGGGGCGAATCTGGTGGCGCGAGTTGTTTGGTACGCCGGGCGATACGGCGGTTTCCACGCCCGTTTTTTCCAATGGCCGGCTGCTGATTGGCGGTCTCATGATGAAACTCGACAACGACAAACCGGCGGCTTCAGTGCTTTGGCCGGACGCGCGGGCGGTTTCGAAACGCGTGTTGAGCAACACTTCGACAGCGCTGGTGCAGGGCGATTATCTCTATTCAGCGAAAACTTCCGGAGAACTGGTTTGCCTCAGAGCAAACACGGGCGAGCAGCTTTGGCAAACGAACAGCGTCACTGCTTTGCGCAATGGCTCCAGCATTCACCTGACTGCCAACGGCAGTTCGGTCTTGCTCTTTACCGATCAAGGCAATCTGATCCGCGCTCGCTTAAGTGCCGATGGCTATCACGAACTCAGCCGCGTTCATCTGATCGATCCAACCTCTCCCTACGGCGGCCGGAACTTCGTCTGGCCGCCTCCAGCGTACGCCAACCGCCCCATCTTTGCGCGGAGTGATAAGGAACTCATTTGCGCTTCATTGGAACTGAAACCAGTCAAATGATCGATCGCACTTGGCAAGACTTCTCCGAAAACAGTTTTCGCGCCTTGCACCCATGAAGGTAAAGGTAGGGCGGCGTTGCTGCGCCGCCGCAATTACTGTTCGCAGGCTGCGGAGCACCGCAGCCCTACCTCGCGGTTCATGGAGGGGACGTTTTCCACAGCGTCCCACTTGTTTCCTTAAGGCGGACGAGTTTGCAGTAATGGGGCAATGGCAATACCGAGGCAACACATTTGGGTTTCTCTCGATTCGTTTGCAAGCAGTGCCAACCACCTAGGAAGACAGCCTATTTTCCCTTCGCGGCCTGCTTCAGTTTTTAATGCCGAGCTTGACCATTTTCAGCATCGCTACCATGACGCGCTGTGCTTTCGCGGCGTCTTTGCCGCTCAAGAGCTCGTTCAAAATAGCGGGAACGATCTGCCAGGAAAGGCCGTATTTGTCCTTGAGCCAACCGCACTGCTGCTCTTGACCGTCTGCGGAAAGCCTTTTCCACAACTTATCAACTTCGGCCTGCGTTTTGCAGTCCACGACAAACGAAATGGCTTCGGTGAATTGGAAGTGTGGCTCGCCGTTGAGCGCGATGAATTCCTGTCCTTCCAGCTGGAATTCAATCGTCATCACCGATCCCGCGGGCCGTCCTGCGACCTTTTCGCCCTCTTTGTCATATCGAGCAATCTTGCCGATCTTGGACTTCTTAAAAACGGACGTATAGAACTTCACGGCCTCCTCGGCGTTGTCGTTGAATCACAGAAACGGGGTAATCTTCTGCATAAGTTGTTTCGTTGATGTTGTGTGCGCAATGATACGACGAACAAAGCCGAAGGCTGAGGACAATTTTCTGGCACTTCACTTCGACCCTGAAAGCGGCGATTGGAACCGCGGATTTCGCCGATAGCGCAGATAACGAAGAAGCTCTAGAGATCGCCTTATTCATCTTAGCGGTGATCTCATCGGCCGGTTATGCCGCTTTTGTATCCGTGCCTCGTCAGCAGAATCTATGGGTTGATTCGGGCTCCGGGAGTCTTCCCAATGTGTGATAGAGGGCCTTTTCCATAGCATCGAAGGTCCGGAAGCC
>VHDE01000194.1 GCA_016871515.1 Verrucomicrobiota bacterium
CGTTGAAGAACCCGGCCGGCGCCAAGAGCATGGTGATCACCTTCGGGTATCTGGATGCCGGAAACAATTGGTGGTGGGCGATTGACAACCTTGAAGTGATCGCCGCTGCTGGCCCGGCTGAACCAGCCAAATTGTCTGCGGCGCGCACTGGCACAGGTCTGAGCCTGACGTGGACCGGAACCGCAGTTTTGGAATCGGCCGATGCTATTACGGGGCCGTGGGCCGCAGTCTCGAACGCGACGAGTCCATTCGCGGTTCAACCGACCGCGGCGCGGAAGTTTTATCGGTTGAAGCAATAACTTGCCATGGCGCAATGGCAGGACAGCGCGTCTCGCCTGTGCTGCGACAGGTTCAGGGGAAGGGGCTAATCAGTTTTGTTTTCCCTTCCGGGTGGAAGGGTTCGGCGGGTTTTGGCGATGTAATCCGTGTGTCATCCCAAAACCCGCTTTTTCGTAGCGACGGAGCGCGCACTGGCCGGGTCTAAAGGCGCAGTTAAGTTAAATTTAGAACCACGAAAGACGCGCGGACTCGGCGGTCCGCGCTCCGTCAAACGTTAGTTTTTGGGCTTCGACGAAAATCTTTCGTGGAAGGCATCGATGCGTTTCCGCGCTTCGGCAAGCTGTGTGGAACTCATTCTCTTCCTCAAATGATCTCTGGCGGTCAGCGCATCTGGCAAGCCTCGCTCCGCGGCGAGACTGTGCCATTTGTACGCTTCGGAGAGGTCTTGTACGACGTTCGAACCGCGCTCGTAGCGCTCCGCCAAATTAAACTGCGCCAATTCATCGCCTTGCTCGGCGCCGCGCTGATACCAACGAAGCGCCTCTTTCGGGTTTGGAGGAACGCCGCGTCCCATGCCGTACATCCCGGCGAGCGTGTACTGGGCGGCTGCGTGCCCTTGTTCGGCAGCCTTCTGATGCCACTTGACTGCTTCGGCTTCGTCCGCCGGCACGCCCTGGCCGATGTCATAAAGGCCGCCGAGATTAAACTGCGCTTTCGCGATTCCTTGTTCGGCGGCCTTGCGATACCATTCGGCTGCTTGTTTGTAATCCTGACGCACTTGTTTTCCTTCGGCGTAAATCTCGCCGAGCGCGCTTTGCGCCGGCGCGTCACCTCCTTCGGCTTTCGCTTTGGTTTCGGCGAACGGAGGAAGCGCCGGCGCATCCGTCGCCGCGGCGTTGTTGGCCCGTTCGTCTCGAGACGAGCACGCCGTAATGAAAACAGCGAACAGGCAAATGATTTGGTTTCCGACAATTCCAGGCAGCTTCATTTCCTTCAACTAAACAAGCCAAGGGCTAATGTCCACCAAATATCAAATTCTCCTGTGGAAGAAGATTCAGGCACTGGTGAAGACGAAGATTTGTTCGTATGGCGTCTGGTGATTTAGCGCAAAAGTTGAGGGGACGATTGTTGATGTCAGCGGCAATATTGCTTGCGCTGCTGGCAAGCGCAGCCCTGGGCTGGCATTCCTGGCGCCAGTCCTCTCTTCTCAGTCAAAACAAGAAGCGCTTGGAAGCCGCGCTGCCGCATCTGGAACCGCGCAACGATTACGTCTCCTCACAGCGTTGCGACGCCTGTCATCCGGCGCAACATGCGAGTTGGCATCGCACCTTTCATCGCACGATGACACAACCGGCGCTTCCGCAGAACATCATTGGCGACTTCGACGGCGCAACGGTTTGGTCGAATGGCCTCGCTTATCGCGTTTTTCGCGAAGGCGACAGGTTTTGGGCCGAGATGCCGGACCCGGACGAATTGATGTATGTCGTGCAGGGCGGGAAAAAACTTGCGTTAAAGGATATCCCCCGCGTCCGCTTGCCGGTGGTGATGGCTACTGGTTCGCATCATTATCAAACGTATTGGGTCGCGAGCCCGCGTTATCCGCGACTGATGCAAACCTTGCCGCTCGTTTATCTCGTCAAAGCCAAACGCTGGATACCGCGCGAAGCGGCTTTCATGCGGCCGCCCGGCGACACAGGTGGATTTGTCACGCAATGGAATCATCACTGCATTCGTTGCCATAGCACCGGCGGCAACCCGGGCTTGGACGCTAAAACGGGGCAACTCGATACCAGCGTCGCTGAATTGGGCATTTCCTGTGAAGCGTGCCATGGCCCGGCCAAAAGTCATGTCGAGGTCAATCAAAATCCGGTTCGACGGTACCGGGCGCACGTGAAGGACGAACCTGATCCAAGCATTGTAAACCCATCCAAACTGGATCATCGCCTGTCAAGCCACGTCTGCGGCCAATGCCATGGCGTCTTTATTATGCGCGATGAGTTTGCCATGAAGTACGCGCGCGAAGGCGAGCTGTTTCGCCCCGGTGATGACTTGGAGAAGACGCGCTATTACATTCAGCATCCGACAGAGCATTCTCCGCAGGAGCGCCGGGACGATCTCCAGCGCAATCCACAATTCTTTCGCGAGCGTTGGTGGGACGATGGAACAATTCTCGCTGGCGGGCGCGAGTTTACGGCCATGTCCGTGTCGGGCTGCTACACGCGCGGCACGATGTCATGCTTATCATGCCATTCGATGCACGAAAGCGATCCCGTGGACCAATTGAAACCGCGCATGAACGAAAGCGCGGCCTGCACGCAATGCCACAACGAGCCGAAGTACACGTCGGAAATCAGCAGCCACGCCTTTCATGCGCCGGAATCGTCCGGGAGCAACTGTCTCAATTGCCACATGCCGCACACGACCTATGCCTTGTTCAGTGCGATTCGAAGTCATCAAGTCGCGTCACCGAATCTCACCAGCGCCGTTCGCCATGGCGTGCCGAATGCCTGCAATCTCTGTCATCTTGACAAGACGTTGGCTTGGACGCAGGAACACTTGTCCAAGCGTTATCGAATGGAAGCGTTGCCGTTGACCGATGAACAGAAAAACGTTTCGGCGGCTTTGTTGTGGTTGTTGAAGGGGCACGCGGCGCAACGGGTCATTGCTGCATGGCATGTTGGTTGGGAACCCGCGCAGGAAATTTCCGGGACTCAGTGGCTGGCGCCATTTCAGGCGCAATTGTTGAAGGACCCGTACGGCGTGGTCCGTTACGTCGCCGAGCAAAACCTGCGCAAACTGCCTGGCTTTTCCGAATTTCGCTATGATTTCCTGGCTCCGGATGCTGAGTTGCAGCGCGCGGTCGATGAGGCGATTGCCGTTTGGCAAAGCCAGCGTCAACAGCAGACGCCAAAGCGCGTTGGCCGCGAGGTCTTAATCGATTCTGCGGGCCAACTTATGGAAACCGAAGTCGCCGCCTTTTTGCGGCAGCGCGATAATCGGCCGATTACCATTAAAGAGTGAGCGAAATTTTCACGCCGTTTGCACGGAAAGCCAACATTAAATATGCAAGCAGGATTAGCGTAGCGCCGGCTGCAAGTCTGCGCTGCGACGAATGCAGCGCGCTAAACACCCACTTATGCAAGTTACGTCGCTACTCGAAAAAGCGCCGCGACCAATCTTCGTGACCTACGCCATCTTTGCGGCGTTTTGCACGTACTTTTGCATGTACGCCTTTCGCAAGCCGTTTGCGGCGGCGAAATTCGACGGGGAACTTTTCTTCAATTCGATGGTGGAACTGAAGACCGCGATTGTCATCAGCCAAATCATCGGTTACGCGCTGTCGAAATACATTGGCATTAAGGTCTGTTCTGAAATCACGCCAGGCCGCCGGGTTTTTGCTTTGATCTTTTTAATTCTGTGGGGCGAGGCCGCATTGGTTCTGTACGGCATCGTTCCGAACAACCTGAAAGTCGTGGCGATCTTTCTGAATGGCCTGCCGCTGGGGATGGTTTGGGGAATGGTCGTTTGGTACTTGGAAGGAAGGCGCACGTCCGAGCTGCTGCTTGCCGGGCTGAGCTGCTCCTACATTTTGGCCAGCGGGGTGGTCAAAGATTTCGCGCGCGCCATGATGGACGGGATTGTGGCCGAATGGTGGCGGCGCCTTCCACTTATCGGACCAAGCATCGCTTCCGCGCTCGGTCGCGTCAGTGAAGGATGGATGCCGGCGATCACTGGGTTGCATTTCCTGCCGTTGTTCCTGCTTTCGGTCTGGATGCTCAATCAATTGCCGAAACCGACGGATGCCGATGTTGCGGCGCGCGTGCAGCGGAAGCCAATGGACAGTTCGGATCGCTGGGCCTTCGTGAAGCATTTTCTGGCCGGGTTAATCTTGCTCTGTTTGTCTTATTTCTTTCTGACGGCGTATCGTGATTTTCGGGACAATTATCAAGTCGAGCTCTTCGATGGGTTGGGTTATCCGTACGCCGCGCACAAGGCCATTATTACTAAGGCCGAGACTATCGTGATGTTCGGGGTTATTGGCGCTATGGCATTGCTGAACTTCATCAAGGACAACAGGCGGGGATTGATCGGAGCTTTCGCAATTATGATCGGCGGCATGGGGCTGATGGGCATCAGCACGTTGCTGCTCGATGCGGGCATGATCGATGGCTTTTGGTGGATGACTTGTATTGGACTCGGTTCGTATCTGGCATATGTGCCGTATGGGTCGGTGCTATTCGATCGATTGATTGCCTCGACCGGAGTGGCTGGCACAGCGGTTTTTGCAATCTACGTGGCGGATTCGATCGGGTATACCGGGTCAGTCGGCGTCCAACTGTTTAAAGACTTGGCTCATAGCGACGTTTCGCGACTCGGCTTCTTCAAAGGGTTTACCTATTTCATGTCGGTCTTGGGGATGGTTTGCCTGGCGAGCGGCTGCATCTATTTCCTGCGAAAGCAACGGCATTAAAGGTGGATTTTGTTTCGGATTTTGAATTTCATTCATTCAAAGCCTTCCAAACCTTTCCTCGAAGCGAAGGCGGGGTTTGTTTCGGATTTCGAGTTTCGGATTTGGAATTTATGAAAAGGCTGCCAGCCTTTCTTATTCACGAAGTCATTGCCCCCCTTCACGGCTCTTTCATCTGGAAAGACAGGCTGTTCGCCGGGAAAAGCCGGATGAGATTTGACTAAACTTTTGGAACGGGCTTTGGCAT
>VHDE01000195.1 GCA_016871515.1 Verrucomicrobiota bacterium
GATGGCTTAAGGCAACCACGCGGCCATCGCTGGCGGCTCCCAAGCTAAACTGCCGGCGCCAGACCCGACTCAAAACTCTCTGGCGCGCCGGTGTCGCCTTCGGAGCTCACGCTAAGCATTGCCAAATGCTTCGGGGCATTGTCAGAACTCCAGCTGAAATGGCCATATGGGACGGACGCGCTGGCACAATTAGTATTGACTTTCGCGGCAGTTCTAACGATCAATACAGCACCTCCTTGTTTTCCGGTATGACCGAATTGGCGTGCCGACAAACTTCGAGCTCGACAAAGCCCAGTCCCTTGGACTCCGCTTAGTAAAGATGTTAACGGCCCAGATTGGTGGCACCTTAGGCTTTCACGGAACCCAGGGCACCGAATTGAGGATTACCTTCAAAGAGCAAAAATAGAACAACAGGATACCATCATGTCTGGCACACAAGTTCTCGTAGTTGAATACGAAGGCATCATCGCAGCCGATATTCAAGATCGTCTGGAAAGTTTGGGTTATGATGTCCCGGCGACGGTTTCAAGCGGTGAGGAAGCGCTCGAAAAGATTCCCGTTCTTACGCCAGACCTGGTGTTGATGGATATCGTGCTGCAAGGCCAAATGGATGGCGTCGAAGCCGCCGCAAAAATCCGGCAAAAATTCGAAATCCCCGTCGTCTTCCTGACCGCTCACGCCGACGAAAGCACATTGAAAAGAGCCAAGATTACCGAACCGTTCGCGTATATCATCAAGCCCTTTGAATAACGAGAACTGCAAACTGCTTTGGAAATCGCGCTCCACAAACACAAGATGCAACGCGAATGCGCCAAACTGCTCACCGAAGAGCAGGATCGATTCGAAAAAACCATCGAAGCTATCGTCAAAGTCTTGGGCAAGATTCTGTCCGTTTCGGATCCGCTCTCGTATGAGTTCGGACAAAAACTCAAGGAGTACACCCACGCCTGCATTGAAGCGCTCAAATTGGAGCACGGTTGGGATTTGGAAACCGCAGCGGCGCTCGCACGGATCGGCTATGTCACAATGCCAGCCATCCTCATTCAGAAAGTTCGCGCTGGCATGGTCCTGACCACCTCCGAGCGCGATATGGTCACGCACCTTCCGGAAGCCGGGCGCAATATCCTCAATAACTTCGCGCGTTTGGAAAACGTCGGCAAAATCGTCTACTACCAAAACAAAAACTTTGATGGCGCCGGTTTTCCGGTCGATTCGATAGGTGGCGTCAATATTCCGATGGGATCGCGTTTGCTCAGAATCCTCGCAGACATTATCCAATCGGAAGCAGACGGGACTTCAAAAGGCAAGGCAATCGACAAATTAAAAGCGACGTCCGGCCTATACGATTTGAAGTTGCTTCAAGACGTTACTGTTGCCTTATCCAGCGGACCAAAGAAAGGCCGGCCAATTCACCTCAAACACCTCTGCGTCGGACAAACCCTGGTCGAAGCTATCGAGACGGCGGACGGCACACTGATTTTGAACGCCGGAAACCGCATTACGCCATGGATGCTCAAGAAGCTTAATAATTTCGTTGAAATGAGCGGCGTCAAAGAACCGATTTACGTCGAAGATTAGCTTTTGTTCGAATCCGCAACCGCATCCTGCCATTTGTGCGGTAGATTCAGGAGTGATCGAACCTGGTCCCAACTAATGTAACGAAGCCATGCATTCGGGACTTCCCATCTTGCTCGATCAAACCGTCCCTTGTCTGGCTTGGGAACGGGCCACCATTTGATTTGGTAAAGACGTACGGAAAAGGAGATTCGATCAAACGCATTGAACACCTAAAGCCGCTCGTAACAAAATATCTCACACAGAACACCTCGCGTTTTAAACATCCGAAGCTCACCTCAATGCCTCGCTTCGAGGAGTCAATACGGCGGCTCGTCAACTGTTGAACTATATAGAAGCCGCTAAGCCGCTGTCTTTCGTGGTTTGAACCGCCGCTTTTCGAGTTAATTTGATTGATTGATTGATTCGGTAGAAGAAAAAAACTTGCGTCGCGCGCCGTTTCTTCGCCTAGTTTGGCGCATGATCCCGTTCTTCGTTTCGACCAATCATCACCGCGCCCCTCTCCCCAGCCCTCTCGATGAACCTGGCGTTAGGAGCGCGGCGTTTACGCCGCTTCAACATCCAATGTCGCAGGAACTTCGAACACAGAAGCGGCGTAAACGCCGCGCTCCGGTTCATGGGTGCAATGCGTGTCAAAAAGAAATGGAAAGACGCAGGTTGCTCGGGGGCTCCACTGCAGCAACGTGCGTTGTGTTCGCCGCGCTGCTGACCGTTTCACTGCGAGCGCAAGTGGCCATGCGTGTCGATACGCCCATGGCTGCGCCGAAGTGGGCCGTTCTCGAACGCCAGCTGTTGGCCGAGCATGTTCCCGCGTGCCGAGAGTTTTTCGAGCGCTACTTCGACGACCGCGGCTACATTCAATGTTTCCTGCGTTGGGGCGCCAACGATGGACCCGATGATGCCTTCGAGAATTTCAATCACTGGCCCGAATTGCACGCGCTTGGCGCCGGCGACGAAATTCTCCAAATGTTTCTCAAAGCTCACGACGGCTTGATCAAACAATACTCCGAAGCAAAAACGGTCGAAGTGCCGGCGGGTCGCGACGGAATGTACTACAAGGAATTCTCAGCCCAATCGGACTGGATGCATCATGGCGAGGGGCTCCAACTTTTCAATCGGATGGGCTTGTCCGTTCCGACAGACCCAACCTATCAGAGACGCGCCCGCCGATTCGCGGGATTCTATATGAACGAGGACCCCGAGGCGCCGAACTACGATCCACAGCGCAAGATCATCAAAAGCATGATCAACGGCAGCAAAGGCCCGCTACTGCGGAAAGCTACCGCTACGGATTGGGTCGGCGACCGCTTCGATCTGACCGGTTTTGTCGCCGCACACGGCGAACGGAACTTCGAAGAGTTTCTGGCGCATTATGAGGAATACACAGACGTGGTCGGTGACAATTGCCTGAATCTCGGCGCGACGACAATGGCGATGAACGCCTTCATGTTGTCGCACGAGGCAAAGTACAAGCGGTGGCTGCTCGAATACATGGACGCCTGGCTCGACCGAATGAACCAGAACAAGGGTATCATCCCGAGTTACGTTGATCTCGATGGAAAGATTGGCGGGCCCGAAGGCAAATGGTGGGGCAATGCTTACGGTTGGGGTTTTAGTCCGGTCAACCCGGTTACGGGCCGGCGCGAAAATCGCCATCGCATTCCTCGCGCCCTGACAGGCTTCAATAATGCGCTCCTGATTTCAGGCGACCGAAAGTACATCGACGCCTGGCGCAACATGATCGATGCCGTCAATGCCAACGGCCGAATGGTCAACGGTCAAATCCAATATCCGACCATGCACAACGAACAAGGCTGGTACGGCTGGCAAAACAAACCATGGGACATCGGCGCGTTGGAAGTTTGGTGCTGGTCAATGAAACCCGAAGACCGCAAACGCCTGGCGCGCGATGGTTGGCTGACTTATCTGGAGGGAGAAAACTCAGCGTATCCGGAAGCCGCGCTAGAGCGAGATCTTCAAAGCATTCAACGACGAATCAACGCGATGCGACGCGATAAGCTCCCGCCCGAAAAACGGCTCGCGGACAATATGCTCGACTTCAATCCGGCGGCCACGGAATCGCTCATTCAATTGATGCTCGGCGGTCTTCAACCGGGACGCGACGGCGGACTGTTGAACGCGCGCCTGCGTTACTTCGATCCCGTGCGCAAACGCGCCGGCGTGCCGGAAGATGTCGCCGCGCTAATCTCTGAACTCGGAGATACGCGCACAACCGTGACATTGGTCAACCTCAATAAGACGGAAGCGAAGGAGGTCATCGTCCAAGGCGGGGCCTACGGCGAACATCAACTGGAGAGCGTCATAAAAGGCGACGAAACAACCCCTGTGAATTCCTCGTTGCTCGCGGTGCGGCTCGGACCAGGTTGCGGAGCGAAACTCGCCTTGCCAATGAAACGTTACGCCAATCCGCCCACGGTCCTTCACCCTTGGCATCGAGCCAAGTAAACGAGCGCGTCTCGCGTCCCAAATAAGCGACGCCTGCCGTCCTGTTGGTTGCCTGCCGGTATCTCAACTCAACGGTCAGACCTTGCGGACTGGGATACGCCGATCGATTTGGGCGGCGGTTGACGAGCTTTCAGCACAGAGACTGGTTGCTGGGTTTTTGAACGTCGGCTGTCGAGTTCATCCTTCGCCTCCCTCAGAATCGTTGGATTGGTCAGCAATTCGAGCGCAGCCGAAGCCAAGGTTTTTGCCGCTACCATCATTCCTTTTGCTCGTGCCACTCGCCGCGTTTCCAGGCGCGTCTCAAACCAAACAACATCTTCACGACTTCAATTCGGGGCCACACCCTCCAATGGATTAAGTGTGAGATCAAGTGCAGGACTAAGTCCAGCCCGCAAAATGTCCAGGAAGGCGCATCCTCCGGTCGTACTGTCGTGAAGCGCGCCAGTGCCCCCCGGCGCCCTGGCGCGCTTCACTGCGCTTGACGGGAGCACACGAAATTTGCAAAGTCCGCTTGGTTATCCAAGTGCGGCAGGCAGGTCTATGAAAACGCTTCTTTCTAATTCTTCAAAGTTAAGT
>VHDE01000196.1 GCA_016871515.1 Verrucomicrobiota bacterium
ATCCCTTCAAAAAACTTCGCTCGTTTTTTGCGTTTATCAACCTCATCATTAAACTTCAAGGGAGCATAAACTTCTATTAACCGATCGTTTTCCTTTTCGTTAATAGAACCAAACAGAGTGGAGACATCCTCGAACTTGACTGGACCTTTTTTATCGTCAGACAAGATCATGATCGACCCCTCGTTGTCCCGCGATTGTTCCTTCACAGATTTGATCGAAAAACTCCTCACTACTACAAAATGCTTTGACACATCCTCACCCGTTCCGGGTAAGTTTCATCGGATCAGAATCGGTGGGCTCGGCCAGCGCACGCATCTCAACCGCTCACTGTTCCACATTCTGATCGCCGTGGCGGCGGACCTGGCGGAGACGTTCGAGTTTAGGCCGGTGGATTCAGCGTTTTCCATGCGGCGAACAAGTGATGCCGGGTCAGTATATCATTCAACCTGGCCTGATCAATCGCGGCTTGGCTCGCCAGCATTGTCACATCGCCAGGCCTGTCCCGATCTGGCGGAGATGACTTGCACAGACAGCAGTCTTTCCTCGCCAGCGTCCTTTCATCAAAGCTGGCAACAACAAAGAAGCGAGGACGACGATGATCGCGATAACAATAAGCAGTTCCATCAAAGCGAGCGCCCTCTTTCGACTGGACACCGGCGACCTAAGTTGGTGGTGCGTGACAAATGGAAAACTCATGACCCGCCAGAACTTAATCACGGCGGCGACATTTTACGATTTTGCAAACGCTTGCAGCGGCGTCTCGCAAGAGCGTCGCCCATTTGAACTACACCGAGTGCTGCACTCTTACGAGAGGCCGTTACTGGTGAGGCAAGTCTAACTCGCGTATTTCCCAATTGCGCGCGCGTGCGCACAATTGGGAAATACGCACTGGATTTTCACCTGTTGGCGCGGCATAACCGAGTCGTGAACCCCAAACCCATTGTTGCGGCTCCCATGTTATGAGACGCCGCCAATTCCTAAAACAAGTTACCAGCGCAAGCCTGGTGGGAGGGCTGAGTTCGTTTCCAGGCTGCACCCACTTAAGTCCTCAGCGCCGCGACAGCATTCGCGAAGAAAACGCCAAGCCAGGCACAACGGATTGGCTTCTGTCCAATACACGCGTCGATCCAAAAACAAAATATCGTTGCCCGTGGATTGAAGGGTTTTGCTCGCGAACGAGTTTCCGCGCCGGTGAAACGCTCGAAATCAGAATCAGCACAAACCCAGCGTCGCCTTTCGTCATCGATATCTATCGCCTCGGCTATTACGGGGGCAAGGGCGGACGTCATGTTCAGCGCCTCGGACCATTTGCCGGCAAGGTTCAGCCTGATCCGCCGATTGGCCGCGAGCGTCTGCGGGAATGCGTTTGGGACACAGCCGCGGCAATCAAGATACCGCAAGCTTGGCTGAGCGGCGTGTACCTCGGCAAACTGACGGCGGAGAAGGAAGGCCTGCAGAGCTATGTGATTTTTATTGTTCGCGACGACCGGCGTTGCGATTTTCTGTTCCAATGCAGCGACACCACGTGGTCCGCGTACAATCGCTGGCCGGACGTCTTCTCGCTCTACGACGACGGCACGCCGCCGCATAATTGGCATGTCGGCCCTGGGATCAGTGTCAGCTTCGACCGGCCTTACGGAAAGTACCGCCAAATCTTCGATGCGCCGCTTTCGCAAGGTTCAGGCGAATTCCTGCTCTGGGAATTTCCCCTCGCCTTCTGGATGGAAAAAGAAGGTTACGATATGTCGTACATCAGCAACATCGATACGCACGTGGACGCAAAAGGACTCTTGCGCGCGAAGGCGTGGTTGTCCGTCGGCCACGATGAATATTGGTCGCTCGACATGTTCAACAATGTGAAGGCGGCAGTTGCTTCTGGAGTGAACGCGGCTTTCTTCAGCGGCAATTCGGTCGATGGATTCATCACGATTGCGCCGAATGGCCGCGGACAGCTGGGCCGGACGATTTCGCGCGTGGGAAAGTTCGGTCCATTCGAACGGGAACTCGCCGAATTTGCCGGCAAATGGAAACAACACGGGCCGAATCCAGCGACCCTCATGGGCGCCCGCAGCACTTTTCCCTACAATGGAGGCGCCGACTGGACCTGCGTGCACGAGACGCATTGGCTATTCGAGGGCACGGGAATGAAGAACGGCGATTCGGTCCGCGGTCTTGTCGGTTGGGAACATCACGGCTTGCCCGCTGATATTCCAGGCCTCGAAGTTCTTGCCCGCGGGCCCGTCTTCAGCGGTGGCCGGCCACAGGGTGTAGAGTACACAGCGACGATTTATCCAGGACCCAAGGGCAATCATGTCTTCAACGCCGCGACCATTTGGTGGTCAGACGGCTTAAGCGCACCGCCAAGTTATTTGCGTCCCACCGCGCACGGAAGCACACCGCCCGGACCCGACGCGCGCGTGCAACGGATGACGAAGAACCTGTTCGCACGATTTTTGGGGCAATCAAGCATAGCGGGATAAGCGCATCGTGAAACCGAAACGTGTGCGCTGGTCCGTCCATCCATCGCGCACCGACCATCGCAAAAGCTCGATTCCCTCCCATGAACCTGAAGGCAGGATAGGCGTCCCGCCTGTCCAGCATTTGCGTACACCAAGAGCATAGACAGGCGAGACGCGCTGTCCTGCCAGGTTCATGGTCCCAGTGCGTGTTACGAACACATCGATGCTCCCCATGAACCTCCAGGCACGTAGTCCCGTCTTTAGGCGGCAGCATTTGCTGATAGCTAAACAGCTTTTGCGGATTGCAATCGCTCCGGCTAAAGCCGGGACTACATGCCGCAACGTCAGGTTCATGGATGCAACGCGCGAAAATGGATGAGGAGAGAACTTCTCCGAAACACGACCTTGCCGGTTGGAAGAATTGTTTTCCGCAAGAGCGCCCGCAAGTTCGACCTTCCTGGAAAGTGCGGACGGCATGCCGATTGCAAATCGGCGATACAGCAGACTGAAAGTCTGCGTTGCGACAAAGACGTCACGTGCTGGGCGTCCGCGCTCCGATGTTTCTCGATTTCCGCCGGCGACTGGTGGACGCACCGGTCCCGATCTTTTAACGAAATCTGTGGTTCCAATTGCTGCGAGAAACTTTATAGTTCGCGTAACTAGCCCGAGACGCTTATGAGTTCCGGAAGATTCAAGAAGCTGGCGTATCCTGTCCGCCAAGGAATGTTCTTCGCTTTCACATTAATCGAATTGCTCGTTGTTATAGCCATCATCGCGATTCTCGCCGGGCACAATCAAAGCCGCGACCGATTCGGCGAGGAACGTCGAGAGCTACTATTGGCAGGGTGGCAATTCCAGCAATCCGGATTTTCGCTGGGTCTGGGAACGGTACCGTCACCAGGATTGGAAACCGCTTCCGTGAATTCCAATCCGTTAATTAACAAAAGCTCCGGATCGAAAACATCAACAACAAACAAAGACCTCAAATGAAGACTCGGACTAGTTCAAAGCTGTATTGTTTCGGCCGCGTTGCAGCAGTAATCACAACGCTGGTTTCGACATGGGTCGTCGCTGCCGCGGATAAAGCCAATGAGGCTGAACCTAAGATCATCAATCCCGGCCCGCTGGCGGTCCAGCTTCCACCTTCCGACGCGATAGTGCTCTTCGATGGCAAAGACCTTTCCCAATGGCAGAGCGCCAATGGCGGCGAAGCTAAGTGGACGGTCGCCGACGGTTGTATGACTGTAAACCGAACGGGAAGCATTCGGACGAAGGAGGAGTTTGGCGATGTCCAATTGCATGTCGAATGGGCGACGCCGTCGGAGGTTAAGGGTGAAGGGCAGGGGAGAGGAAATAGCGGCGTCTATCTTCAGGGGCGTTATGAGATTCAAGTCCTCGATTCCTACAACAACAAGACCTATCCTAATGGCCAGGCTGGAGCCTTTTATGGTCATGCTGTGCCGCTCGTGAATGCGTCGAGAAAACCTGGTGAATGGCAAACCTACGACATCATATTCCACGCACCGAAACTTGCGACGGAAGGCAAAAGTGCTACGCATGGCTCCTTTACGGTCTTCCACAACGGAGTGCTCATTCAGGACCACATTCCGATCAAACCTGAGCCAACGACGGCAGCTGAATTCAAAGGTGCGAGCCTGAAGGGACCGTTGATCTTACAGGATCATGGCAATCCAGTGCGCTTCCGAAATATTTGGATTCGACCGCTCTGACGAGCGGTACGGTTAGCGCGCGCCTGCCTTTCGTCATAACGCAGACTGAAAGTCTGCGTTACGTCATACAAGTCACGCACTGGGCGCCCGCGCTCCTGGGCCCTAATCGCCGAACAATTTTTTCAACTGCTGGCGGGCCTCGGCTTCACGAGAGGCTGGTTGGGCCGTGTTGCAAAGAAGCCCCGGGCCATTTCGAAATACTCGCAGAAATTGCCGACATGCTTCTCCGCGACCGGCTCCGCGCGGCGGTCCCGGCATTGATGCGCAACGCGTGGATCGTAGCTCACGCAATTCAAACAGACCTTGACCGAACTTCGCGGATTCGCGGTTCTGAAATTTGTAAGCCATTGGAAACGAAGGCAAGCACCTGAAAGGTCT
>VHDE01000197.1 GCA_016871515.1 Verrucomicrobiota bacterium
CAGCGTCGAAAGTGCTTCTTCGTAATCGTCGCTGGCCAAGCCCCGCAGGAAAGTAAAGACGCGTGTTCGAATCGCGGCCGTGAATGATTTTGTGTCACGGGTGATGTCTTGATCCGCCTCCTCAGCGCCAGGCGGACGGAGCTCCTTTGTTTCGGGGCGTTGATAATTTGGATCGCGCATCTTCTCCCATTCGTCGAGCAAGCTGGAGTCGACTTGCCGGATCATCGTGCTGAGGTAAATCTCCATTTCACGCACAGCGTCGGTCTTGGTCTGATCGGGGACCGTTTGACAAAGCACCTTGTGGACGCTCGACAGATGCCGCAGCAAGACCCCCTCAGCCCGTTGCAGTTCGTAATCGCGGACGTAATCGGCAAAGGAACGGAAAGACTCGAACATCTCGCGGACGATCGATTTCGGGCGGATGTTCTCTTGCCCCACCCACGGATGCCGATCGGCAAACGCGTTGAAGGTCGAGTAAACGAAGTCACGCTTCGGCTTGGGATACTCAAGTTTTTCCAACTCTTCCATCCGTTCGTCGTACTCGAGGCCCTGCAATTTCATTTCAGCCATCTTCTGGGTTTTGATCTTATCGAGTTGCTTGCGGAGGATGATGTCGGGATCTTCCAGGATCGATTCGACAAGCGTGAGCAAATCGAGCGCGTAATCAGGCGCCTCCGGGTCCAGCATTGGCAGTGTGTCGAGCAAATACAACGACAGCGTTTGATCCATCGAGAAGTCATCCTGCAATTCGACGTTGACCCGGAGGTAAGCCCCGGTCTCATTCTGCGGAGTGAATTCGATGATCTTTCGGTCGACGAGCGAACGAAACAATTGCCAGCCGCGTTTAATGTGCGCTTTCTTGGCTTTAGGAGATTCGTGCGAGCGCTGAATCAGCTTTTGCATCGCGCGGCAGCCATCTCCCGGGCGGCTGAGCACGTTCAACAACATGCCATGGGATATCTGAAATCGTGATGCGAGGCGTTCGGGCGGGGCTGCAATTAATCGCTCGAACGTCTTTCCGTCCCAACTGACAAAGTTCTTTTCAGGCGGTTTGCGTTTGACGACTTTCTTGCCATCGCGCGCGGCCTTTTCCTCCAGCTTGAGGTTTTCGACGACGTGTTCCGGCGCTTGCGCGACGACCCAACCGCGATCATCGAACCCTTTGCGACCGGCCCGTCCGCCGATCTGATGAAAGTCGCGCGCACTGAGAATCGCCGTTTTCTCGCCGTCGTACTTGCACAAGCGCGTAAAGAGGACCGTCCGAATCGGAACGTTGATTCCGACGCCGAGCGTGTCCGTGCCGCAGATAATCTTTAGCAACCCTTTCTGCGCCAGTTGCTCGACCAACACACGGTACTTTGGCAAAAGACCGGCGTGATGCAGGCCAATCCCGTGCCGCAGCCATTTTCGAATCTCAGGCCCGTACGGGCTGCTGAACTTGAATCCTTGGAGCGCCTCCGCGAGGGCGTTTTTCTCTTCGCGCGAACAGACGTTGATGCTGGTGAAATCTTGCGCGCTTTGGGCGGCTTCGAGTTGGGTAAAGTGCACGACATAGACCGGGCTTTTGTTTTCGGAGACCAGTTTTCCGAGCGTCTGAGCCAGCGGAGTTTCCGCGTAAGAGTATTCGAGCGGGACGGGGCGATCCTTCGATTGAATGGTGATGGTCGGGCGTCCATTCAGTTTGCTCAGTTCCTGTTCGAAGAACGTGGTGTCACCGAGCGTCGCGGACATCAACAGGAACCGGGCCTGCGCCAAAGTCAGCAAGGGAACTTGCCAAGCCACGCCACGTTCGCGGTCGGCGTAATAATGGAACTCGTCCATGATTACTTCCTGAACTGGCGCTTGCGTGCCTTCGCGCAGGGCAATGTTGGACAATATCTCCGCCGTGCAACAGACGATTGGTGCATCCCGGTTGACTGAGGCATCGCCTGTGCTCAGGCCGACGTTGTCCGGACCGAACTCGCGGCAAAGGGCGAGCCATTTCTCATTGACTAATGCTTTGATCGGACAGGTGTAAATCGAGCGTTTGCCTTGCGCGAGCGCCTTGAAATGAAGGGCTGCGGCGACGAGCGATTTGCCTGAACCAGTCGGCGTGTTGAGAATGACATTCTTTTCTTCGAACAATTCGAGGATGGCGGCCTCTTGCGCCGGATACAAGCGGAGGCGCTTGCTTTCGGCATAATCCAGGAAACGGCCGAGAAGAACGTCGTTGGTGAGCGACTCATCCTTCGGCAGCAGATTGTAGAGCGTCAAATGCACACCCAACTTTAACGGCGGGTTGCGTAATTGAGAAGGGGCGAACGTCGCGACGGCTGCGATTAAAGCTCTCGGCCAGGGGCGCTGAGTTTAGCCGTAAGTATTCAGCACAAGCAGCCCCTCTCCCTAAGCCTCTCCCCATCCGATGGGGCGAGGGAATGCTTTTGGTAATTAGCAGTCGAGCCATGATTTTTACTGAATGCGCAACACAACAATCTTTTCCCTCAAATGTCCCTTCGTTTCGCAAAGTTGGCTACGGCGTCACAACAACTTTGAAAGCAACGGTCGCAAAGCCACCCCCAAACGATAGGCGATCACTTTATTGCCTGCGTCATTTGGATGGATGTAATCTGCCATGAGTCTCGGGTCTCCCAAGACCCCCTGCAAAATATTTGGCACATAGAGGACTTGCTTTTGCTTGCCCAGCTTGTTGAATCCCGAATCGTTTTTGTCAAACACACTCCCGCTTCGAACCCCAACGAGAACAACAAAGGCCCCGGCTTCGTGAAAGCGATCGATTATTGTTCCCAAGTTTCGAAACATCTGCTCGGCCGGCAAGCCCCTCAATCCATCGTTGCCACCCAGGCAGAGCAACACGACTTTGGGATTGAGCCGGAGGATTTCCTCGATTCGGTCGAGTCCATCTTGAGATGTGTTGCCTGGCAGACCGCAGTTAATGATTTTGATTCCAAGCTGAGCGCCGAGGAGCGTGGGATAATCGTGTTCCGGAGAAGCGCCTGCGCCCGAAGTCAAACTGTCGCCAAAGGCAACCCATGTCGTTCCGGTCTTTGGCGGAAAGTTTGTATACCTCGGACCCTTGACAGCACGGAAGGCCAACCAACCTAAAAGGCAAAAGAGCAAGACAACAGCGATTCGTTTCATCGACACTGATCTTAACGCTTTAGCTCAGAAGTAACTCAACCAGACTTCGCGGCGGCGGCGTTTGAGATCGGCGAACCAAGCGCAGAGCGGATAAAGGATGGCGATCACGAGTATCCAGAACAAATAAACCATGGGAAGATCGCAGCTATTGCGACGAAGAGCCAAAGCGAGTCCGTGAATGAAGGGCAAATGCAGCAAGTAATAGAAGAGCGGCACGCGTCCGAAGACCAAGGCCGGCTTTAGCATTCCAGGAACGCCGATGCGGTCAAACAATGATAGCACCATCAGTGCTGGGCCAAGCGTCATCAACAAGTAAGCCAGTGATGGCGGATACTTCTGGCAATTCAAAAGCGAAAAGAGAGAGAAGAGTGGACTCTTCTGCGAAGCCCAATGTCCGGGGTTTCCATAAATATTGAAACCTCGGAGCACGACGAACAACGCTATCATCGCGGCGCCCATGGCAAAAATCACTTTCCGGCGACGTTCTGGTTCCCAGAGCAGAATCTTGCCGAAGGCATAGCCCGCAGCCATTACGCCGATCCACGGTATGAGCGGATAACCCACAGCGATCGTGAAATCGGAACCGACTCTTACTTGGCCTCCCGTGTGCAGAATGGTCCAGAGCCAGCCGATCGACCCGAATTGTTCCGCCGACACCCGATCGAACAGGTTATGTCCGGCGATCATGGCAACCCCGAACAACCCGATCCATGGCACCGGCAAAAAGACAAGCCCCGCCAGAGCCAACATTGACCAGCCAATCGCCCAAATCACTCCGGCGCCGATGGAATGGAAATCGATGCTGAAGGTCCAGCCAAACCATTTAATGATCGTGCATTCGAGCAAGACCAGCCAAAGTCCGCGGGTCACAAGGAACCAGGACAATTCTTTGGTCGTTTTGCCGCGCGTTGTCGAAAGGAACGCGCCTGTGCCGGCCAAAAAGACAAACACCGGCGCGCAGTAATGTGTAATCCAACGCGTCCAATAAAGCGCCGGCCATGTCCTTTCCAAATCTAGCGGATAAAAATTGACGTTCGAAAAGAAACTGCGTGTATGGTCCAGCGCCATCAGAATCATGACGATGCCGCGTACCAAATCGACTGAATCGAGTCGTGGCCGCGGGTCTTCACGGCCTGGTGGCACGGTAATCTCCGCCGCGGCGCTAAGGGCCTCGGAATCGCTTGGCATGAGGCCTAGTGCTGCCACAGAATCCGCGGAGCCGCAACGCTTTTCTGTGCTCAGGCCCGCATCCCGGTGCATCTCAAAGTTGTTGGTAATATTGCTGGACTACCGTGTTCTGAGGGTGTCAGAGTAGTGCGGTGGACACGGAAATCGAGTTGCAAGGGCGCCGGATTTCGGCAACGGAGATGGCGCGGCTGGTGGGCTGGATTGAGGAACATCCGCAATGGAG
>VHDE01000198.1 GCA_016871515.1 Verrucomicrobiota bacterium
CCTGCTCAAAGGCGATGTGTTTAGCACCGACTTTCTGGAGATGTGGTTTAGCCACAAACGCAAGGAACATGACGCCTTGCGCCTGCGGCCTCATCCCTACGAGTTTTTCCTTTACTACGACGTGTAAGCTGAATTGGAAGCGCATGCACCTCTCACTGTCGAGGTGCATGCGCTGTAATCGTCGAAAAACGGGCCTTTCTCGAAGTAATTCAGGGCGTGAATAAGTCGTGAATAAGAGTTAATATGTTGTCCTCGCAAAGCCCATGGCCTTTCGCTACAAAAGACCCTGCTTGACCGGACCACGCTTAACACATTGAAGATCGGTTGTCTCTCATGATTCGCAACAGATGATACTTCTTGTAATACGTTGATATTCATGACAATGCAACTTTTTTGGCGATGCCTCTGATTTGTTGGTGGCGATACTTTCTTTGTTCTCGAATAGTCGAATATTCGCAAGATGCAAGCGGCTCTGAAAAAGGATGTTACGAATGTGTGACAAAGCGAAGTGAATAATTCGGTTCCGTCGGGTTAGACCGGAATAGGATCACGATGCAAATCTCCGCCGAAAAAACTTGGACTCTCGCACAGGAGCAATTGCGCTCCATGCTGAATCCAGACATCTATAACCTCTGGTTTGCGCCAATCCAGGCAACCAGCATCGACGCTGACGTTATCAACCTGAAAGTCGCAAACGATTTTTGCGAGCTATGGCTCAAGGACAATTACCTCGGTTTGATTCAGGATGTTCTCGCTCACGCCTCGGGCCGTCAGTTAAAGGTGAAATTCTTGGTTGGCGTCGAAGTGCCGGTCATTGAGCGCATTGATTCGAAAACCCTCAAAATCAAGGAATTTGAGGACCTGGACCGGAACAACGTTGCGCGAGACATTCTTTTCAATCCCAAAAATACGTTCGACACCTTTGTCGTCGGCAACAATAACAATTTTGCTCATGCCGCTGCTCTGGCCGTCGCGCAAGCCCCGGGCAAGTCGTACAACCCGTTATTTCTTTATGGCGGTGTCGGACTGGGAAAAACCCATTTGCTTCATGCAATCGGACAGTACGTGGTCACGCACAAGAAAGGAGCGCGTGTGGCGTATGTGTCGTCCGAGAAATTTACCAATGAGTACATTGATGCGATCCAGAACAATCAATTGGTGCGCTTTCGCAAGAAGTACCGCCAGACGGATGTACTGTTGATTGATGACATCCAGTTTCTTTCAGGCAAAGAGCGCATTCAGGAAGAGTTCTTTCATACGTTTAACGCTCTGCATGAAGCGCACAAGCAGATCGTTCTCACTTGTGATCGGCCAGCGGCAGAAATCCAAAACCTTGAGCATCGGCTTGTCTCGAGATTCGAATGGGGCCTGGTAACCGATTTGCAACCCCCGGACACCGAAACACGCGTGGCCATTCTGCGAAAGAAGGAAAAATCGATGGGGGTCGAGCTTCCCGATGAAATCGTCAATTTTCTCGCTTATCGCGTTCGTTCTAACATTCGCCGGTTGGAAGGCGCTCTGATTCGCGTCGCTTCCTACGCGTCGTTAACCGGCAAAAAAATGACGGTGGAGATGGTCGAAGCTCTGTTGCACGACGTGTTGCACGAGGAAGGCCGCTTTTCCATCAACATTGAAGCGATTCAGAAAAAAGTCGCTGAACATTTCGATATTCGCCTGGCTGATATGACGAGCAAACGCCGGCCTGAGAATATCGCTTTTCCCCGCCAGATTGCGATGTTCCTGGCGCGGCAACTGACCGAGAGTTCGCTCAACAATATTGGCGAGGCTTTTGGCGGCCGCGATCACGGCACGGTTCTTCACGCTTGCCGCCTTGTGAAGGACCGAATGGAAGTCGACCCCAGCGTGCGGCAAGTGGTTACCTACCTCGAAAAGCAGTTGCAAAGGTGATTTGGGAATTTCAAATTCTGACCTAATCTGGATTTGAAATCCGCCAATGCCTGTCATCCAAGCTCAGGGCCTCACCAAGGCTTACCGAACCTATAAGAAACTGCCGGGATTTTCCGGAGCACTGAAGGGACTGTTCCGCCGCGAGCATGAAACCGTTGTCGCGGCCAATGACGTGACCTTCTCGATCAACGAAGGAGAGCTCGTGGGATTCCTCGGGCCGAACGGCGCTGGCAAGACAACCACCCTGAAAATGTTGGCCGGCCTGCTCTATCCGAGCAGCGGCGCCGCACGCGTCCTCGGCTATGTTCCCTGGGAGCGCAAGGATGGTTACCGGCGTCAATTCGCTCTGTTACTGGGACAAAAGAACCAACTTTGGTGGGACCTCCCAGCGCGCGAATCTCTTGAACTCAATAGCAAGATATACGGCATTCCTCCTGCCGAATTCGAGCGCACCGTGAGCGAGATGACAGCCTTGCTGGATGTAAAAGAGAAACTGAACGTGATGGTCCGCGAACTCTCTTTGGGCGAGCGCATGAAAATGGAATTGATCGCCGCGCTGCTGCACCAGCCTAAAGTTTTGTTCCTCGATGAACCGACGATTGGCCTGGATGTCGTCTCTCAAAAGACCGTTCGCGATTTTCTCCGTCATTATAATGCCCAACGCAAGACGACGATTCTCCTGACCAGTCACTACATGGCTGACATCCAGGAACTCTGTCGGCGTGTCATCATTATTGATCGCGGGACCATCTTTTTTGACGGGCGCCTCGACGAAGTGCTCGACCGATTTGCAGACTTCAAGATTGTCACCATTCAATGCGCCGAGGCCAGTCCTGCCGCCACCGCAAATCTGATACGCTATGGTGAAGTCGTCGAGCAAACCACCGCCAGCATCAAACTCAAAGTAAAGCGCGACCGTGTCATCCCCGTTTGCAAAGCGTTGCTGGACGAATTGCCAGTCACAGACATCGATATCCAAGAAGTGCCAATCGAGGATATCATCCGCCGCATTTTTGCGCGGTAGCTGTTATTGCCCGGCAATGCAATACAGCGTTCGGTGGCCGCGAATGAAAAGCTCATTGCCCGCGAGCGCAATCGAACCGTCGGTCTTGTCGTCGAGCTTGTTGGTAGCGAGAATTTCCCAGGTTGGTTCTTTCTTGAGCACAACACACGTGCCGTCGCGGCCGAGCACGTACACGCGATCTTTCGCAGAGAGGGGCGACGCATAAACGCCAAAGAGTCCGGGCAAGCGTTGCGCTTCGAAATGGGGCTTGCCCGTCTTGGCATCGAAACAGGAAAGTATCGGCTGATTGCTGCCGATGAAGTAAAGCATTCCATCCACAAGCAAAGGCGACGGCACGTAGGGTGTGCTCTTGTTGTGCGTCCAGAGCAACCCTGGGGCGCCCGTGAGGTCGCCGGTGAATCCCAGCTTAATGGCCTGCATAGCGCTGCCGCGGTGGCCGCTGGTGACATACACAATGCCTTCGCCACTGACCGGACTGGGGATCGTGTTCGACGCTTGGCCTCCAATCTCCCAAATTGGCGCGCCGGTTTCGAAATCGTAACTGCGCACCTTGCCGGTGGCGTTGATGATGACTTGCTTCCGTCCCGCATGTTCCACCACGAGAGCTGTGGACCAGCCCGTGGCTTCGCTGCGCCGTGTTCGCCAGAGTTCATTTCCGTTGCGCTTGTCGAGCGCGACGACAAAATCATCGCTTCCCTCGTGATCCCAATAAACGATCACAGTGTTGCCGTGCAGCGTGGGTGAAGCGCCCTCGCCAAACCCATTGCGCGTTCGCATGTCGCCAAAGTCCTTTGCCCATTTCAAGGCTCCTTCTAAATCGA
Source organism: Verrucomicrobiota bacterium (assembly GCA_016871515.1). Classification (GTDB taxonomy): domain Bacteria; phylum Verrucomicrobiota; class Verrucomicrobiia; order Limisphaerales; family SIBE01; genus SIBE01. Next base: position 3,754 of record VHDE01000198.1, read on the forward strand.
AGCAGTAAAGACCGCGCGATCCGAAGTAAGCCAGCACATGTTCGCCATCCGTCACCGGGGACGCCGAAGCGAAACCGTGGTCCTGATGGTGGCCTTCATGTGGCGTCTCTTCGCGGGCGACCTTTTGCCAAAGAGTTTTGCCGGTCTGCCGATCAAGGCACAACAGAGCAAACCGATGACTTTCGTTAGGCCGTCCTCGGCCCGCTGGTGTGGACTTGGCGATGGCAGTCGAAATGAAGATGCGGTCGCCCCAGATGATCGGGGTCGAGCTGCCAAAGCCTGGCAGATTAATCTTCCATTTCACATTTTTCGTTTCGTTCCATTCGATGGGCGGATCGGCGTGAGGCGCGACTCCATTGGCGAGCGGCCCGCGCCATTGGGGCCAGCTTCGATCAAAGCTCGCTTCAGCGCTGCCTGTTACGAGCAAGCCGACCAGCGGCCCTAGCGCTCCAATAATTGATAGTGATAGGGATTTGCTTTTCACAACCGCGTGACGCTAGTGTAATGTGTCATAAATAACCAGACATGCATTTCAGGCGTGATATGATTTGTGTCATACCGAAAACGAGCCCTGCCGTCCTGTTGGAACCTCACCATCAATCCCAATTGGTAGCTTGGGAGTCAGCCCACGGAACTCCCCAACAAGTGGCCTTGCGGTGCCGGATCATTCTGGGTGCCGCGGCAGGCGAGCCCAATGCAGCCATTGCCGATCGGCTCGGCGTCAACCGGCATACGGTGGAACTGTGGCGCGAGCGGGTGC
>VHDE01000199.1 GCA_016871515.1 Verrucomicrobiota bacterium
GCGGATAGCTTTCAGTTGGGGGCAGTGCTTTGGGGACGATGCTCTTTGCTAGTCTGCCGATTGAAAAAGGAGCCAAGGGGACAGCGGGGGAATTGTCGTCTTGCGACGAGCAGGATGCCGAAAAAAAAGCGAAGAAATTCTCGGAATCCCTGAAAATTCGACCCCGGCGAAATCCAGGCGACAACTCAGACCACCTTCCGAAATTGCCGATCAGGGAATTACTCGCTTGCTTGCGGCTGGTCGTCTGCTATAGTTGGCCTCAACCGTCGAGGCTAACTGGGCGTTGCTTTCTATTCCTTTTACCGGTTCCTTAACTTCTCGATGCCAGAAAGTCGGCGATGTGAACAACCTGAATATGAGAAGCGCCGGCTTTGTGCAAGCCGGCCCGCATCTGCAACATGCACCCGGGATTAGTGGTCACGACGGTCTGAGCGCCAGTCTTGAGAAGGTTCTCGATCTTCCGCCGCTGCAAGCGTTCAGCCATTTCCGGTTCGGTCAGATTGTAGGCGCCAGCGCTTCCGCAGCAAACATCGGATTCCGGCAATTCAATGAACTTATTTCCAGCGACTTTCCGAATTAAATCGCGCGGCGCTTGTGTGATACGTTGTGGGTGCGCTAAGTGGCAGGCATCGTGGTAGGTCACGAGATTTGCGATTTGCGATTTGCGATTTGCGATTTGGACTCCAGGCTGGTTCAGCCATTCGGTCAAGTCTTTGACTTTGGCACTGAACAGGCGGCCACGTTCGGCCCAAGCCGGGTCGTCGTGCAGCAGATGACCGTATTCCTTCAATGTCGAACCGCAGCCGGCCGCGTTAATGATGATTGCTTCTAAGTCGAGCTTTTCGAAAATGGCAATGTTATCTCTGGCGCACTCGCGCGCTCGCTCGAGATTCCCGCCATGTGCGTAAAGAGCGCCGCAACATCCTTGAGCCGCTGGTGTGATGACATCGTACCCAGCTTCGTTCAACAGACGCACGCTGGAAGCATTCGTATTCCCGAACATCACACTCATAACACAGCCGCGAATGAAACCGACCCGGCCCCGCTTCGATGCGGAGGCCGTGAGTGAGACTTCGGAGAGCGAGCCGGCCGTAGGACGCTCTGGTATCAACGCGAGCGCATCGCGCGCGAACTTAGGAAACAGGCGTTCGGCGCGCAACCGCTTGATCAGCTTGGCCGGGAGCAGCGCCAGTTTCATTCGGGCAGGGTAGGGGAAGACCCTTTCAATGGCGACGCGCCGCAGGAAGGTTTGAAGTACAGAACGCCGATAACGCTTTTCGATATGTTCGCGGGTCGCTTCGAGAAGTTCGCCGTAATGGACGCCGCTTGGACAGGCGACTTCGCAGGCTCGGCATCCGAGGCAGCGATCGATGTGGCTCACCGCCGAATGAGCCGCGGGAAGCCGCCCGTCATGCAGCGCGCGCATGATGTAAATACGCCCGCGCGGTGAATCATTCTCGTTGCCCGTTTCCAAGTACGTGGGGCAAGCGCCGAGACAAAGTCCGCAGTGCACGCACGCGAGAGCCTTAGTTTCGTCAAGGAAGCTTTGCGAGGGAGGGCAGGTCTCGTTCACGACGACAGCTCTGGAAGAGTATTGTTTGGATCAAAGGTCCGTTTGATCTGTTCTGTCAAGCGCGGGCGCCAATCGCCGCGGAATGCCTGGGGTTTTTCGCGATGCCATATGATTCCATTTCCCGCGCGTGCGACAAATGCGTCCTCGCCCAGCTCTCTGAGAGTCTGGACCAGAGCGGAAGGCAGCACCGAGGACGAGCTTCGCGAATAAGAATCAGCACTGCGCCAGAATGCGACTTCGTAGGCCAAGCTCGAAGGAAGGTCGATGCCAAACTCGCGCGCGATGGCTAGTTGACATTCAACGTCCTCGCGAGTCCCGGCGAATCCTAGCACCAACGTGTAACTCCGGTTTTGGCCAGGGATTTCCGAGACAGTGTTTGTCGTTCGAGCTTCCAGATTATGCAGGTCCAGTACGGTCGGAGTGAGGTCCGACGCCAGGATTTTCTCGATCAATTGGTCTGCTTCTTCGAGAGAGGGGCATTTCGCTTCGGCAAAGACTTCGGCCTCTGGCAACGGATGCAACTTGAAAGCCGCTTCCACGATAATACCGAGGCTGTCGCGGCTTCCGACAAATAGTTTGGCGAGATCATAACCGGCGACATTCTTGACTACCTTGCCGCCAGACTTGACCAGCCGCCCGTCGGCCAGAACGGCCTTCAGTCCAATAACGTAATCTCTGATCGTCCCGTATCCGAACCGGCGCGGACCGCTCCTGTTTGAGGACAACAATTCTCGAATCGTTAGTTGGTCTGGATTCGGAGGATCGATCGGAAGCCATTGTTTTCGCTGGGCCAGTCGATCTTGGAAATCGGCGACTGTGATCCCGGCCTCGGCAATGGCAACCATGTCATCTGCGGAATGCTCCACGATTTGGTTGAGGGCTCCCAATTGAATGGAAGTAATTTTTTCGCCGCGCGAGCAGGCGCCGGCCAATGTCGCGCAAAGGTCGTCCAGATTTGAGGGCTTCAAAACCATGATCAAACGGTTCTAACTGTGGCTGGAAGCTAAAAGAAGTTACGGGGGATTGCAAGGTAGCGAGGCAGGACAGTGCGACTCGCCTGTCCCGCGTCTGCGTAGGACAGGCGGGACGCGCTGTCCTACCAGGTCACGGCACTTGTGAAGTTGGAATCCAATTTGCTTTATTTTGGTGCGAATGTGTCGTTCTGTTGGCGTCAGCGTGAAGCTTCGGCGAATCTGCTTCGTCAAATTCGCTGTCGAAATGCGAGTGCTATGAAAGTTATCCAGCCTAACTGCCGAATCCAATTCACCGCTCAAGATATCGATTTTATCGTCCAAGTCCTCGGGAAAAAAACCGGCGACGCCCAATGTCTGATTCGATTGCTGGCGGACGAGGAGACGCGCGATGAGATTCTAGATGATGAAGCCCTCTTTCGCGCCTTCCTGGAATTTCGGGGATGTCTGCGGGTTTCCCATCACCTCTACTTTTACGTGATGGTTCGGCACGTTTTTCGCCGTTCTGGGATCGAAGATCGAACGGTCGCCGATTACGTGGCCGAGGTCTTGTGCGAGTTTTCGCGAGAGGAACGTTCGCGTTGTGTCTTCCCGGGAAAAACCGAACCTCTGGACTACTTTTTCGAAATGTTAAGCGCCTTGCAGACTGCGGATGAACGGACCAGTTTCTACATCCGCGCTCACATAGGAAATCATTCTTTGTTTGTGGCGGGAATCTTTCCGGAGCGCATTCGATTTCGCGCCGAGTACCGCGGGTTTCCCGACGTCAAATATTATGAAGCGCTGGGCCGCGCCAATTACTGAGTGGCGAGCGACCATCGGTTGGCGGAAAAATATGCATTGGGGCCGATTTTCGCCACATTGGCCGACCGATTCCAGACGACGCGTCTGGCGCTCAACGACATGGCTGAGCGGCTCTTTTCGTTAGGCGATGGCGACTATGCGCTCGAACGGTGGCTGCAAAACCAATAACAGGCGTTGAAATTTGCGATTTGCGATTTGCGATTTGGAAACGACCCGGTTCATCCCTTCGGTTTGAGGTCCCGATGCGCGTTCAATTTACAAGGCCAGTTTTCCTAACTGCCGCGCGGGTCCGGGCAGGCGTTTCATGGAGAATGGTCTGCCATCCTCTCGCCATTCCCGCCGAGATGTTCTCCGGGCGATCATCAATGTAGAGCAACGCCGCGTCATTGTGTCCCGTGCAGCGTTCGACAATCTGATAGATTCGCGGGTCTGGTTTCATCGCGTTATGTTCGTAGGAAAGGATGTGGCCGTGGAATTTCTGGAAAAAGGAAAAGCGATCACGAATATGCCGAACGGCCAAGTCGTTTGTGTTTGAGAAAATGTAGGTCGGTATCTTCCTCGCGCAAAGGTCCCGGTGCAGACGCACCATCGGCTTGATCGGACTAAAGATGTCGGCAAACATCTCACCGAACTCGGCGAAATCGCCGCAAAAGCCAGAAGACGCCTGGATTTCAGCGAAGAACTGTTCACTGCTCAGCAAATTAGTTTCGTAGCGATAGAGCAGGGGGGATTGATCGATCAATCCCCGCAGTTCCCCGGTTGAAATCTTGCAGCGCGTCTGGAGACGTTTGATGGCGATTCCGTAGTCGAAATTCAGCAGGACTTTGCCCAAATCAAATACAACAACTTTCGGGATCATTTTCTCCGGCCTAGGATTAACGGAATCCTTCGGTCTTTCAACCGGCAATAATTGGAATTGCGCAATGGACGGAGGAATGGTTGCATTGGGCCGCGGCAGCACTGAGGCGCTCCCCATTTGTAGGACCCAAAATGGCGGTTTCTTAACTATAAACTTCGAGAAAGAGAAAGACGCGCGGTTGCCCGTTTGATCTCTCTGCTTCCCGTTTTCTTGGTCACCGCTCATATACCGCCGCAGGCGGCTGATTTTCAAGCG
>VHDE01000200.1 GCA_016871515.1 Verrucomicrobiota bacterium
CGGCGCTGATCAAACAGGTCTACGAAGCGGACCCGCTGGGGTGTCCCAAGTGCGGTTCTGAAATGAGGATCATCGCGTTCATTGAGCGAGATCAGGGCGACGTGATCGAAAAGATTCTCCGGCACTGTGGCTTATGGGAGGAAGCGCCCGCCCGGGACCCTCCTGCCCAAGAGCCGTCGGTGGGATGAAGCAGCAACTTGAAGGAGGAATAGAACGGGGTGCCCGCATCGAGTTTGGCGAAACGTTACGGGCAGCTTGAGGCATGGGCTTTGTTCGAACGCGCCAAAATCAGAGACTTAAAAACGCTTTTCCTGGCAGGGCGGGGAGGATTCTCACGTGGAGCCGCCGCAGCGGCTGCTCCACGCGAGAATCCTCTTCCAACCACCCTTCCACACCCGGTTCAGAGGAACTTTCTTATTGCCCCAACTTCCCCGCACCGGCATGGTCGCCTCGCTTTGAAAAAGCAAATTCCTATCAGTCAATTTGGGGAGTGCGCGGCGGCTTGCAGTTCGCTATTCCACCGGGCCGTTTCGATAAGGGCGGGCCGCGTGGGTTGATTCGGCTCGGTTATCCCGTGCTGACTAACGGGGGATACGCTCTCATCAATTTCATCGCGGTCGAGCCAGTCGTCCAGGGGCGCAAAGGCTTCAGTGAACTGGAACGAAGCGGGCTGGACGGTGTTCCTGGCAAGCGGCTTTGGACCGAAGATTCGGGCAGCAGTGGGACCAATCTGGCGGGCGGAACGTTGTTAACTCCGGCTCCTGGTGTTGAGCAACTCGACCTCACGGTGCGCGTTGAAAAATTCGACAACGGCGCGCATGTCCGCCTCCATTTGTCCCAACGCAGCGACGCGCCCGATGAACTCCAACTCTCCGTTTTTGCCGAACCTGATTCAGCGCCTATGGATTACTGCATCCTCACTGCCACGATGGGGAACATGGTGCGCGCTCGGCAACTCTGGCTGCGCGAGCAGACGGTAAGCAGCCTGGCGCTCTATCCGAACTACCGAGACACCAATTTCGTTCCACACACCGTGTATGCGCTGGAGCGACTGTCCCGAACCGGCGACGGAAGCGCGATCGTGGCGATGACCACCGATGAAGAGAATCCAGCCGCCATCGTCCCATTTCCGGGCAGGCCTTTTTGGCATTATGGGGCGAGCGCGTGACACAATATTGGAAGAAACCGACTGGCGCCTTTCGAGCCGATCTCCGCGTGGCTGTTAATGAGCGCTATACTTATTGGCAGTCCAAGCAGCCCATCCCCGGCGGGATCGCTTTCGAGAATTTTGAATTGCGCGAAAAGTTTTACGATGGCCAGCGCTTTATCTTTGGCATTACCCGCCCCTCGCCCGCTGAGTTAGGCATCACCTCCAAATAATTCCGCTGCTGATGTGCGCTTGGCTTTACTTGCGGAGCCGGTAAAAGGCCGCGCCGGTGTTGGCGACGGACAGCGGGCTGGTGGCGTTTGGAACCACAGTCCAAGTCCCAGGAATGCGTGGCGCAGTTTCAAGAACGAATCCGGGGGCGTCCCAGGTAAGCTGGATGTTCGCGCCGGCCCGGCTGATCTGAAGCTTCGGCAGCGGCCCGGTCGTATCCGCCGGCGCCAACACATAGAAATTCGCATTGAACACGCCTTGTGTGGCAGTCACGCGCAAGGTTTCTTTTCCGCTTAAGGTGAGTCGCACGGGATTTCCCTGCGCGTCCGACAAAACCGAATAATCGTAGGTTTGGCGGCCTCGGCCTGGACCGCCTTTGAAGGTTCCCAGAACAGTGGCGGTTTGCTTCTGATTGGTCGCGCCGGTCACGCGGCTGACGGTGGCTTCGAAGAAATCGTTCGTGGTCGCGGCAAACCGGCCATATAACAGGTACGTTCCAGCCAGAACGGTGCGAGTATAGTTGAGCCACTCGCCATCTTCGATGGCGGTGACATTGAAGTCCACAACGCCTGGATCGACCGTCTGAGCTTCCACATAATTACGCCGCAGCGTATCGCGCGTTCGCTGGGTGCCGATCAGGCTGTCCTGCCGGTAAACGTGCGGCGTGTTTCCAGGTTCGGTGCTTGCCTCATTATGATCGACATCTTCCACCCCCACTCGTTCCCAGTAATTGTCAGGCGCCGGGCGCGAGGAGAGGACGATCTGGTCGAGGAACTTGCCTCCTTCAAAATTAAAATCTTCCGCCTCGATGACGAGGGTGTTCCGGCTGAAGGTGTCGAATTCGATAGGCAAACTGTTGGTGACGCCACCCAGGTCAACCACCTGAATCATGACCTTGTAGACTTGGTTGGAGGCGAGCCCGGAGAGGGTGGCTTTGCGTTTGTAATTATCGCCTGAAATGGCGAGCGAGGAGGTTCGGTCCGCGCCGTTCACAGTGACTTTGATTCCGGAAGGGGCGACGCCAGAAGCGAGATTGGTCTGGCTGACAATGTCAATCGTTAGGCCAGCCGCAGCATTTTGAAAAAGAGCTCCGTTTGGCGGCGTTGTCAGAATGCCTACAGGCATATCGGCCATGGTTCCGTAGCCTACCCAGTCAAAATCGATGACATCCGTGGCGTTGAATTGCCAAGAGCCGCTGCCCCATTCCATGTACGCGTCGTAGGGGCTGGTTTGAGGCGCAAAATTATCATACAGAATCTTTCCATCCCAAAAGAATTTCACCCAGCCATCAGCCCGCGCGAACAGGTAAGCGATGTGAAAGACGTTCGTGTCGGCGGGACCGATGTCGATGATTTCTGTATTAGACTCAACATAAGTCCACAGCTTGAAACGGCCATCCACCAGCGTCAGGGCAGGGGCGGGCGCGAGGTGTTTGGATCGAGTGGTGATCGAGAGAATATTCTCTTTGCCGGTTTCCGAAAAGCTGACCATGCGGAAACGGATGCCGCCGACGACCTCGTCGTCGTCAGGATCGGCGAAGGCGCCCACGTAATATTCATTGGCGCCAATGCCGGAGTTCAATCGCATCGCCTTATTTGCTTGGCCGCCTTCTTGAAAATCAATGATGATCGTTTCACCGGGCTCTTCTCCCCGCGCGTCGATGAAGGGGAGCCAGGGCGCGGCTGGAACGGCCGAGCCATCCAAAAACTCAATCCAGGCGCAATGAGCACGCTGGGCGGTGGCGATGAGGGTGACGTATAGGATGAGTAAATAGGCAAGTTGCTTTTTCATAGGCGGAAACCGCCGCCATCGTACTCATCGCGCCTGCGGAAAGTAAAGCAATCATGCCAGCAAGCCTTTCGCCCAGACGACCCGCGTGACTTGCAGAACGACCGCAGGAAGATCCCGTCGCGCTTGAAGCCAGAGTCGGCTCGGCGGAGTCTTGTGCCATGAAGATGAAATCGGTCATCCATAGCGACTCGGAGAAGCACCAGGTCAAGGCAGTGCGGGAATAGACCCAAAGAACCATGAAGACGATTGAAATGACCGAGGCACTCAGCCTCAAAGACGTGGTCGCACTGGCGAAGAAAGAGGCAGAGGTCGTGCCAGTTCTTCATTGGAAAATTCGTCTTCGCTCGCCAGAGGTGTAGGCGGTTCGTCTCCGTTGGAATAGTGACGGCAGCCCCGTTGCACCGCCAGTATCTCCAATTCTCGCGGCCCCAACTCCGATCGCCGCGCCTTCTGCAGCAATGGCGACAGATGCCGAGTTGTGTCCAGCTCTTCCGCGAGCGTTGGTGCTTCCATTTTAAAAGTGAGCCTAACGCTTCAGGGCGGTTTCGCAAAGGTCCTTCACCCCAAGCCCCCGCGACGCCACAAATCGGCGGAGCTGGCTGGGGGATTCTTGGCCGGCGACAGTAATGAAATCACCAGCCGGTTGCTACGGCTTGGCCGTGCTCGGCATCGAGTTCATCGCTTTCTGGAGCGCTTCATGATCATGGTGGCTATAGCGCTGGTGCATTTCTCGCGAGGAATGCCCCGTCATTTTCATACGCATTTCCTCAGAGACGCCGTGGTTGGCCAGCACCGAACTGAAGGTGTGTCGTAACGAGTGGAAAGTTCTACGGGCAAAATTCCGAGTTCCCTTCCCCTTGACGACTTTGAGGTCCAGGCCCGCACGCACGACGATGCGCTTGAATCCCTCGGACAATCCATGATTTCCGGACTGCTTGGTTTTAGCCAATGACCGGCACAGAGGGCCAAGCGTGTCGGACTCGGATAATGCGTGCAGGTGGTGGAGGAGATCGCGATGAACGGGCAAGACGACCGTCTTGCCGGTTTTCTTTTGCGTGTAGCTGATCATCGCATTTTCCGTGTCGATATTGTCCCAAGTCAAAGCAACGCAATCGCCCAAACGAGCGCCGGTGAACGCGCCGAGATAAATCAAAGTCTTCCAGTCGCGGTTGGGAGCCGCGTTCACGAGTTTTCCGATTTCTTCCATGGTGAAAACTTCGCGTTGCGACGAAACCGATTTTGGCAATTTGACTGCCGGAACGGGATTTTTGTCGATGAAGCCG
>VHDE01000201.1 GCA_016871515.1 Verrucomicrobiota bacterium
TGGCTCCAGAGGTAGGACTCGAACCTACAACCACACGGTTAACAGCCGCGTGCTCTACCATTGAGCTACTCTGGAACTCAGAAGCGCCGGAATCTACAAGTCAACTTCGGGACCGTCAAACTGATTTTGCCCTGACCTTAGCGTGCTATAGCGTGCTTTTCCTGGCGCGGCTGGACCTGCACGGGGCCAAGTCCCTGCGTGGCGTCAAAACGGTGTTCAAAACAGACCTGCGGATTCGGGGGCACAAGTCACCCGTAACGGTAAGGAGGGCTCAGCGCAAAGGTATTAGGCAAGTGTCGGATTTCCTTGACGTCCTCCTCCTCCAACAGCACTTCCACAATATCGAACCTTATCCGCACGGGCGGGTATTTCAGCAGGCGAAGATAATCTAGCGCCGTCCGGCAAAGTAACCGCCGTTTGCGAGCATTCACAGCCGTGGCTGGACGAGTCCACAATTCCGATGACCGCGTTTTGACTTCAACGAATACCAGACAATCGTTGTCGCGAAAGATCAGGTCGATCTCACCGCGTCTCGAATGGTAGTTAGCTGTCAGGAACTTCAGTCCGAGTCGGCGAAGGTGTTTTCGGGCGGCTTCCTCACCCAGGTTTCCTCTGCGCAAATGGACTGGGGCGGCATTGGAGCGCCACCAGGACCTGATACGTTCGCGCAGATTCATGAGTCAGTTCCGAAATTAAAGACTTCCTGCTGGCAAGGTTTGATCGGAGAGAAACTGCGGCGGTGAATCGGACATGGGCCGTGCTTGGCCAAGGCTGCCAAATGCTGAGGTGTCCCATAGCCCTTGTGCTCCGCGAATCCGTAGGTTGGATATTGCTCGTGATACTCGAGCATCAAACGGTCGCGGGTCACTTTTGCTAAGACGCTGGCTGCGGCGATCGAATAACTACGGCGGTCTCCCTCGACCAAGGGCGTTTGTGGAAATCGTAATGAGTTGACCTTCAGTCCATCAACCAAAACATGTTCCGGTGGCGGTTGTAATTGATCGAGCGCTTGATTCATCGCGCGATGCGTTGCTTGTAAGATGTTTATCGCGTCAATGATCTGAACTTGGACGTCAGCTAATCCGAAGCGCACCTCAGAATAGGCGGTGAGCGCATTAAAATACCGCTCTCGTTGTTCCGGTGTGAGTTGCTTGGAATCATTTAACCCCCGCAGTCGGCGGGGCAAACCGTCGCGAATCCATTCCGCGGGTAATATCACCGCTGCGGCAACCACGGGACCGGCGAGCGGTCCGCGTCCGGCCTCGTCCACGCCGGCGATCATGAGCGCTCCTGCCTTCAATAACGCGCGTTCGAATTTGAACCGGCCGGCGGGCATGGGAATTCTCTTAGCCAAGCGATTGCGAAATTCAAAGAGAATTCGTTGGTCAAGGGCTGGAGCGTCTGCGATTCCGTTTCCGTTGCAAACCTTGCGGCGGCGAGTACACTGCCACCCATGAAGGCCTTCCTCAACTTGGCTGTGTTGTGCATCATGGTCTATGGATTCTTTTGGTATCTTGGCGTGGCGAGGCAAAATGAAAGCGTGAGACAAGCGGAGGCGGAGCTTGTTAACGAGGTTGGCAGAGTAAAGAAATCGATTCAGGATGAATTACGCAATCACTCGTTAGAAGCTGGCAGTGTGCAGGCTGAGTTGGAGGCCACGGGCAAAGTGGCGCGCAAATTGGCTCGCGAAGTCGGCGCCGTGATGGCCGAGGCTGGCGCAGCCGGGCGCGTGACCGCCACGATTAAAGCGAAGCTCGTCGCTGATCCGGAGTTGTCGGCGCTCGCTGTTTCGGTCAATACAACGGATGGACTCGTCACGCTGTCAGGGACGGCGCCGTCCTACGACTTGATTGGCAAAGCCATGCTTCTGGCCCTGGGAACAGATGGCGTCCACGAAGTCGTTTCCACGTTGCAACTGAGGCAAACTAAAGAGTGATTGCCACTACGAGGGGTTTCGCTTTGCAAGAGGAATGGGCGTTCTTAACGGCAAGTACCAAAGCAGGATCATCAGCAGACCGAGGATTAGCTTTCGATCGTTGGGGATGTCCGCGATGATCCCGGTGCTTGTTTCGCGCAACGCGGTGGGCTGGACCAAAGCTTTCGCCAGGCGAATAAAATGGGCTGGCCGGGTTTTGGGTTCCATTTCGAGACTGAGATTTGCATCCGGGTTTAGCAATGCGACAATCTGCTGTGGTGCGGAAGGCTCTTTTTCGTTTTCATTGACGGTCGCCCACATGTGATTCAAGCCCACGACCAATTTTGCGGAGTGATAACCGCGCGAGCGCAGGATACTCACGGCCAATATCGCGCGACCGTCGCAATCTTCCTGCCGCCGATGCCAAACTTCTTCCGCGCTTGGCCAATATTCGACGTTGTTCCAATTCTCGTAGTCACTGACGTAACGGACGCTTTTATAAACGAAGCGTTCGACGATCTTTACTTCCGAATGGCCGGTTGGGTGATCATGAATCATCCGGTCGATCTTACGATTCACCTGCTGCATCGAGGGAAAAGCGGGTTGGATCAGCCTTTCCGGTTCGAACGTATGGCGGAGTTGCTTATAGGCGATTCGTAAGTTTGGGTTAAGGACGAGAGCGGCGAGAATTCCAAAGAGAAAAACTTTCACCGCGCCGCGGGCGAGGATTTGGCCGCAGCCCGGCCGTTTGTTCTTGTTCGTTGCTGGCGCCTGCATTTCTAACGCCAACGTCAGTTGGCCGCTCGCAGGTTTATTTCATCTGACGCTCGGTGTTCAAGACTAAAGCGCCACCGTTTTTGCTGGCGCGTACTAATTCCGGAAAATGACAGTGCTCGCACAAGGCATTCGAGTGATTGCAGAAGTCGCGAACGATTTGCAACAATCCCTGCTGGCTGGCGGCGGTATTTAGGCACGATACTTTGGTGCGGCCAAAGAGCCGTTGGCGGGCTAGGCGTAGTATTGAGTTGTCCTGGGTCTTGGGCCAGGCGAAGTAACGATGCTCGGCGGTTTGTTGCAACACCTCATTCTTTCCGGCCACGGCTCGAATCCAAAACCAAGGCAACAAGACGTTCATGGCCAGGTCGGTCACTCGCGGAGCGCCTAGGAGTGGTTGGGATTTCGCCATAATCGCCGAACGCAGCGTCCAGTGCCGCGACCAGAATTCGTCGTGTTCGACTTGAAACAAGACGAGTAGCGAATGCAAAAGTTCACCATCCTCGAACGAAGTGACGAACCATTGTTGCAGTCTTTCGACGAGATTTCCTTGAGCTAGCCAATGAGCTGCGAGCGCCAATCGCCGTTCTGGATGATTGGCCGGTCTAATGCCGTTGAAGCGCCACATTTGCCGCGGCAAGATTAGATCAGCAAAGCGTTCCTGTTGCCTCCACCAGACCTCCCAAATGCGGCGCAAATAACTCTCACCACTGGGCCGAATTCCCGAGAGTTGCCCTGGCAGCAGCCCGCTGATGCCGAATAAACTGGCTTGGAGAACAAAAGCGGATTCCAACTCATCCGGCTGGAAAGCCAGCGCTGTCCGTAACTCGGCCAACCGACGCATCGGCCAAATATTGTGTTTATAACCGAGCGCGCCGAAAAGACCTTCCCAGAGCGATTGCTCCCACCCAACTTCTCGGGCCCTGGCCTGAAATTGAGTTGCCTTGGCTTGAAGGCGAATCGCTGCTGACTGATGCAGAATATCCTCAACAACCGCAAGCGGCAGCTCGGACAAGGGAGCGCAACATTGACCCTTAAGTGTTCCCTCCAAGTCTTCGGGAATTCGACCGAGCGAACTATTAAGTTCGGCCAAGGAAGCGTCGAGGACGTCTTTTAGGGCCAACGTGGGCAGGGATGGGGCCATCGTGAGATCACCATCCCAAACCACGTGCAGCAGTACTTCCTGATAGGCGGGGTTCGAATTGTGGCGGTGATTTCGCCATCCGGCCGGGTGGAGATCAATTTCGACATCGCCTTGCTGAGGAGGATTGGAGCCGATTTGAAGCACGGCTTGGCGGAAATCCGGGCCAGCCTCGCGATTCCAAAATCCGGGATGAAGAACCGCCAGTTTTTGGCCGTCCAAGGTTCGCAGATTTTCGCGACGCAAGCGCTGATAATGCCAGGCCAGTTGGAGGAGGCGCTCGCTGAGCAAAGAGCTGTCGCAGGATTCGCGCAAAGCGGAAGCTCCATTAGTCCGAGCGCGCCATTGGCTGTACAAATTGGGAAAAATGAGCGACACCTTGTGTTGCTTTTGAAGGTAAGCTTCGGCAATGTCAAGTCTTTGTCAGTGCGTTTGTGATGGCAGTTGTTGCAGGCTGGCTGATGCGTTGTTGCGGTGGCGCGGGCAAACAGAGCAAGACCGCGCTAGACGTTATTTTTCATATACTATAGTCTACGCGGCCATAGATTGCGTTTTTTCGAAAGTTTGGAAGTTCAAAGTCAGTAA
>VHDE01000202.1 GCA_016871515.1 Verrucomicrobiota bacterium
CCTGATCTCAGATCTTACATCAGGACACCGGAAAAAGATCAAAACAAGGCTTAAAAGAGCAATGCAAGAACTCGCTGCCGTAGATGCTACTCGTTTAACCAATTGCTCATTAAGTAAGCATTATGCGGAGCTGTCCTGGGTTGGAGCGTTGCGACACTTTTCCAAGCAATTAGTCGTAAATCGTATTTCGGACACCGCGACGGAAAACAGTCAAGCGCTGCCAGTTGGCGACGTGCTGAAGATGTTCGCCAAGTAAGCTTTTATTCCCGGCTGGGCATGGCGGGGCGCGGCACGGCGGGGCGAGGCACGGCAAGACAAGGCAAGGGAAGGGAAGGTTGAGTTGATATGGCGCGCTTGCGTTCGCAAAAAGCGTTGGCCGAAGCGCAGAGCGAGGACGCCTAGTTGACATGACGCTATCGGCGCGCAAAATCGCCAGAGAAGAACTTAAAGTCGTTATCGAATGTGAGACGAGGAAACCATTGCAAACGAGGAGTCGGCTCGCGCTCCCCAATCTGCCGGAGTTCGTGACGCAAATTGAACCCAGCCACGAATCTCGTTGCAGACAACGTCAAAATCGCCCATTCTCCAACCACTCCAACGACCATTTCGGAACCAACCATAGTGTGTCGCGTCCATCGTTGATGGTTCACCAGCTACGCAAATTGTCGCGATAAAGTCTCCGACGGTGATTCTTTCGTACATTATTCGTTGGCCTGTTGGTATGTCCACAGGGGCGGACTTCCATTCGAGAAATAGCAATCTCCCGTTAATCTCGACCTTTCCGTCCCCATCTCCGAAACTAATCTTTCCGGGGAACAAATGACAAAAAAGCTCGATCTTTGGGCGCGCTAAATAATTGAAGCAACCGTCTCGTCGGCAATCCCAACGCATTGGGTTATACCCGTCGCAGTTCGGATTCATAAAACGAATCCGAACTGTTGAAATGCAGCGACGAACGCTTTTTTGTTCTTTCCAAAATAGAGTATCGCTTGGCCCTGAAGCGGTGCACCGGGATTACCCTCGGGATCGATAAACTTGATCCGTCCTTTTGGGAAGCTGACCGCCGACGCGCTTTGCATCATTCGCTGAAACCAAGTCGTTTCAGTTGCGTTGTTAACCAGGACGCAAGCTTGGGAAATATGGCCGGACTCATACTCTGAAGATACCTTTTCGCAAAACTGGCTTACGAGAGGTTGGGCGTATGGAGGGTTCATCCAGACGCAACCGGACCATTTCTTTTCCAAGCCGTTTGTTTCTTTCGTGAAGAAGCGTTTCGCGTCAACGGTTTTGTTGGCGATCTCCGATGAAGCTGGGTCCAGGTCAATTTGGCCCATTACTGAAAGCGCTGCGGTGACGTATTCCCTTGGCGTGTACCATTCGTTGTCACCAGCGTTGAATGAAACGTGAGGCGCGGAAACTACAGCCGGTCTTTCAATGGGTTTTGGTTGTGCCGTCGCGTCCCGCCAGCAATAGGGGCAAGAAAACCCTGAAGCTTTGGCGTCCCATTTGTCCGGATCAAACATCTCCCCGCAAGTTCCGCACTCCGTGACAGTCGGTTTTGGCGAGGCAACGGGCAACGGTGCGGGTTCGGCTTCTTCAGGCTCGCCGGAAGCGGATAGGAGGCGGTAGGCGTCGTTGATTCCCAAATGGCTACTCGGTAGCCATTTGTCCCGCTCCCTGAATAGCGACATGTATTTCTTTGCGCTTGCTCGGCTAAACGCCAAATTGCCCTTCACCCAAGGCAACCATTCGCCGTGGTTAAGGCGGCTCTTTTGTTCCGTTAGAAGTTCACCGATTCGGATTGCTTGTTCGAGGCTCTTGCGTGCGAAACCGCAAATCTCGGAATGAAGGCGGTTAATTTCTTCGGCTGTGTTGGTTTGTAGCTCCATTGTCTAAATAACTCCTCCGCGCAGACCACTCCGAGGAGCAACCGGTTGAGAGCCGGGGCAGACGCCCCTGGATAACCGCAACGAAGCGGTCTGCGCGGAATAGTTGGTTTCTTTTCGCTCTCATTTTATCGGCAGTTGCTCTGCCGTTACTGAGAGCTAGGGAGTCAACCTGTGAGACGTTGACACTCCCGGCGATAGGTGATGGCCTATCGCCCTTTTATTGGTCGCACGCAAGCCTGGCTCGAGGCAGAACTAGCCAAGGCGCAGGAGGATTTAGCTTCTGGCAAAACCACCACCGGATGGGGTGCCGGTGACCGCAACGCTTCCAAGAAATCCGAGGCCAGCGCGGCCAAACGGATCCAGCTTCTTCGCTTCGAACTTTATCACCTCAATCCCACCGCCTATCCAAAGGCGTCGGTCCAACGGGTTACTCGGACTAAAGCCGTTTTCTCTGATAACCCGCGCGATACGGAGACCATTGTATGATCAAGCGAGTCCGTCAATCGTCGATCCTGGACCGGCATGGCCGTCCGATTGCCATCGATTTGTTTCAGGGTGGGATTACCAATCGCAAAGGCGACACCGGGCCGATTTATAACAATTACTCGCTCGACACCGAAAAGATTGTTTCCACGCGCAACTGGCAGCAAATGATGACAAGCGGCCGGTTTTTGTTTGCAAATGTGCCGATGGTTCGCGGCGCATTGCTCGAGCAATGCGCTTTGTCGTTCCCATTAGAGCCGACTTACGTGGGAGTTGATAAGGAGTGGGGCAAGCAAGCGGAAGAGTGGTTGCTAAACTGGCATCGCATCAACTCGGTTCGCGGCGAGATTTACGATCAGGACACGCAAAACCGGCTGCTGTTGCTTGGCGCAAAGATTGACGGCGATATTTACGTGGCGCTCACTGAGACCGAGGACAAGTATCCCTTGCTGCAACATATCCGCGGCCATCGAATTGGCAATCGTTACAACGTCTCAATAGTCGAAGCCGGACCATACGAAGGTCTGCGCATCTGCAACGGCGTTGTCAAAAACAAATTCGGGCGCGCGGTAGCTTACAAAATCCTTGGCGAGACGCCGGATGAGGATCGGATTGTTTCGGCTCGTTCTTTGGTGCCATGTTACCGACCGGATTTTAGCGATCAGGGGCGCGGCATATCTCACTTGTGCGCAAGCATAACATCTTTCTATGACATCAACCGCTTGCGAGATTATGAGATGCGGGCCCAACAAATTGGCTCGTCCATCGGAATTATTGAGCAAAACGAAGACGGCGAAGCCGATCAAGCCGCGGCCTCGGTCGAGTTGCCAAGTGCCGGCAGTAATACCGTCGGCACAGCTTCCGGGCTTATCACCGAGACCATCGAAGAAGGTTTGATTCGCTATTTCAAAAGTGGCACGGGCTCCGGTCTCGAAGCATTTCGCCAGGATCGACCGAGCGCAGACGCTTCTCGATTCGAGGACAAAATTGCGACCGGCGCGTTATACGGGATTGAATGGGATCCTAATTTTGCACTGGCAATTAAAGAGCCGGGCGGCGTGTGGGCACGCACGATTATCGAAAAGGTTCGGCGTTGCATTGCAAACAATCAAAAGATGGTTGCTCGAGTGCAGCAACGAACTGACGGCTACGGTTTATCCAAGGCAATCAAGCTTGGTTTGTTGCCATATCCACCGAACGGCGATTGGTATTCGTGGGAATATACTGGACCCGCTCGTATCACGGCAGACAGCGGGAACGAAGAAAGCGCCAAGCGCGAGGCTTACAAGCTGGGTCTGCTGACGTTGCGAGAGTGGGCCAGCGAGCGCGGCAAATGGTGGATCGAGGACATACGCGAGCAGCGAGAGGCAGAAACGGTTGATTTGCTTGAACGCGCGCAAAAGATCGCGGCGCGATTCGGCTTAAAGATTGTTCAAGCGCTTGAACTCTTGGAACAGCGAACCCCGAACGGCGCTGGCTCTGGTGGTGAATCGGATAATTCGGAAACAATGCTTAGGCTAGAGGAGACCAAAGCGACGGCTGACGCCTATGGCGTTGGTGTTCGTGCGGGCGCGATTACACCCAATATTGACGACGAAAATTTCATTCGTTCAAAGCTTGGCCTGCCGTCAATTACTGAGCCAGTGAGAACAGCTTGGACCGAGGACGAAGGTTATCGCAGACCGATTACGCTATTGCCGCCAGGTGTGCAACCGTCAGCGCCTCAAAAAACCAACAGCGAGGATAACGACGAATGAAATTTCACAACCTGTTACGCATCCTCCGCGAAGAACCGCTGTTGATTACGCCGGCGGCGCATCGTTCGATTCTTTCACTTGTCGAGTCCCGGATATTTGCCGTGGAAAATGCTCCGGAACGTGCACCAGGTGAAGATGGTTGCGGGGGCAAGG
>VHDE01000203.1 GCA_016871515.1 Verrucomicrobiota bacterium
CGTTTCGCGAACGTGGCGAGCCTCGAGAGAATCGTCCGACCGCGTATTGTCAAAGAACAGCGGACACGCAGTGTCAGGCAACGCGATAAGCGCGTCCGCGAAAGGACAGGGGAAAAGCCGGCACTAGGGGTTCGCGCCAAACAGGTCATAAGATCAATGGCTCGCTCAGCTTAACTGGTTTATCGACGCCATGATGTTCGATCCGTTGCGCTGCCTTTTCGTCTAGAAAGTAAAAGCGCAGCGAGTCTGCATCGGCTTTGATCTCACGCGGCAATCGGTCGCGCAACAGAACCCATTCCTTTTGGCCGACCTGACATTCAAAGACGGATTTCTGGACGCGGACGCCGTAGTCTTCGCAAGCCTGCGCGACGGGCCGGAGCCTCCGTTGTCCCTGCTTTTCCAGAGTCGAAACGTCGCAGGTGATCAGAATGAGCATGCGTTTATTTCGGGAGGAGCGGCACGTAATCGGACAGATCGCCGCGCAAGTATCGGGCTAAGATTCGCGCCTGGATAAACGGCATCTGCGCGACGCGCAGGTTTTGGTCCAGCAAAGCATGATGCAAGCTTTCCTGCGTTCGTTGCGCCAATCGGTCGCGCGATCGCGCGTGCGCTCGTGTGCTTCCAGGCCGGCCGGATAAATGGGCGCCTCGACTTGCAGCGTGAGATGATCGCGCGCCACGTAAGAGCCTGGCGTGGTCAAGTAAAGCGTGTTTTGCTGGATGTCGGCCATTGTTGATTTGCGATTTGCGATTTGAAATCTACAGGAGGCCGCGCTGTTCAGCATCTTTCCGGAGCGGATGAGAGGCCGGGAGTTTGCGAAGCAATTCTTTCTGAAACTCCGCCGCTCTTTTCCGTTGATCGTCTTCACGCCGGGTCTTTTCGTTCAGATGACGGTGGCCTTTGATTTCTGAATTCTGAAGCGAGTCAGCCCAACCGCGCAATTGCCGAGAACAGGATTCGGCTGTGGATGTCAAATTTGAAATCTGAGATTTGAGATCAGGCTTCCAGTTGCATTTCTGAGCGCGCCGCAGCTTGAGCGTGAGCATCGAGCGCACTTCTCCAGCCGAGCCTCGCGCGATGTAGAGGAAGGCCAGCAGTTCGTTGGTCGTGCCGCGTTCGAAACCTTCCGCGATGTTGTTCGAGACGGACAGCGCGGCCCGATCGAGTTGGTCGCGAAATCCTCGGCTGGCGTTAAACAAGTCGTTTCCCAAAAGCTCTTCGGTTGCTTCGTAGAGTTCGGCCGCCTTTTGCCACACGGGCACATCTTCGAAACGTTGGTAAGTCATAGTTTGGATAATGGTTTAAGGTGGTAATTGAGTTGCTCCGCCAGGATCTTTGCGATTTCAAATCTTAAATCTCAAATAGTTGCCCGGCCAGACGCGCTGCCCGGCTTCCGGCGCAGGTGGCTTTGGGCAAACAAATGTTGAAGAGCGAGCATTCTTCGCAAGGGGGCTTGAACACCGCTTTCGGAATTTGTGATTTCGGACTTTCGATTTGCGATTGCTCGAAGAGGGCACGCGAGTCCGTGATGGCCTCTTGGGTGGTTCTTCTCAGTTCGTCTGTGAATGGCGCCTCGCGACGGCGTTTGCTCTCCGCGTGAAAAATCGCTCCATGTGCGATCGTCGTTTTAAACATCTCCTCCAAACAAAACGCCTGGGCGCAAAGCTGAGCGTCATCATTCTCGAACCTCCGCCGTTTGCCCTTCTTGTATTCCACCGGACAAAGCGCGCCGTTGGAGGGCTGCTCGACGACATCGCATTTGCCCGACAACCCGAGCCGCTCGGACCAGACGGGCAACGCACGCCATAGGGTCACTCCTTTGGCCACTTCGTATCCCGGAAGGTCAGCATGTTCATGGACGATGTCGCCGCGCGCGGTGTGTTCGTTCGATTCGCGCCACCCCTCGATGATCTTCAGCGCGGCCCGGCGCGGGCAATAGAGGAAGTCGTTGAGGAGCGAGAGCGGCAAGGTTGGCTTCTCCTCGGAATTCGCGATGGCTGCGTTTTGATTTTCGAAAGAAGCCACAATCGTCTCATCGCTTTGATTCACGCTGGTCACGGCCTGACGCGCACTACTTGTCCCGGACGAAGCGAGGTTAATAGTGCCAGCACCTTGGTCATCAAGGGCAACGTATGATGCAACTGAATGCCGGGCGCTTCCAGCACCACGACGGAGATGCGCCATTGCGTCGTCTCCTGTTGAAAGACGAGGTTACGATCTCCGGTCAAAAACGCATCGAACCGATTCTTCTCGGCCAACTCCAGCAACTCGCCATTCTTGACGCCACTCGATCCCATGCGTTGCACCGAGACGGCATAGTGGCCCGTCAAAGCCCGGCCCAAGCGCCAATTCAAACACTCGTCAATGAGGATGCGCATCGCCGACGCTTTCCAGCATCTTGAGCCTGGCGGCCTCGATGACAGCTATCACGTGCTCGCGTTTCACCCCGGGAAATCCATCGAGAAAATCTTCGATTGACTCGCCACCTTCAAGATAATCGATAAGGTTCTGAAGAGGAACCCGAGTGCCCACAAATACCGGCGTGCCCCCCATGATATCAGGGTCGGAATGGACGATTCCTTTCAAATCCTCAGTTGTCATATGGCAGAAGATAGCTTTTGTTGGTGTTCGGACAGAGAGTTTTCTAACTGATTAATACTCTAAAGGCCAGCCCTCTGCGCTTTTGGTTGGATCACAACAGTTCAAATCCTTTCTCGCCCGCCCGCAGCAGCGGCAGGACGCCAGCGATGTAACGAATAAAGCTGTCGTAGCCGCCAATCCAAGCCCAAAGTTCGCCTGCGTCGCCAATCGACTTCAGGAGACCCGCAACCAAGCCGGAATAATCCGGACGAGGATTTTTTTGCGCGTTTTTTAGGACCCGTGGGCATTACTCTATAAGACGCAATGCATGATGACGCTGAATTGCTGCGCCAATACGCAGCGGACCGCTCGGAATCTGCTTTTGCTGAATTGATCGAGCGGCATGTGGACCTTGTCTATTCCACGGCCTTGCGGCTTGTGAATGGCGATCTCCACCGCGCGCAGGATGTCAGCCAGGAGGTTTTCTCCGAACTGGCGAAACAAGCTCCACCTCTTGCCCGGCATCCCGCGATCGCAGGCTGGCTTTACACAACGACACGGCTTATGACCCTTCGGGCGATTCGCGCGGAGCAACGGTGTAGAGCCCGGGAACAAGAGGTCCACTCCATGAATGCACTCCAGAACGAGGGAACGCCGGAAACCGATTGGCAGCATCTGCGGCCCGTGTTGGAAGATGCAATGCACGCGTTGCGTGAGAAGGACCGCCTCGCTGTGCTTCTTCGGTTCTTCCAAAACAAGAACCTCAGAGAAGCCGGCTTGGCGCTGGGCTTGAACGAGAATGCAGCGAGGATGCGAGTCGAACGCGCGCTGGAGAAACTGCGCATCCAACTCGGGCGGCGCGGTGTGACTTCAACGATTTCCGCGCTGGCCGCGGCTCTTGCTGGCAACGCTATTAACGCCGCCTCAGCTGGCTTGATTGCGACGCTCACAAGCGCGTCACTCGCGGGCGTGACTGCTGGAGCTGCAACTCCTTTCGCTCTCCTGAAACTTATGGCCGCGACTAAACTGCAACTTGGAATCATCAGCAGCGTGTTGCTTGCTAGCGTGTTAGTCCCTTTGGTTTTTCAACACGAAACTCAAACCAAACTGCGCGATCAGAATGTCCGCATCTTGCTCATGCCTTTGCGAACATTCTCTTCGGTGTCGAATTAAATTCCATAGGACAACCAGAGCCACTCATTGTCCGTCTCTATGGAATGGGGCCAGTGACCGAAGAACTGTTGAAAAAGGAAGGCATCGTGACCTTTGGTGGTTTGAACGCCCCGCCGCGTTCTTCAGGCAGTTCCGGCCCTTGCGGACGATCGGATCGTCGAAGCGCTACTAGCTAACTATCCAGCAACTCGAACATTGTGAGCGCGCGCTCACAATTGGAAGGATCGCGGTTCCTGGCTTGTCGCTGCGCGATTCTGTGGTACCTTGCGCGCGCTTGTTGACTGATGATCATGTCTAGCATTCTCACCGCCACTGATATCACCGTGCGGTACAACGAACGCGTGATTCTCGCCGGAGCGACGCTCGGCATCTCCGAAGGCGACCGCATTGGGTTGGTCGGCCGGAACGGTTCCGGGAAGACGACCTTTCTCCGTATCCTCGCTGGCTTGCAATCCCCGGACAGCGGTGAGGTGCGGCGCCGGCGCGATCTCGTCGTGAGTTACCTGGCGCAAGATT
>VHDE01000204.1 GCA_016871515.1 Verrucomicrobiota bacterium
CTCACTCGAAATGACCTTTTGTTGGTTGGTTGCTTTCTTTGAACAATTGCATTTCAACCAATATTTACGGGCATTTCGAGCTTTTTCGTTTTTTCAAGCCAAATAATCACGCTTGTTGCAGGACTAGCGTTCAGATGCTAGGCAAGGACATCGTGGAACAGAACAACCGCGCAGACGCTCCGGTAACGGTCATTACTGATGGGTCAACTTCTCCGAAATTGATTATCCGGCGGGAGAACCTTGGTACGATCCGCGTCGAACTATCTGGCGCGCAGTCCAACGACAGATACGTGTTGGAAACGTCCGAAGATTTGATTAGGTGGTCGCCACTTAATGTCACGCTCACTGGACCCACTTTCTCAACCGCGTTGTCCAGCGCCTCTGCTTCCCGCCGTTTCTTCCGCGCTGTGCCGATGTCAGCGCCGCGCTCGCAGTGACAAGGAAGCGTCTTCACAGTCAGCGTCCGGCCACGCGACGCCACTTGCAATCCCGAGAGATAAGCTTGGACGAAGCCGCCTTGCTCGTTAAGCCCGCGAATTCTGATGCGCGGCACGACGCGCAGATCGAAATGTCCCTCAGGACGAACGCACCTGCTCGGATTTCTCTTGCGCCGTCGAGTTCACGCGCACGGGATTTTTCAGTCATCATGAACGGGATAAGCAAGCCGCAGAGGGTCATTCGAGCGACTTAAGGAACGCTGAAGCAAACGCGCTGCGGTGGACATCGCTGTCGCCGCCAAGATTGAAAGGCCGGCTGAGCATGTCGGAATTTGCCAGCAAGACGAACGTGAGTTTCTGTTGTGGCGCCTTCACAATCAACGCGGAGATCCCATCCCACCAACCGTAATGCCAGACTACCTTTCGCCGATCTTTTTCGAAGATAAACCAACCCAGTCCGTAGGCTAGCGGAGTTCCATCTTTGCTGCGCCCAGCCGTATAGGCGAGCGCTTTGGTTTCGGGCTTTAACAACGTGTTTTCATCCCAGGCGATCGAGAAGCGCGCAATGTCGGCGGCAGTCGAGACCAATCCCGCAGAAGCGCTGACACCTTGGGGATAGGCTTGCGGTACTTTGCCGTTGGGTTGATAACCCTTGGCAAGCCGTGCTTTGAATGGCTCGGGCAATCGGCCGGCGGCGCGGCAAGCAGCAGGAACTTCCGGATTCGGCGCAGTGTCGTTCAAATGCAATGGTTCCCCAATGCGCTGTCCAACCTCCGTTGCAAAGTTGTTGCCCGTGAGCGCTTCAATGACTTTGTCCAGGTGCCGAAACCTCGCTCCGCTGTACTTGTAAGCAGTTCCGGGTTCGCCTTCCGAAGTGTGAGACAACAGGTGCCGCTCAGTGATGGAAGGGCTGTTTGTGAACGCAATGCCGAACTTCGAGGCGGGCGTGTCCAAATCAAGTTTCCCGCTTTCCACCAGTTGCAACAGGATGGCGGCGGCAAATGGTTTCGTCAGCGAGGCCAGATGAAAGACTGTATTTGTGGTTACAGGAATGTCCCGTTCCTGGTCGGCTTTGCCGAACGCTTTGAGCCAAACAATCTCCTTGCCGGCAGCGATCGCGCCTGACATTCCCGGAATGTCGTGTTTCCTTTGCAACTTGGCGAGTTCCCTTTCCAAGATCGTTAATCTTCTTGAATCGAGACGAGGCTCGGCGCCGTTGGCGATGGTTAGAGCAACAAACGTGGCGATGAGTAGAAGCCTTGAAGCAGACCGCTTTTGCATTGGTTTGATCCAACCCTGATTGCGAGGGGTCTGCAAGCCTGCAAACATTCTTGGTTCGATCTGCAGGGCCGTAGGTCTCGTCCGGCAAACTATTCTCAACACGGCCGACGCACCTCCCCCCGGGCGCCCGCCGTCAAAACAGATTGATTCAACTTCACACATCACTTTGCTACATTGGTCCCGTGCAAGTTTACGATCATCCTACGTTTAACATGGCGTGCCGGCAGTTTGATCTCGTAGCGGATCGCCTGCAGATTCCCGATGCCGAACGCGGCCGTTTGAAATATCCGAAACGCTCGCTCACGGTCGCTTTGCCCATTCATCGCGACAATGGCTCAATCGAGGTGTTTGCCGGTTACCGTGTGCAGCATCACCTGACGCTTGGGCCAACCAAAGGAGGTCTCCGCTTTCATCCTGACGTTACGCTCGGTGAAGTCGCGGCTTTGGCCATGTGGATGAGCTGGAAGTGCGCCTTAACTGGCCTTCCCTACGGCGGCGCCAAGGGCGGAATAACTTGCACACCACGCAACATGTCCGCAGGCGAACTGCAACGCCTCACTCGCCGCTACACTCAAGAGATGATTCCGTTTATCGGTCCGCAAGTCGATGTCATGGCGCCCGATGTTGGCACCAACGAGCAAACGATGGCGTGGATGATGGACACATACTCGATGCACATGGGCTACACCGTCCCAGGCATCGTCACCGGCAAGCCGGTTGGACTGGGCGGATCATTAGGACGCCGCGAAGCCACCGGCCGCGGCGTCGGTTATCTCATTAATCGCGCGATGGACACCGTCGGATTGGCGCCCAACGGCGCGACAGCGGTGATTCAAGGCTTTGGGAACGTCGGATCGGTCACGGCCTATTCGTTGAGCAGGTACGGAGTGAAGATCATTGCGGTTAGCGATGTGAATGGCGGCGTGTTCAATAACAAGGGCCTTGATCTGCACAAATTGGAGCAGCACATCGAACGCACGCGGACCATTGCTGGTTTCCCCGAAGGCGAGCCGGTCACCAACGAGCGATTGCTCATCACACCGTGCGACATATTGGTTCCGGCCGCTCTTGAACGTCAAATCACGCAGGCCAATGCCGCACGCGTGCAATGCCGCATTCTCGCCGAAGCTGCCAATGGTCCAACCACACCCGAAGCTGACGCCATTATCGAGCAACGGCCCGAGATCTTCGTGATTCCGGACATCCTCTGCAATGCCGGCGGTGTCATCGTCTCCTACTTCGAATGGGTTCAGGATTTGCAAAGCTTTTTCTGGTCTGAGACCGAAGTCACCGACAAACTATTTCGCATCCTGGAAAGCGCCTTTGTCCAAACGCTGAGCCTCAGTCGCAAACAAGAAATCTCCATGCGGATGGCGGCGCTCAGCTTCGGCATCAAACGTGTCCAGGAAGCCAAGAACGTCCGGGGTTTGTTTCCGTAAGATGCTCGAAAGATTGGAACGGAAGATCGCAAAGATCGCGAAGGGCGATTCCACGTCCAAAGTTATTGCATCGTTGGACAGTTTTATCGTTCATCGATCGTGCCTTTGCGTCCTTCGCGATATTTGTGTTTCGTCTTGAGCAAACATTCTTCTTATTATTCTTACACCTGTAGGATTAAAAGTCTTACATAAGTAAGATTAACTGAGCCACAAAGCCTATGCCAGCCGAGCCAAAACGAATCTCCAAAAAATCCGCAACCCGTTCCACCGTCCCGCAGATTTCAGACGCCGAACGGGTCGTGATGAAAGTGGTCTGGGAAAGGCGAACCGCGACGGCCAATCAGGTGGTCGAAGCCCTCGAACATGAAATGGATTGGAAGCCTAAGACCATCCATACCTTGCTGGCTCGCCTCGTCCAGAAGGGTGCGTTGGATGTGGACAAGACCAATCGTGAATATGTGTTTGAGCCCCGGATCGAAGCCGACGAATCCGTCCACCACGCCAGCCGCTCCTTTTTGAGGCGGTTCTTTGATGGCGAACTCGCTCCATTCCTCGCCTGTTTTTTGGAACGTGAAAAACTCTCGCCAAAAGAGATCGACGAACTCAAACGCATTCTGGAGGGAAAGAAACGATGAAACCGAGCGGCCTTTTTCAAGCCACCGAAGGTTTAGCGAATTGGGTTTGGGAAACCTCGTTCCACGCGTCGGTGTTAATTGCCTTCGTCCTGTTGCTCCAATTCTTTCGACAAAACCCGAATCACCAACGCGAAGCAACAACGAGAAATCTCGTTCACCGAGCCGCAATCTGAAGCTTGCCGTGCCTTTGACAAGGCAACTCATCGCTTACGTTCCCGCAGACCGATCGAAACCTGGAGATGCCGACAAACTCGTGACTCTAGACGAGAAAGGTGTGAGCCAGGAGCTACATAGACGCGTATAAACAAAACAATAAACCAGCCTAAAAACATCGCGTGAGGAGCCCTTGGATCTTTTCGGGATGTTTCTGGATGTCAGCGATCGTGATGAATAACGACTGGCAGAGCGCCGCCGGGGTATCGAAGTGCCGGTTGTGCGTGC
>VHDE01000205.1 GCA_016871515.1 Verrucomicrobiota bacterium
AGCGCAAACGGAAAAGTGAGTTCAGTGAAAAGATTAAAGATTTTTCAACCCTCAGCATTTTCTCTCAGGAGTCACCACCCCCACCCAACAAAAATTGGATGTCAGAATGCCAAAATGAGAATTCCTGGAAAAGAGCGCTTGACACTTCTCATAGCAGGGCAAACCTGCACAATCGCTGATTGTGCCAATGTTGTGTGCTTTGATTTAGCTCTCAGTCTTTGTTTTCTTCCTGTCCTTCTGTTTAATCCGCTCTGCCTGTTCAGTCAAAAGCGAACTCCCCCGATCCGTGCCCATCAGGGCTATCCGCGGTAAATGCTGCTTAAGAATCGCTCGCCTTAAACCAAGAGACGATTACAGTTGAGCTATGATTTCTCGTTGCGTCACAGCATCACTCGGCGCCGCAGTGTTGGCGTCAATCTTGCAGGCCATCAGCGCCACGGCAGCTTCTCGGGTTTGTAGAGATCCATTACCTTGATAATGGAAAAGATGAAAAAGGACTTGCAATGTGGTTACGCGTGACTACATTAGGGGTATGAAGAGCAAGAAAACCATTCAATACCCTGAACACAAGCCAGCGGCTTTGATTTTGAAGGAGACCGTGGCCCTGCCTGGGTTAGGGCTTTCGATCCCGGTCCGAGCAGCCAAAGCGAAGCTTTCGGCACTGCTGGAGATGGTAGCCAGCGGGCATGAGATTACTATCACGAGCGATGGCAAGCCGAAGGCAGTGCTTTCGCCGGTGAACAAACGCTCGGCACGCAGAAGATTCACCGGAACCTGGGAGCGAATCAAGGCGACGCCTGTGCAAACTGAAGGTCCATTCGCTGAGGAAATCATTCGTGCTGATCGCGATGGCCGAGGTTGGTAACGGCATGTATCTCGACTCCTGCGTCATCGTTAAATTGGTCAACCATGAACCGGACAGCGAGGCGTATCATCGCTTGGTGGCCGACGAATTCGTGGTCACATCAGAGTTGACCGTGGTAGAAGTTCGGTCCGCGCTTATTGGCAAAGAGCGGGCTGGACGGATTTCCCAACGGGACAGGCTGAAGGCATGGGTTCTGTTTCAAGAGAAGGTCCGCGAACAAGAGTTTCTCTTGCTGCCTCTGGATCGTTCTGTGATCGAGAGAGCCGGCGCGGTGATTGATCAATGTCATCCCGACGTGCCCCTCCGAACGTTGGATGCCATTCATGTCGCGACGGCCGAATTGCATGGTGGCGAGCAGATGTGCAGCGGCGATCACCGCGTCTGCGACGCTTCGGATTTGATCGGGCTCTTGCTCGTTCGGCCTCCCAAGACGTAGGTTGCCATTTGTTTCTTCGAGATCGACGATGGCATTGAGTTTAGCGCGATGACGTGCGTTGGCCAGCGGCGCCTTGGAGTGCGGTGGCAAGCGATAGCGCGACACCGCACTCCAAAGCCTCCAAGGCTTCGCAGGACAGTTGCGCCGCGTCCTCCTTCCCCCATGATCACTCGGAGAATTCCAAGTGTCCGAAGCGCGACGGCGTGTGGTACGAATCCGTCAGCGTTGGGTTCCAGGCCAGAAACGCCTTCGAAGCGCGATCAATGCGATACAGATTGATCCGCCACCTTGTGCTTGGGGAAGGTTTCTGTGAACCGAGAGAACTAAGTGGTATCCGCATCTCGGCAGTCCACATTTTTGTTTTGTCGTCCTTCCGGACTTTGCATGCAAAACCGCTGCTCCATTCGAAATCTTTTCGGGGAGGATCAATGATTACATCCAACTTTTCGCCGTTTGGCGCAACCTCGAATTCCGCGTAGGCGCCGGGTTTGGTTGGGTCAGTTCCTACGAACGCTTCAACGACGTCACCGTCCCAGAGGCCGAAACGTTCTTTCTCCAATTGGGCGGGCTCAAACACACTGACCTCGCTAAAAGGACATTGGTAACTGAGATAAAGATAGCGGTCGGACCAAAGGGCTCTGACGGGAGTGGTAAGTTCAGGCCGGGCGGCGCCGGTTTTCGTGGCACATTCGAGAAGGACTGGTCGCGCCGTTTTCCATGCGGCGTGAGCGACGTCCCCAGTGAGTTCAAAATCCTGAGCAAGGCGCGCGGCTGTAATCACTGGGGTTGGCAAGGAACGCACGAGAAGCCGTCGGGCATTGTCAAAATAAACTTTGCGCAGCACGGCCAATGGCAAACCGATGGCACTAATCGTCCAATCGCCCTGAATTGGTGTCATGTGGGCGAAATTCCGATCCTCGGTTTCCAGCCAACGCCAATGCTTGGCAAAGAATTCCTTCGCGTCGTCGTCGGTCGGTGGCGGCCCGCTTCCGCCGGAACCAAGCGTCAAGCGGTCATAAACTTGAAAGTCAGTGGCGAAGAAGACGCGGTCCTGATGCTTGATGAAGAGCCGCCGGACTTTCTCGGGATCGTGACGGCCGATTTCTGGAACACGCGCGGCCAGGTCGGCATTCATGTTCGGATACCGATCCAGAGATTGCTCGACCCAATCGAGGTCTTCCGCATTGTTCGCAAAATGGACGCAGACGAAGGTCGTCTTCGGATGGCGTTCGATGACGCGATTCAGCGCAGCGAGCAGTTCTTCGCGCCGAGGATAAATGTTAGGGTCACCGAACCACCAGTTCCGATGGTCCTTCAGCTCGGTCCACCGTTCGTTCTTATCATTGTAAGGAAGCCAGAAAGCCTTTGGGTCAGCCACGTGAATGAAGACTGGCATACCCAATTCACCGCAGCGCTTCCAAACTGGGTCGAGTTTCGAATCATCAATCTTGATCAGTTGGCCGTCTTGGTCGCGAAGATAAAGACCAAGACGTTTGAATTCCTTCAAGCCAGCCGCGCCGAGTCGATGGCCTTCTTCAACCTGGCGCACGGCGCGTTCTGAAAAGTCAGGTTTGTCCCAGCCGACGTAATCAAGATTCATGTAATAAAGAAAGCGTCCGGGATAAAGACGGTCGGCTAGTTGCTTATTCCGCTCGAAGACCGACGGCGCCTCGTTGGTCCGCGTGGTCGTTCCGCCGCTGAGATTCACTCCAAGGCCGATGCCGACGGCGTCCATGATGCGAACGGCGCGGGCCAAGTGCTGTGTTGTATGATTGATGTGTTGATGCAAGTCGATGAGGCGTCGCTCGGCGCGCCATTGATTGGCGATGTCGCGATTCGACCTTGGATCTGCCCCCTTGGCAGTTGAGCCGACGGTTGCGAACAGCGCCAACAAAAGGAACATTGGGAATGTGATTTGCTTTTTCATGGGAGCCGGTGTTGCACCGATTAGTTATGTCTGAGGTTGCGGCCCCATATTCAAGCAGATTAAGGGCTAGAGTCAGTCTAAAATTCTGCGGACTTGATTGGCTGGGCGTGAGTAGTGCCCGATTGCTCCTCTTCACCCTGGTGCCAGCCATCTGCGTAGCTAACCCGATAGAGCTGCCTGGGACCAGGAAGTGGGAGGTCTCCGTATCTCAAACCATTTCGTCGTTTAGTGTTGCCGTGAGGCTTGGGCTCATGGCGTAGTTGCGAAACTAACGGGCCTCGGAGTCGGTTGCGCCGGTGGTGAATGGAGCGGACTGGAGTTCGGAATGCGATTTGCTATTTTGGAGATGGTTATCTGGTTATGTCGGGCCAATCGAGGTTTCAATTGAAGACATGGCAACGGTTTCAAGTTTGCTTTTTTCTGGTTCAGTTCATTTTCGGCATCCTTTCGACGCCTGCCGCCGTTTTTCCAGGAACCAAAGCTTGGGAGTTCACTGCGCCGGGAGTGATTCGGTTTCCGCCAGCGGTTGCACCTGACGGCACAATCTGTTTTGAAGCGGCGGGCCGGTTGATCGGCCCAGGCGCACCATTCGTAGAGAAAGGAACGCATATGGTTGTAGCTGGGCTGTTCCCAGAGCAGTCCCAGCGCTTCTTTCAGCAAGTAGGCCGTGAACAAAGGCTCATTGTGTTTGAGGGCGTCATCCCGAATTGCGCCAAAAGTTTTGTTACCCGGGAGGGGTTGAAATGAGTGGGGAAAAGATACGTTGCGCCAAAACTAACTGTTACCGTGGCCGGAATGGATAAAACAATGAGTCAGAGAACACGGAAAGAAGTTTTGAGCAAACTGAAGCGGCGTTACCCAAAGGCCGGTCCGGAGCACAAAAGGAAGCTGCTGGATCAGGCGCAGGAGTTGTTGGGG
>VHDE01000206.1 GCA_016871515.1 Verrucomicrobiota bacterium
CAGCGCGGCGATCCGCCGCTCGCTGTCCTCACCCAAGTTCGAGCCGGGCTTTTCGAACAGCTCGTGCAACCGGTCCCGAATCGTCCTTTTCCACTGGCTGACCAGCATCGCATGCACCTCATACTCCCGCGCCAACTGCGCCACCGTTTTGACTCCCATTACCGCTTCCAAGCCGACTTTGGCCTTGAAAGCGCCGTTGTATTGTTTGCGTTTTCGCTTCATCGATCTGCTCTCTCTCACATCGAGCAGACCTCGAAAAGACAAGCTTAACTACGGGTCCAAATTTTGGGGTCCAGGGCTTTCCTTCGCATTGTTCCAGTTGAGAAATATGACTAATTTACCAGCGCCGAGAGTGAAGTTTATCAGCCGTTTTCTCCGACCAGCTTTGAATTCGAGTCTGCTGCCGCTTCACTTCGAAATTGTTGACTCCAAAATTTGTTTGGACGAATTACCTGCTCTCTGTGGAACGAATGCTGCGGCTCGACGCTGTCCCTCGGCCACTTGCTCAGGCTTCATCTTCTTTTCGAGTTTGTCTCGTTTCGAGGCCGCAGTTTCGCCGCCGAATGACTCCAAAAGTTGGGTGAATGTTCGGTCAAGCTTGGTCGGCGAAACAGCGGCGAGGCTTACCCCATCTATAAGCTTCAACCAAATCCAAGGGCACTCCTTCGCCTTGGGAATACATCGATCCCAGCTTTTGCTGAGCCAGTTGCCCGCCTTGCTCTGCAGCCTTTCTGTACCATTGCGCCGCCTCTGCGTAATTCTTTGGGACGCTTTCTCCTTCGGCATACAGCTCGCCCAAGACGAATTGCGCTCCGGGGTTTCCCTGTTCGCCCGATTTACGAAAGCATTCAAGTGAAAGACGTTGGTTCTCCTCCACGCCGCGCCCCTCATGGTACATTTGACCAAGTCGGTATTGCGCGTCGGTGCTTCCTTCCTCGGCTGCCAAGTGAAACCTTCTGGCAGCCTCGTTCTGGTCTTTTGGAACAACCCATCCGTTATCGAATGCCGTCGCAACCGTGTATTGAGTTTCGCCCTCCGCATGAGCCGCCGCTTTGTCAAACCAATGTCGAGCAAGGACTTGATCGGACGGCACTCCGATTCCTTCGCTGTACATCACGGCCAAGAAATACTGTGCAGACGCATTGTCTTGGTCGGCGGCTTTTCAAATCCATTGCGCGGACACAGATTCATCTTTTGGAACGCCGATTACTCCTTGCATGTGCAACATTCCAAGCAAGAGCTGCGAGCCTAACTCTCCTTGCTCTGCAGCCTTTTCGATCCACTTCACTCCATCCGCTGATCGCTTTTCTTTCAGGTAATGGACTCCGAGTTCCCGCTGAGATCTTCGATCACCTTGCGCGGCTTCAGACCTAATCGCGTCTAAGAGCGTGTCCGAAAATGTGGGGCAGACAAGATGTCTGCCCCACATTTTCGGACACGCTCTAAGGATTTATTCCTCCGGATTTCGAAAAAGTCTTGAGGTAGCAAACCAACCGTCTGGGCGCTGATCCGCATGGATTGCATGGAGATCAAGAGAAACCTCGCCAGCAGTCTCGGATTCATAGGTCTTCCAAATGGAAGGCAGCGTGTACTTCAGACAGTTGTTTCATTGTTTACGGTGCTGCCGGTTGCATCGTTGCCAGCGGTTCCACATCGCGCTCGATTTGCCGCTGCTTCTCGTAACGGGCCAGCCGCAGGTCATAGTCCGCCTGCAAGCCTGACCACATTTCCGCCGTGGTGCCAAAGAACCGGGCGAGCCGCAACGCGGTGTCCGCGGAGATGGCGCGGTTCTCCTGCACGATTTCATTGATGCGGCGGGGTGCAACACGGAGCGCACGGGCCAGCGCATTCTGCGACAGGTTCAGCGGCTTCATAAACTCTTCCCGAAGAATCTCGCCCGGATGGATCGGAGCCAGTTTATTCGTTTTCATTTTCCGTCAATGGTAATCCACAATTTCCACGTCAAACGCATCCTCTCCCTGCCAGCGGAAGCAAAGACGCCATTGGTCATTGATCCGGATGCTGTGCTGGCCCGACCGATCACCCTTCAAGGCTTCCAGCCGGTTGCCCGGCGGAGCGCGCAAGTCGTCCAACCGCCGCGCCTGGTGCAACAACAACAATTTCCGCCGCGCCACTTGCTGAATCTGTGTCGGCAACCGCCGCGACGCTTCATCGTTGAACAGCCGCTCGGTTTCCGGGCAGGCGAAGCTGCGTATCATCTGCGACAACCATAACGTTCGGCGTCATAGAAGGCAAGCCTTGTTCACGGCGGGAAATTCTCGTGAGACATCTATCAAGAAAAGGCTCCCCCCCGAAAAGAGGGGACGCGGCCCGGTTCTACCGATTGGTCGCGAGCAAAGAATTCTTTTTCGTGCGCGCGTCAATTTGCCAGCACACTCGGCAACGTGGCAATCGCCTGCTTGAGCGGCAGCAATTCGAGATGCGTGTATTTTTGATGCATCGCCGCGTCTGCATGGCCGGTGAGTTTCTGCCGGATTTCCGCCGGTATTCCCGCGTTTGCGAGCGCGCTCGTGAACGTGTGGCGCACAAGCTGTGGAAGGAAAGTTTCGAGAACGTCCGGCCCTGCTTGCCCTTGCCTTTGACTTGCTGCTGGTCAATCCCCGCGTCGCGCATGATGCGAGTGAACATCTGCGAAAGGCCGGAGCGCCCGCCTACCCTGCGCCGTTGGAGCGTCGGGCAGAGATACGCGCGCGGATTGTCACCCGCCAACTCGGCCAAAAGCGCTTCCAAGTCGGGGTGAATCGGACTGGTGACTCCTTTGCCGGTCTTGCGTTGCTCGTAGGTGATGACTCCGCCTGCCAAGTCCACGTTCTCCCAAGTCAGGTTGGTTACGTCGGTAAGGCGAGCGCCCAGGTAGTATCCGAGTAGGATGGCCGTTTTCCATTCATCGTCCGCCGTAGCCAAGAGCAATTGGACTTGGGCCGGACTGAACACGTCACGGGTGTGTGAGACCACCTTGGGCAATTCCACCGCCTCAGCGGGATTGGTGAGCATCGTCCCTTGTCGCCGCGCCACGTTCAACACGGTGCGGAGAACCTTGATTTCCACCGCGACGGTCTTGGGCGCTTTGCCTTGCGCCATTGAATCGTTGCGAAAGCTCTCCAAGTCGCGAACGGTCAGAGCGGCCAGCGGATTCTTCGCCCGTGGCCCCAGGCTTGCCAGAAACCTCTCAACCACGATGCCGTAGCGCTCTGCCGTGCGCGGTTTCTTGGCGAGTTCCTTTGCGTTCTGCCAATTCGAGAAGTAATCCTGAATCGTCTCGTTGTGCATCGGCGCTTGACCGGTGCTTTCGAGGATTGTGTTCAGGACCTTCCGGGCTTGAGCTTCGGTGAAACTGCCGCCGCGTCCCTGCTCCGCTGATTTCTCCCATTGCAGACACACTTCCCAAGCCTTCTTGCGGTCAGTGAGTTTGGTGCTGCGAAACGTCCGCTGACCGTCCGGCAAAGTGAAGGCACAATATCAGAAAGGCGACTTCCCGCGCGGGTCCTTGTGAAGGCTGGCCATGACGAGTCATGGCATAGTCATAACAACGCCCATGTCAAGCAATGTCGCCGAGATCAATATTTACAGGGGTCTTATCACTTCAAGGCGGGTGGGATCGAGGGTTCGATTCCATTCACCCGCTCCAACTTCTGCAACTCTCACATTTTCAATCAGTTAATCACTGGGAAGTAAATCTCAGGCACGCCAGTGGGAAGTTTTTTGGGAAGTAACAACAGCAAAAAACGCCCACAAATCGGCGTTTTGCCAGCGTTTCCTTTGATCCTATTCCCTCCGTTTTGGGAAGTGGAACTCTCGATACCAACTTTGCTGAATCGAACTTCTCTGGGACGTTCACGTCCTGCGCTCGACGATCAACTTCATAGTGCCCCCGCCGACAAACCCCCAGCAACCTTCATTTCGGCGGTGTGTTCGTTGTCCCGGTTTGATCTGCGAAAAACTTTTCGAGCACCGCACAAACTTCTGGCACATGAAGGGTGGCAACATCCCACACGATTCTCAAATCCACATTGGTGTAGTCGTGCGCTACCACGTTGCGCATGCCGCGCATCTTGCGGAAAGGCAGTCCAGGAATAGGCGCGTAGTCTCGCTGAGATGAACCGTCGCTTCGCCGATGAT
>VHDE01000207.1 GCA_016871515.1 Verrucomicrobiota bacterium
CCTTCTGATTTGGGCCACAATTTTGTGCTGGCGCACAACTCCTGCAACTCTGCGAAGAGCGACTTCCTTGCTGCTCAGATTCATTTGGACCGATGGCTGAGTCACATTCGAGTAAATGGAGGTGAGCTAGGACTGGCGTTCGATTCACGCAGTATCTTTCACGACGTAAAAACGAGCATCCGAATTGCAGAATGGTCTTATCGTCAGACGTTTTCTTGTCAAGGACTAACGTGGATAAAAGGAAGGAAATACGAGCGGTTGCCGGCTGCATGGGATACGAACCTGATGCGATGATGATTCGAAACGAATCGACGGGCATTCGTGGAACCAACGAAAAAGCGTTGTGAGCCGCTGCTGAAGGAAAAGGCCAAAGCGAATCTCCACCATTCTCCAGGCCGGGGCAAAAAGGTTTGGACAATTGTTTAAACCTTTTTTATTTCCATAATGAACACAACGCTTTTTCGTTCGATCTGGTTTCGCGATTCGCTCAAGGTTATCAGATTAAAAGTGCCCGGAATCATCAACCAATGGGTTGGACCAAATCCGTCTTACCCCACAATACAAGGTAGAAACATTATGAAAAAAGTGGCTCACATCTTGTTCACAATATTGGCAACGGTAACCGCGTCTGCCGGTGCCAAAGTCGAGCTTCTTGCTGGATCAGACTTCAGCGGGCTAGTCGATGGGATTGGGGAGCGCACTATGTTCAATCGACCGACCGCTATTTCGGTTTCAAGTAGCCGTAGGCATGTGTGGGTTTGGGACAGCGGGAACAATACGTGGCGGGTCATCCGTTTACCTTCGCGTGAAGTGGACCGCGTTGCCACTGGGTGGACCGCGAAGGTAAATGACGTTACGGGAGACTCTGCGTATTCTTCAGATTCTAGACTTATCGTATCCGGTCCAGGGAGCTTATACGACCCCAAGCCTGCGCGTGTGGGCTATATCGACGGCGACGTATGGCAGGCCGCATTCGCTGGACCTCTTGGTTTGGCGGTGAGGAACGGCGACATAATAATTGCTGACGCCGGAAACCATCGAATCCGGAAGCTCTCCAAGGGAATCGTTACAACACTGGCTGGTTCGGGTAACCCATCGACTGTTGATGGAGATGGAATCTTCTCATCGTTCAACTCCCCAGTCGCAGTCGAAGTGAATTCACTCGGAACTATCTTTGTCCAGCAAGCTGACGGAAAATTTCGGACAATCCACGCCAATGGAAAAGTCTCAACTGTATCCGTTCGGTTTTCCAACCCACAAATGACAATCGATGAATTCGACAACCTCTACGTCATTCAGGGAAACAGCGTCGTTCAAATTGGACCGACATTCGAGGAACGAATTGCAATTTCCGCTGGCAGATCGATTGGTGATTTGGTCAGCGACAAAAACGGAAATATTTACACAACCGATCCCGACGGAAACAAAATCTACCGAATCACTCTCGAATCATTTGGTGAAGTGAAGCTATCCCCGGTTTCAGTGCAGGTGTATGCTGAGATAACAGTTCGTGGAACTCCGGGGCAACTATACCGAATCGAGTCCGCAGACTCAGTGGAATCAAGCTGGTCGCCGCTCGCGTTTGTTAAACTTCAGTCGGACTCCGGCGCTTGGCGGGAGCAAGCGCAAGTCAATCGCCGTTTCTACCGAGCCGTCCTGTTGCCGTGACGATGTGTGAATAACTTTTCCTCGACGGATTGGCGTGAAAAGAGGTAAGAGAATTCAGCAAGGTAAGTCCCATTATGCTTTTTCCGGCTCGGTCCGGCATGCTCTTCAGCGGCCATCCACTGGCCCACCTCCTTGGCGTCGCCGGGCCGAGTCATACTAGCTCGTTTTGGTCAATTGGTTAGTCTTTGTCGTGTCGGATTTGCGTTGACCCGCGAATCAAGTGAACTAGGCATTGGCATAATTCTTCGTCTCCGGACGAAATGAAGAAACGGACGCAGGTCCCTTTCGGTGCGAATGGATTAATCTTTGGAGCGCCGGAATGCCGAACCAGCAGCGAACGGCCTCTCCGCCGTACGTTAGGCCGTCGCAAGAAGAGAATGAACCGAGATTGGACAGACTGTGTTCACAAAAGTCCGTTCTGCGCCCGGGTTACCTTGCTTCGGTTTGGAATTGTTGATTTGTGCCGATCCGTTACGATGCTGCCAAGTCCCTCTGATATGCGCTTGCTCGAAGACGGCCAAACAGTCCGAGACACCTACGAAGTGGAACGCTTCTTGGGCGAGGGGGCGTTTGCCGAAGTCTATCGCGTCAGGCATCGCTTCCTTGGGCGGCAGGCCATGAAGGTTTTCAAGCGTGTGGGCATGAATCTCGACGAGATTCAGGAGATGCTTGGCGAGGCGATTCTGCTCACGCACCTCAAACACCCGAACATCATCAGCGTCTCCGACGCGAACGTCTTTGAAACGCGAGGCGGCACATGTGGATATTTCACGATGGAGAATGTGCCGGGCGGAAGTCTCGACAAGTTCTGGCGTTCGCATGGCGGGCAGCTTGTTCCCGTCGAGACATCGATTGATCTCATCAAGCAGGTTTGCCGAGGCATCGCGCAAGCGCATCGCGAGAAGCCGCCCATTATCCATCGGGACATCAAGCCGCAAAACATTCTGGTTGGCTACGAAGCGGACGGGTTGCGAGCGAGGGTCAGCGATTTTGGGCTGGCCAAGAAAGTGAATCCGCTGACGTTGCTGGCAACCGCTGCCGGCACGCTAACGTTCAAGCCGCCAGAGGCTTTTGCGGAACGCAAAGGCGATTCATGTGCTGCTGATGTTTGGGCGATTGGCGCGACGCTGTACTTGCTTCTCACGGACAGACTCCCGTTCGAGATGCCAGCGGATGTGAGTTGGGCAAGCAAGAATCTGTTCGACAAGCCGGTCTCGCCGCCCTCCGAAACGAATCCCGATGTGAATCGCGCTCTGGATTCTGTTGTTCTCAGGACTTTGGAAAAGCGCGCCGACGACCGCTACGCTTCAGCCAAGGAACTGCTGAACGCGCTGGAAAGTTGGAAGCCCACGGTTCAAGATTCCGCCCCAAAGTTAAAGTCTTCAT
Source organism: Verrucomicrobiota bacterium (assembly GCA_016871515.1). Classification (GTDB taxonomy): domain Bacteria; phylum Verrucomicrobiota; class Verrucomicrobiia; order Limisphaerales; family SIBE01; genus SIBE01. The sequence goes on from VHDE01000207.1 coordinate 3,055, forward strand.
CGAGCGAGCAATCGAAAACGGTCTTGGGCATGCCGTCGCCCGTCGATGAGGGACTGGCGCAGGATTTGGCGCAGAAGGCGTTCAGGGCGAGGCTAGCTGGGCGACTCGCGGAAGCGGCGGATTTGATGGAAGAGGCTTTCCACAAATCGCCGGAATTGCGCGAGAAGTATGCTCGCCACTTACCACGCCGCCGAAAAGCCGTATCGCGTCGAGCCGTCGCCGGAAGCCAAGCGCCTGCTGGACGATTTCTTCAACGCGGTCGTGGACCGGCGCACGGGCGAGCTTGCCGACGTGGGCCAGTTCGCCAGTCGCCGCCAGAAAGGCGGCGAGTTCTACACCCCGTCCTGCATCGTCCGCCTCCTCACCGAAGTCATCGAGCCCTACCACGGGCGCATCGTCGAAACCTTGCGGTTGGCCAATGTGCGGCACGCAAAATGCAGAATGAATCTGACGAAACCTCGTTGTGCTCTTGGGAAAAGGTGGCCGTGCGCTAGCACCTCGGGCGGCATGTTCTTTTCCTCCGCCCGCTTCGTGGCCGAACACAAGCGGCAACTTGCCGCTGGGCAATCTGCGGGGAACAGGCCGAAGGACTATTCCGGTGAACCAACTCGCGAGTTGTCCATCCACGGCGTCGAGAAGACCGACGAAACCGGCCGCCTCTGCCGCCTGAACCTCGCCGTGCATGGCCTCGAAGGCGACATCCGCCACGGCGGCCAAGTCAACAGCTACTACGACGACCCGCACAAGGCGACCGGCCAGTTTGATTTCGTCCTCGCCAACCCGCCGTTCAACGCCAACGCCGTGGACAAGGAAGCCGAGGGCCTGCTTGATGAACTGCGGAAAAGGGATAGATAATTATGTCAACGCAACGCTACTCCGTAACACCGCACCCCATCGAAACGCTCCTCACTTGGGTAAAATCTGGCGAGATTGCCATCCCCGAGATTCAGCGCCCCTTCGTTTGGGAAGCCACCAAAGTCCGCAACCTGCTCGACTCGCTCTACCAAGGGTATCCCGTCGGCTACCTGATCGCGTGGCGCAACCCAACCGTGAAGCTCAAGGACGGCACGTCCTCGGCTGG
>VHDE01000208.1 GCA_016871515.1 Verrucomicrobiota bacterium
GTAGTGGCGAGGATCCACCAACGTCTCGACCATGGCGATAGGATGTCCCCAGCGCTTTTGCCAATCTTCCGACAGATGTTGGAGCATCAGTTTCATGAAACGGCTGATCAGATTGAGGTAGTCGCAGTCGGGCATCACCAACAGACGGGAATTGTTGGCCAACAGCGGCAGCCGGCGGCGGCACTGTTCTGAACTCCATCCAATGAACTGGTCTGGGGCCTTGATGGGGAAGGCAGCCGAACTCCAGGCAGCCACAGCAAGCCACCGTCCCTTGCACACAGAAGCACAGCGCAGATGCTCACCTGCCAAAGTCACAGCGTGCAGGTAATGGTGTTCGACGATTAGTGCGTCGCACCGTTGGATGTCCTTGGGAGAAGTCAGCAACCGAATATAGCCATGGTCTAAAACGTGTTGTGCTTCAGCAGAAATGTCGCGGCATTTGGGTTTACTCATGCCGCAAGCGTAAAGAACTGAAAACGGAATGTTCCGAACAAAATGCTAACCTTCGTATCGGCAATCCGCTATTGCGGAGAAAAGCCGCGCCCTACGCAAAATCTGAATGCAACCATGGCCATTATGCTTTTAAGCGTAGGCTGTGCTTCTTTCACTACGACCCAAACCGACGTTAGACCCAAGTTCAACCGCATTCCCCGTAATCGAGACTACGTTTGTCGCACTTACTTCGCCACGCCGCAGGATGGCATCCTGCGAAACGGCAGATTGGGCAGTCAGCGCTACGCGAATAACGCTGCTCTCACTCGCTGATCACTTTGAGGAGATGGCGCATTTCTTCTTCGATATCGCGCCGATCGGAAACGGTTTGCGCGACTTCAGATCGGACGAGGTTGCGATAAGTTTGCCGGAGCCGATGCACCGCCACCGCTATGGCGCCGACGGACATTTGCAATGGTTTTGCCACGGCTTCGTATTCCCCGGGCTTGGTCTCTCCTTCCAGATACACTTTCAAGAACGCGAATTCTTCGCTGCGTCCGTCGGCGGCAAATTGCTCGCGCAAACGCGCTAAGGCTTGATCGAGGATCGTCACCGCCCAGCCGGGGTCGAACAGTGTTTCGGGCGAAAAGTGGGCCGCAGCCTCGCGCCCGTACCGGCTTTGGGTGAGATCCTGCGCGTCGTGCACATTATGTCCTCGCCGCCGAATGCAAGCATAGAGCGGATACCAATAAGTTTGGCATAATTTCTCCAAAGCAGTGGTAGCATCAGGAGAAGCCTGATGACGGGCAGCCAGAACGGTTGTCCAATGGGTCGTGGCGAACCAATGGTGTCCACTCCCGGTATGACCGCCATTTCGTTCAGCGACGATTGATGTCATGGCCACGCGTAAGCGTTCAACGCAAATTCAAGTACTCGGATGCAATCAAGTCTTCAGTGCGGTGGCAAGCGAGAGCGCGACACCACTTTGGTCTGGTAACGCAGCAACCCGATGGCGATCTCACCAAAGAATCAAAGCGGTGCCTTCGGGCGTTACTGATCAGGCGCGATGGTCGGGCGTTCCGCGTTGTGCGTTTTGGCCGGGCGTGGCTGCGCTGGTAGGACTCGCGCTCAATCGTCGAATGCCCTCGAAAACATAGATCATGCCTGAAACCGCAGTGCAAATTCCCGCCCCCCAAATCCACACGCGCAACCCGAAATAATGCCATCGGAGCAAGATCCAGATTACGACAATCATTTGAAATACCGTGGCCATCTTGCCGATGAAATGCGGGCGCACTTTGACATTGCCTCCGGTGAAATGAATCACGCCCAATCCGAGGGCGAGGATTACATCGCGTCCGATAATCGTTGCCGTGAGCCACCATGGAATCTGGTCCAGATACGGCTGGTTGTGCATACTCAACAAAACGACCCCGGAAACGAGAAGCAGTTTGTCTGCAAGCGGATCCAAAATTGCGCCCAACTCGCTCCTTTGATTGTAACGCCGCGCGACATAACCATCGACGCCGTCGCAAATGGCCGCGATGGCAAACGAGAGAAAGGCGAGCCAACGGTGGTACTCTCGGCCTGTGTCCAGATAGTAGAGCACTTGCACGATGAAAAAGGGCACCAGCAAAATGCGGAAGATCGTGATTTTATTGGCGGTGGTCATCGTTGGGTTGCTACGGGTCGCGCCAGTGTCGCGCCTCGTTTATGCGGCGTCAACTCGTTCGTCTCGACGCCAACAAGAAAGCACAAGAAAGGGCGCATTTCCGAAGTGCCACCCGTCCGAACGCAGCTTGATCGCAACGCAGAGTTTCACTCTGCTGTATCGCGCTGTATCGCGGATTTCAATCCGCAGCCTTTCCGTTCAAGCGGACGCACTGGACAAGGCTAAAGCGCTGCCGACTGAAAGTCGGCGATGCAGCAGAGTGAAACTCTGCGTTGCGGCCAAGGCCAATAAGAGAAGTGCAAGACAGGCTGCCTCGCGTTCCGTGCTCCGCCATCGCAAGGGCGGCCCTTACGACATTCGCGCCAGCGTGTCGTCCAATCGTTTCAACACGCGTTCCTTGCCCAGCACGGCGAGCAAATGATACAGACTTGGACCAACGGTCTTTCCAGTGGCAGCCAGTCGAACCGGATGGACAAGTGCTCCGACCTTGATGCCCAATTCCGCCGCGACTGCCTTGAGCGTATTTTGCAACGCGTCGGGGGCAAAGTTGGAGAGGCCAGCGAACGTCTCGCGCAACTTGGCAACGCGCGGCTTGTTTTCCGGAGTGAAGTACTTCTGTGTCGCTTCCGGGTCATAGCTCAGTTCGGAAACGAAGTAAAAATCGACAAACGGGGGAATGTCGGCGGCCAGTTTGACTTTTTCTTTGCAAGTGCCCAGCGCTTCGCGCACGTACTCAGGATCGAAGCCGCTCGTCTGAATGCCAGCTTTCCCAAGCGCTCGGATAGCAATCTCGTTGAACCGTTCCGGTTTCGACGCGCGCATATGCTCCCAGTTCAGCCAATGAAGCTTGTCCAAATCGAACCGGGCATTGCTGCGCAGGATTTGTGGCAAATCAAAGATTCGGATCACTTCCTCCAACGGCACGATTTCGCGATTGCCTTTCGGCGACCAGCCGAGCAGGTATAGATAATTCATCACGGCTTCAGGAAGATAATCCTCATCAATGTAGCTCATCAGCGACGCGCCTTTGTCCCGCTTGCTCATCTTGGTTCCGTCCTTGTTTAAGATGAGCGGAATGTGCGCGTACTTCGGAGAGTCGACTCCAAAAGCGCGAAAGAGGGCAATGTGCTTCGCCGTGTTGGAAAGGTGATCTTCGCCGCGGATGACGTGTGTAATTCGCATCTCCAGATCGTCCACTACATTGACGAGATGAAACACAGGCTGGCCGTCGGAACGGACGATAACAAAGTCCGGGTCCAATTGTTCGCGATCCGTCAATTCACGATTCACGCCGCCCACGACCAGATCCGAAATCAAGATTGGCTCGCGCGGCATTCTAAACTTGACCGCTCCTTCGTGCTCGTAGGCGTGACCTTTCTCTTTTAATTCCTGGACGCGTTTTCGGTAAATCTCACTGCGTTGCGATTGAAAGTACGGGCCGTGCGCCCCCTTGCTTTCACCGCGGGATTGGCCGCTGATCGGGCCCTCATCCCATTCGAGCCCCAGCCAGCGCAAGCCCTTCAAAATGACCTCGACAGCTTCCTGAGTATTGCGCGCGACGTCGGTATCCTCGATCCGCAGGATAAACGTTCCGCCGGTATGGCGTGCGTACAGCCAGTTAAACAGCGCCGTGCGGGCGCCTCCGATGTGAAGAAAACCGGTTGGACTTGGGGCAAAGCGGACGCGAACACTCATACGTTGATTGAGCCAAACAACTGACAATTGCAGAAAGAGTTGGTGAACATACAGTCAGCGCTGTTGGACTGGCAAGCCCTCTAAAAAAGAAGAGCGCGGGATCCGCGCTCTTCCGTGTTGTTCAAACTTGAATTGGGCGACGTCTAATTAATTAGCGAATAGCTGGCCTCGAATTTCGCCGCCGCGATAACGCAGAGGCCCAATGCAACGATTGCCCTTTTGGCCATAGGACGCTTTCAGTTCAAAATCGAACGTCTCACTGAGACGCCAGCCGGAAGAATCTCGCGGTGTCCGTCGCCTGAGCCGTCAAGCTGTTTCCGGTCG
>VHDE01000209.1 GCA_016871515.1 Verrucomicrobiota bacterium
ACAATGGCATGCAAGAAAAAAAAAACGCGCAAACATTGAAAACTTTTTCACAAATTAAAATTTACGCGAGGATCAGGGAGCGGGCCGAGGGCTTGACACTCGAAAGTTCACTGATAAGCTCCCGCATTCTGTCAAAAAGCGGGGTGCTCCGAACGTTCCGTTGCTCGGACACAATGGCTTGGACCAGAGGAAAATAGATTGTGATTTTGTTTTTATGAAGCGCCAATATCAACCGTCGAAAATCCGTCGTAAACGGCAACATGGCTTTCTGAGCCGTAATTCCAGCAAGAGTGGCCGGGCCATCCTGGCCAATCGCCGCCGTGTTGGCCGCAAGCGATTGACGCCAGTTTAATTAAGCCGGCCCATAATGACAGCCGCTCGACCTGTTCCCCTGCGTTTGACGCAGGGGATGCGCCTGCGGACGAAACGTGAGTTTAACCTTATTCGTGATACGGGCCATCGCTTGGCACGAGGTTGTTTGGCGGCAAACTGGAAAATCCTTGAGCCCGGCAGCACATGCCGCATTGGCTTGATTACCAGCCGCAAACTTGGCAAAGCGGTCATTCGGACACGAGCGCGGAGGCTTCTGCGGGAAACGTTCCGTTTACATCAGCATGACTTCCGCGAACCAGTGGCCATCGTTTTGATCGCGCGCCGCTCGATAATCGGAAAGACATTCAGGGACGTGGAGAACGATTTTGTTTCTCTCTGCCGACAGGCTAACTTGTTGAAAAGGGATTAGTGAAGATCGCGCAAATCATTCTTGTTTTCGCCGTTCGGGTTTATCGATGGGTGGTTTCTCCAGCCAAGACAGTCTTGTTGGGTCCTTTAGGCCGCTGCCGGTACACGCCGAGTTGTTCAGAATACGCTTTGGAAGCTCTTCAATCACGCGGAGCGCTTCGGGGAACTTGGCTTTCTATGAAACGCGTTTGTCGCTGTCACCCGTGGGGTGGCTGCGGGCACGATCCTGTTCCGGGCCTTGGCGCTGCGAACTCGGCAGCGGATCGCCTTTCGCCTGCCTCGGCGCATTGTGAATGCCTGGACAGGCGGGATGCCTGTCCTACCTAACCTGCCCCATGGATCGCAAATCATTTTTTGTCCTGATTCTTTGCTTTGCGCTGCTGATGCTTTGGTATCCGTTGGTGAATAAGATTTTTCCACCAACGCCCGCGCCGCCCGGAACGAATACAGTCAGCACCGCCACAAAAGGAACTGGAACGCCATCGGCTGCTGCGACGGCAACTGCGCCAACCACGAATCTTAAAACGTCGACGATCGCAACACCTCAATCGCAGCCCGTCCTTGCGCCACGTTCCGATGAGCCTGAGAAGCTTCTAACCCTCGAAAATGAAAACGTCCGCTGCGTCTTCTCGTCGCATTTCGGAGGTCTTCAATTCGTCGAGCTAAAGAAATATCCAGCGACCGTTGATTGCCGCGGGAAAAATCGGGCGGGGACAAATAAGCTGGCGACGTTGAATGCTCCAAAGCCTGTCCTTCCGGCGATGACTCTCTTGGGCGATCCAGCGCTTGAGAGCGACGGAATCTTTGCGCTTTCCCAAATCGGTTCCGGCGTGCGAGCCGAGAAACTCCTGTCAAACGGCCTGCATCTGGTCAAGGAATTCCAACTCAGCACGAACTACCTCCTCAAGGCTAATCTCCGGCTCGAAAATCGCACAACGCAGCCCATCGCGCTGCCAACGCATCACTGGGTCATCGGCACAGCGACGCCACTTACTCAACACGACGAATCGATCATGCTCGGAGTTCAATGGTTTGACGGCAAAAAGGAAGAGAGCGTTGGCGAGCCGTGGTTCGCCAATCGTCCGCTGGGCTGTTTGCCGGGAACGCCGCGGCCAAGTTATATCGGCGGAGCAAGCAATGTTTTTTGGGCAGCCGTTCACAATCAGTTTTTTGCTCTGGTCGCGATCCCAAGTGAACCGGCCCCGATGATATTTGCGCAGAAAATAAATCTGCCGGTTCCGAGCGCGGAGGAAGTCTCGACCGATTCCAGAATTGTTGCCCGGCCATTTGGCTATCAAGCCGCTTTGGTTTATCCACAAATATCGATAGCACCGAATCAACAATTGGAGCGCCGGTTTGATATTTACGCTGGGCCGAAAGAGTACAACACGCTGGCTCGCCTCGGAAATAAGCTCGATCTGATCATGAAGTTCGGCTTTTTCGGCTTTTTCGCGCAGGCCCTTTTGCTTTCGATGAACGGCCTCTATCACTTGGGGTTGTCGTACGGCTTAGCCATTGTGGCGATTACGGTCATTATCAAACTGCTCTTTTGGCCGCTCACCAACGCCAGCACAAGGTCGATGAAACGCATGGCCGCTTTGCAACCGCAGATGAAGGCCATTCAGGAAAAGTACAAGGACGATCCCAAGAAAATGAACCTCAAGCTCATGGAGTTCATGAAGGAAAACAAGGTCAGTCCTTTGGGCGGTTGTCTTCCATTGCTGCTGCAGATCCCCGTTTTCATCGGCTTTTATACGATGCTCCAAAGCGCAATCGAATTGCGTGGCGCAAAATTTCTCTGGGCTTGTGACCTCTCTCAGGCGGACACGATTGCGGTCATTCCGGGACTTGGTTTTCCAATTAATCCGATGCCGCTGTTAATGGGGGCGACCATGCTTTGGCAGGCGCGGCTAACTCCGCCATCGCCTGGGATGGATCCGGTGCAACAGAAGATCATGAAGTACATGCCGCTCATGTTCATGGTCTTTCTCTATAATTTCTCAGCTGGCTTAACGCTTTACTGGACTGTGCAGAATTTGCTAACAATTACGCAGATGAAGCTGACGAAAACCAGCGACCCGCACGCTGCTGCGGGCGCTAAGTCACCATCACCGGCTCCGAAAGGTCCGGCTCCAAAAAAGCAAAAACCCACTAACCCATAAGTGTGCAGTCAACGCTGCCCCTCCCCATGAACCGTCGTAGGACAAGGCGTCCCGCCTGTCCAGCATCTGCGTACAGCAGAAGCAGGACAGGCGGGACGCCCTCTCCTGCCAAGGTCACGGGCGCAATGCGCGAAAAGGTGTTTCGGAGGAATCTCTGCCCTGAACCGGCGTTAACCCAACCCTCCTATGCCCGCTCAACCTAAAGAAATTCTGGAGCAGTTGTTGCGTTTGCTCGGTTTCGACGCCACCGTCGAAGAGCATTCGATGGATCAAGGCCTCTTACTGGACGTCAAAACCGACGAACCCGGACGGCTCATCGGACGCCAGGGCCAAACCCTGAGCGAGTTGCAGTATATTGCCAATCGCCTGCTTTTTCGCCAGGATCAGCAAGCCCCAAAAGTTATGGTCGACGTGGGAGGCTACCGCGCCCAAGCGCGTGAGGCTTTAGTGCAGAAGGCCCGCGAAGCCGCTGAGAAAGTCCGGCGCTGGGGAGATATTGTCGAGCTCGAACCGTTGAATGCCTTCGACCGTCGCATTATCCACAATGCCCTGAAAGACGATCCTTCCATTGAAACGCACTCGGTCGAAGTCGAAGGAACCGACAAGAAGGCAATCATCCTGCGCCCGAAGCATTGAAGGACTGACTTCCCCGCCATCAGACTTGCATTCCGACAGCACTCATCTTGCGCCAGCGAGACCAGGCCAGTAATGGCAAATAACTGAGCGCTCGTCACAGGGTCGCAACTGACTCCTGCGACTCCTGCTAGGGCGCGGCTTTTCTCCGCAATAGCGGATTGCCGATACGAAGGTTAGCATTTTGTTTGGAACATTCCGTTTTCAGTTCTTTACGCTTGCGGCATGAGTAAACCCAAATGCCGCGACATTTCCGCTGAAGCACAACACGTTTTAGACCATGGCCATCTTCGGTTGCTGACTTCTCCCGAGGACATCCAACGGTGCGACGCACTAATCGTCGAACACCATTACCTGCACGCTGTGACTTTGGCAGGTGAGC
>VHDE01000210.1 GCA_016871515.1 Verrucomicrobiota bacterium
AATGCGATCTCTCGCGGCAGCGGAAAGTGTTCGACGCGGTAGTAATCATCGCCGCTGACGCGTCGAGGCGATCCGTTGTCCGCAGAGAATGTTTGGGGTTGACGCGCCAAAGGATGGGTTTGTTCGCGGGTTGTGGTTTGATTGAAGAGCGGGCTGAGCGGCAGTTTTCGCAACTCCGCATCCAAACGCGCTGCTTCACTGAGATCTCGGCAAATGAAGCTGGCGAGCTCGAAACGAATCGGTTCGGCGTGCGCCGGGATGAACAGAAAGGCACGTGTTTCGAAACCTGCCACGTTCCGTTTCTCAATTGCGCTTTCGCCATCTCGTTTCTCGACATGGATGGGAACTTCGTAGGCCGTTTCCTGGCTGGTCACTGCCCATTGAATGTTGGTCCAACCGCGGACAACGGTCAGCAAGACGTCGTTCGTTCTCTGTATCATTGTCGAAGACAACATTTCTCTGTCCGTCCGGTCAGCGCCCATTTCGGCGTGTGCCAAGTAAAAAAGGCCTTCCGAGCTCGGGCTCAAATCAAACCGCCGGACAATAGCCGGGCGATGCTGATTCCAAACGGCACGCGGTGTCTCGCGGACCTCGATAACTTGTTGGCGATCGGCCCGAAGCTCATAATTCAGGGTCACGGTCCCATGCTCCGTTTTGAGGCCTTTAAAGCGTAGCCTGGTGGGGAGTCTCGTCGCCACATCAGCGGCGCTGCTCGAAACAGACCAAGCCGGGACCGGCGGAGTAGTCCAAAGCGTGGCGCCATCAAAGGCGCATATGAAAGGTGTTTTGCCGCCGTGATATGGGGGACCAAAGAGGTTCAAACCGTCACCCGACCAAACCGTGTGCGCGCGCAGCAATTCCGAATCGAACGCGAGATGCAAATTGGTCGCCAGAGGAATCACGACGCTTCGGCTCGCTTCAGCCATCGGCGCGTTGCGGAAAAGTTGATCGACCGGATCGCGCCGTGGACGGGCGACGCGCGCAGGTTTTGGCATGTCTCCCGAACTGCGCTCCGCCGCTGGCATCTCGAACGTGGCCACCAGCGATGCAACCACAATCGCCGTCAACCACGCGCGGGGCGGGTGATTCCGAGCAGCGACCGAAGGCAATTCAAGGCCGAAACCGAGCTTAGACCTGGCGAAGTTCATGTCCAAGTTTCGCATGCAAAGGCTTAAACCGTCATCCCTAAATTCGGTAGACAAGCGACGGATTATTTCAACGTACGTTGAAATAATTGGGAGCGCGGATGCCCACATCCGAGACTTAAACGGTTGCAACCAAACTGCGCGGATGTGGGCATCCGCGCTCCTAGAGCAGTGGCCGCATGTGGCGCATTCTAATCTCGCCGAGAGTTGTGGATGTGCCAGCCGTAACAAATCTGCAACAAAGACGCTTGGCAAATTTTGTGGCTTCTGTAGCGTCTCGACAACCTAAACTATTCAATCTGTATGCCAAGCAATCGGGCGCTTCTTGCCTCTCTTCTCCTCACCGCGATTCCATCGCCGGTAACTTTTGCCGCCGACGCCGTCTCAAGCAATGCTCCCGACAATGCGCCGCCGGTCATTGAGCTTTTGATGCCGCCAGCTGGCAGTCCGATTCGGGAACTCAAGTTCATTGAAATCCATTTTGATGAGCCGGTTCTAGGTTTGGACGCCGCCGATTTGATGATTAACGGCTTGGCCGCCACCAATGTCACCGAGTTCGGTCCAGGCCAATTTGTCTTCTCTTTCTCGCAGCCAGCGGACGGGACGGTGTCCATCACGTGGAGAGCCGATCATGGGATCACCGATCGCGCGGCTACGCGGCATCCTTTTGTGACCAGTAATTGGAGCTATAAGCTCGATTCCACCAGTCCGGCTCCTGATGTTTATATCTCCGAGTTTCTGGCCGACAATAAACGAGGTATTAACGACGAAGACGGCGATAACTCCGACTGGATCGAAATTTTCAATGCCGGCGCGACGACCGCGAGCTTGCACGGCTGGTTCTTGACTGACGAGACGAATAACCCGGCGAAATGGCGCATCCCGAATGTCGCGCTTGGCCCAAACGAATATCTGATCGTTTATGCTTCCGAAAAGAACAAGACAAACATCGCGGGTCGTTTGCACACCAACTTCAAGCTTTCCATAGGAGGCGAGTACCTCGCGTTGGTTTCACCCAGCACCAATGTCATGTCTCAGTTCTTCCCTGCTTATCCGCCGCAAGTCACCGACATAACCTGTGGACGTGTGCCCGGCGCGCCTCAGAACGTCGGTTACTTTGTCCATCCAACCCCCGGCAAACCTAATGTGTCCAGCGGCGCAGGCTTCGCTCCAGCGGTCAACTTCTCAGCGGCGAGCCAGACTTTTCTCAGGCCATTCGACTTGAAGCTTTCACTGCCCTCCCCGAACGCCGTTATTCGCTATACGCTGGATGGAAACTTGCCGACGAATGGGTCGCCAGCGTATGTCAGCCCAATTCCGATCACCAATAGCATGCAAGTGCGGGCGCGGGCGTTCCAGGATGGCTTGCTCCCCGGGCCGCCCCGCACGGAGACATTTATCATGCTGAGCAACAATCTGGTGAGTTTTACGTCGGATCTTCCAGTCGTAATTATTCACAGTTTGGGCAAAGGCGCGCCGGTGGCCACCCGGCAAAACTTCGCGCACATTTCCGTCTATGAACCGATCAACGGCGTCACATCGCTGACCAACCCGCCGACTCTGGTGACGCGGTCGGGCATTAAGGTCCGTGGTTCGAGCACGGAAGGCCTGCCCAAATCAAGTTGGGCTCTTGAATTCTGGGATGAGTTCAATCAAGACAAGAAAGAGGAATTCGTCGGCCTCCCGGCGGAATCTGACTGGGTGGCTTATGCGCCGAACGTCTATGACCCCGTCCTGATTCATAATCCGTTCATCCATCAACTCAGCCGCGATATCGGTGATTACTCGCCCCGCACTCGTTTTGTCGAAGTCTATCTTAATCGAGGCACTGGCCCGGTTGGAACAACCAATTACAACGGCATCTACGTGATCGAAGACAAGATCAAGATTGGGAAAAACCGCGTCGATATTGACAAGCTCGAACCCGAGCATCTGCGCTCGCCGGAAGTCACCGGAGGTTACATTTTGAAGATCGACCGACTCGATCCAGGCGACGGCGGTTTTAGTGCGGGCGGCCAATCCATGGGGTACGTTGATCCCAAGGAGCCGCAAATGAAATCGCCCCAGCGCGATCCCCAGGAGCAATACATCAAGAGTTACTTGAATGATTTCAGTCGGGCTCTCAGCAGCACCAATTGGCTGCATCCGACTCTTGGTTACGCTCAATATATCGACTTGGCCCAATGGGTCGATTTTCACATCGTCGAGGTCTTGAGCGGCAATGTGGACGCCATTGTTCTAAGCACCTATCTTCATAAGCCGCGCAGCGGAAAATTGCTGTGGGGTCCGCACTGGGACTTCGACCGCGCGTTGGGTTCGACTGACGGGCGCGATGCCAATCCGCGCGGTTGGTCGCAAGGCCCATTTTTCTCGTCGTGGTTCACGCGGGTCTTTCGAGATCGCGATGCGTGGCAAAAGTGGGCCGACCGCTACCAGGAACTTCGCTTCTCACACCTTTCAACTACGAACATGCATCGGCTGATCGATGAATTGGCCGACGAGGTTCGTCAGGCACAGCCGCGCGAGCGCCAAAAATGGCGGACGGTCATGCGCGGCGGCAGCTATCAAGGTGAAGTCAACCTCATGAAAAACTGGCTCTCCAACCGCGTTGATTTCCTGGATCGTCAATTCGTCCGGCCTCCAACTTTGAGCGCCGCCAGCGGTCGAATTGCCCGCGGATTCACCTTGGATATCACCCGCCCAACAAACGCTACGGCCGTCTATTTCACGCTCGATGG
>VHDE01000211.1 GCA_016871515.1 Verrucomicrobiota bacterium
GCGGTGCGGTGGGGTGATGACGGTAATGTTCAGTTAATGACGAATGGCTAACGACCAATGACGAAAGAATGACGAAATTCCGAATGACGAACGAGGACGGCTGTCGAACGGCGTCGCGTGGTCTAATGGAGCTTCGTCATTTGTTCGTTCGTTAGTCATTCAGATTTCGTCATTCGTCATTTCACGGCCGTACGCGTGCTACGCATGCTTGACGCCTTACTGTTAGTTCGATAGGTTCCGGGTCCTAGTCGGCAAAGTTTTTTCACGATGCAAAATTTTCTGGTTCCGATGGTTGTAGAGCAGACGGGCCGCGGCGAACGCGGCTACGACATTTATTCCCGGTTGCTCGTAGATCGGATTGTCTTTCTGGGCACGCCCGTGGACGACATGGTGGCCAACGTCATCATTGCTCAACTGCTTTTTCTACAGATGGCCGACCCGAAAAAGGACATTCATCTGTACATTAATTCGCCCGGTGGAAGCGTGACGGCCGGCTTGGCTATTTATGACACAATGCAATTCCTGACCTGCGACGTGAACACGTACTGCATTGGCCAGGCGGCGAGCATGGGCGCAGTTTTGTTGTGCGGCGGAACGAAAGGCAAGCGTTATGCTCTGCCCAACTCGAATATTATGATCCACCAAGTTCTGGGTGGAGCTGAAGGTCCGGCGAGCGACGTCGAAATCCGCGTCAAGTACATGCTCCGCTTGAAGCAGCGGTTGAATGGCATCATTGCCAAGCATACCGGCCGGCCGATAGAACAAGTCGAAAAAGACTGTGACCGCGATAATTTTATGACCTCGGAAGAAGCCAAATCTTATGGCTTGGTTGATGAGGTCGTCCAATCAAGGAAAGAAATCCCCGGCTTGGCCGAAAAGACCGAGGGCGACAAGAAAGGCTAAATTATATGGCGCGTCCATCGCAACTGACGCTGTGCAGTTTTTGCGGCAAATCTCATGCAGAGGTAAAGAAACTCATCCAGGGTCCCGGCGTCTATATTTGCGATAGCTGCATTATCGTTTGCAAAAATGTTCTCGACAAGGAGCTCCGCGCGGAGAGCAAGAAGAACACGATCAAACTTAAAGTCCCGAAGCCCGCCGAGATCAAGCGCGAGCTCGATTTGCATTGCATTGGCCAGGACCACGCCAAGAAGACGCTGGCTGTCGCGGTCCACAATCATTACAAGCGAATTCAGCAAGGAGCAGTCGTCTCGAATCGCGAAGGCAATCAAGACCTCATGATGGATCGGGCGACCGATGTCGAAATCGAGAAAAGCAACATCCTGCTGGTTGGCCCGACGGGCTCCGGCAAGACGCTGCTCGCCCGCACGCTGGCTCGCATCCTCGAAGTCCCGTTTGCCATTGCCGATGCCACGACCTTAACGGAAGCAGGCTACGTCGGCGAAGATGTCGAGAACATTATTCTGCGTCTTCTCCAGAACGCTGATTACGACGTCAAGCGCGCCCAAATGGGCATCGTTTATATCGATGAAATCGACAAGATTGCGCGCAAGACCGAAAACGTGTCGATCACGCGCGATGTTTCAGGTGAGGGAGTGCAACAGGCGCTTCTGAAGATTCTGGAAGGCACGATTTGCAATGTCCCCCCACAGGGAGGACGCAAGCATCCTCAGCAGGAATATATCCGCGTCGATACGGGCAATATTCTGTTCATATGCGGCGGCGCGTTTGTCGGCCTGGAAAAGATTATTCAACGTCGCGTCGGCAATCGTGTGATGGGTTTCGGCGCGGTGGACCGCGGACACAAGCTGGCCACGCTCGATCGCAATGCCATCATGCATGATATCGAACCGGAAGACCTGTTGAGCTACGGCTTTATTCCGGAATTTATTGGCCGGCTGCCCATGGTGACGGTCCTGGATGAATTGACGGAGTCCCAACTCGTTTCCATTTTGACGGAACCGAAGAATGCCCTGACCAAGCAGTATGCAAAGCTGATGGCAATGGAATCCGTCCAATTGGAATTTCTGCCGGATGCTCTGGGAGAGCTGGCGGCCCAAGCTCTGAAGAAGGGAACCGGCGCGCGCGCGTTGCGCGGTCTTCTCGAAAAACTGATGCTCGACGTGATGTACGAAGTCCCGGGGAGCGACGATATCTTGTCGGTGAAAATCACTCGGCCGGTGGTGTTGGAAGAAGCCAAGCCAATCATCCGGCGCAAACAGGACCAAGCCGCGGCTTAGCGCTTTCGCGTCGGCAACGTGATGAACGGTTGTCGGCGCGAATTTTCTGTACACACTTCCATGGCCTCGCCATTCCAACCAAAAGAATTCGTCGCCCAGCACGTTGCCGGGATTCCGCGTTCAGGAATTCGTGAATTCTTTGACATCGTTCAGAGTCAATCGGACGTGATCTCGCTGGGCGTCGGCGAGCCGGACTTCGTAACACCCTGGCACATTCGCGAAGCGGCCATTTATGCGCTCGAACGGGGCAAAACCAGTTACACTTCGAATCTAGGGCTTCTAAAACTGCGTGAGGCCATCAGCAGGCATCTCAAGAAGAGCTTCGGCCTCGATTACGATCCAAGAAATCAGATTCTCATTGCCGTCGGCGTGAGCGAAGCGCTCGACATCGCCTTGCGGGCAGTCATCAACCCCGGGGATGAGGTACTTTACCATGAACCGTGCTATGTGAGTTACTCGCCGAGCGTCGCGCTCGCCCATGGCGTGGCTGTGCCTGTGGCTTGTCGCGCGGAAAACGGATTCGCTGTCACAGCCCAGGCCATCGCGAAAGCCATTACCCCGCGCAGCAAAGTCTTGTTGTTGAATTTCCCGACGAACCCGACAGGCGGAACGATGACACGGGTCGAATTGCTGCAAATCGCCGATGTCGTCTTGCGGAATAACTTGCTGGTCATCACAGATGAAATCTATTCGGAACTGACCTTCGAAGGAGAGCATGTCAGCATTGCGTCGCTGCCGGGCATGCGCGAGCGCACGGTTTTCTTGCACGGCTTTTCGAAGGCCTATGCGATGACTGGATTCCGCATCGGTTACGCCTGCGGTCCCGTTGAGATCATCGAGGCGATGATGCGCATTCATCAATACTCGATGCTGTGCGCCAGCGTCATAAGCCAAGAGGCGGCGCTCGAAGCCATTCTCCATGGCGAAGCTGATACCATCGAGATGCGGGAACAATACCGCGTCCGCCGCAATTATATTGTCGGCGCGCTTAACGCGATGGGGCTTTCGTGTCATTTGCCGAGGGGCTCCTTTTACGCGTTTCCCTCCGTAAAACCGACCGGGCTCAGCTCGAAGGAATTTGCCTTGAAGCTGCTCGAACAGGAAAAAGTCGCGTGCGTTCCCGGCAGTGCTTTTGGACCGAGCGGCGAAGGCTACGTGCGTTGCTGTTTCGCCACGGCGTTAGAGCAGATCGAAATTGCCGCCGAGCGAATGGAGCGTTTTGTTCGCAGTTGCAAAAAGTGACGAAAGCGATGATGCAGTATCCGCCGACAAACTTTTGTCTCATATGAGACAAAAGTTTGCTCGCATCCGGCAATAAACTGTTACGATGCGGATCCGATTTTCGTGGTCATCTCGCGGTCACACCGTCAGTTCCCAACCTTTGCGGAACGCTGGCTTCACCCATTCGTTGGCTTCTTTGATGTTGGTCACCTCGCCCTTGGCGGCGTCCCACAACAGCTTGCCTTCGTAGTGAACGGCCACCGAACCGAGCAACAGCCATTCGGTATAATTGCCGGCGATGCTGAAATTTGAGCAGGCGGGCGCGCCGCCTTTGCAGGCACGGACCCAATCGCG
>VHDE01000212.1 GCA_016871515.1 Verrucomicrobiota bacterium
TTGCGGAAAACTGTGGACGTGCTGCACAGTAACGCGGGCTGCGCTTATGGTGGAATTGGCAGACACGCTACTTTGAGGTGGTAGTGGGGCAACCCGTGCAGGTTCAAGTCCTGCTAAGCGCACCAATTCCCAACAAAAGGACCTCACACCTCCAGCGGCGAAATTGATCTTAAGGAAATCCTCTGGTACGCGGAAAGAGCCAAAGCCGCATACGAGAGTGAAACGGTGATAAGGAATGCATTCCCGAAGACTGTCCGAGTTGCCACGCTGTCCACAACCGACGTCCAATACTTTGTCGAGACCGATGCCGATCAGGCGGTGCAGGTCATCACTGTCCGAGGCGCCTCCAACTTGAAGAATGCCAAGGAGGATGCCGAGTACTTCCAATCGCAAAACAAGAAGCTTGGCATCTACGTACATCGCGGATTCGATGCCTATACTATGGCGCTTTACACCGACGTGCTGCCTTTCCTAAACCAAGGGCTGAAAGTGAAACTTACGGGCCACTCCCTCGGCGCGGCCATCTCAACCCTGCTCATGATGTACTTGCACGAGGGTGGTTTTCAGGTCGAAAAATCAATCAATTTGGGCCAGCCCAAAGTGACGAATACAAAAGGCGTCGCCGCCTACAAATTCCTGCCGCTTCTGCGAGTGGTTGATGGGAATGAT
Organism: Verrucomicrobiota bacterium; assembly: GCA_016871515.1. GTDB lineage: Bacteria > Verrucomicrobiota > Verrucomicrobiia > Limisphaerales > SIBE01 > SIBE01. The sequence goes on from VHDE01000212.1 coordinate 670, forward strand.
CTCGTACCGCTCGTCCCGCCGCTGACGCTGCTGGATTCGCTCCACGGAGTTTACGAACATCTGGGACCTGAGCTGATTCTTCTTTCGAACGAGCATTACGCTTATCTCGAAGAGTCGGATGCAGAACGCAAATCCGTGGGCAGTTTCTGGGAGAACCTTTGCCACGAAAACGTCGAGCAACACTTTATGGATAACTATCTTAACAACATCCTGAGCAAGTCCGACAAATTAATCCAAGTTCCCTATTCAGAAAGGGAGAAGCACATCTGAATCTAATTGGATTAATTAACAGTTATCCATGCTCTGCGCTACATGGCGCATCCCCCGATGCCGTAGATATATAGGAGCCACGAACAGCGGATCGTTCGCCAAGTTCAGAATGCCCGTTGAATCGCTGAGTTGACGTGCAGAGTGCCGCGTTCGCAGCATCCGGCTGTGCTCGTTCCCGCCAGGATGCACGGACGGACGAGATTTGGCCGAAAAGTAGCGAAGTGCGCTCCTGGGTAGGGGGACCGGCGGAATCGTCCAAACGGTTCGTTTGCTTCCGAATCCATCGTAAATTTGTATTCAGGCGGCCAGGCGTTGACGCCCTTGATGCCCGCCCGGTGTGCGCTCCCCTTCGCCGCCTTTGTTCCGGCTCGGCACGCACCGATTTCCCGGATTGCGGTCGCGTCGCAGAAATAATGCGGCGATTTGGATAACAGGAACAAATATTCGGGGGCTTTGGTCGGCCGATCTCGCACGGATTCTGGCATGGGATTCGGCTTGCGCCAAATGATGTCACTGCGCAAATACCACCCATCAGCGCGGAGCGCGAACGCGACCGTCCACGGAATTCCGACGAAATCCTTCTCCTTGATTCCAGGAACCAAGCGCGGCGGCCGGAATTTTCGCGAGCCGTCCGGCATCGAGCCAGTGCCGACAATGTTACGCCAGTCGTAGGGCCACGCGGAGGCGTAGGTGTCGCCCAGATTGAGCCAGAGCGTGCCGTCCTTGCTGAGCACGCGCCAAACTTCGGCGAAGACCGCGCGAAGCGCCTTCACGTATGCGTCGGGTGTTGGTTCGCGGCCAATTTGATTCGGAAAGCCGTAGTCGCGCAAACGCCAGTACGGCGGGCTGGTGATGCAGCAATGGATCGATTCGGAGGGCAGCCGCTTGAGGACTTCGCGGCAATCACCGGGCAACACCGTCAAAACGTCGCTTATGTGGAATCACCTGAAATCATTACTGGTGCGGCCGGAATCGGAGCAGGTTGGCGGCGGCATCGAGATATTTTTTGGCCTCGCCCACATCGGCGATGTGGCCCCAATGCACGGTTTCCGGGGTAAGGCCAAGATGCTCTAGCGAAGCCGTAATGTTGGAAGTGATGCCATAGCATCGAAAGCGCTGGGCCAAGAATGCGTCCCAGGGTTTCTGTTCACGTTGGCGAACGAATTGATGCGAAGTCTCTGCGAAGAGTGCTCCGTCCGACCAGCGGTTGTGAAGGAAAAATGAAAGGTAAGCAAATGCAATTAGTTCAATTCAATCAGACAACCGAAATCGTTGTTAAGGACACGAAGGTTGCATCGCCAGGGGCGAGGAAACGAGGACGGTGAATTGACCGCCTCTTCGCTTTCCATCCTGGAAGAGAAATCAGCTGGATGGAGGATTTCTTCATCTCTACTGTAATTCGGGAATTATGATTAACTTCGGTAATCCCAAAAGTGTCCAGGAAATGTCCAGGTTATCGAGGGGGCGACCCTTCAGGTTTTATCCTAAGTCCTTTTTATAGAGTGGCGCACCCATCAGGAGTTGAACCTGAAACCTTCTGATCCGTAGTCAGATGCTCTATCCAATTGAGCTATGGGTGCTACCGTCGGCCCAGATACTTCGCTCGAATTTGCATCCGTGGCAAGCTTCTTCGCAAGAGCCTCAAAACGGACATCTTAAGCCCAGCAAAACTCCGCGTTGCAGACCTCGAAAAAGCAGAGCGACGCAAAATACCACATCGGCCTCGAAAGGCAAAATGACCTTTGGCCAAGCCATTGCCATCTACAACTACAAACAGCGAATTGAAGGCGATCCCGGCCTCAAGCCGATGAGCAAATCCTGCCACATCCACCGGGCCGCCAAAGCAATCGGAATGAAACGCATCACCCATCACGATCTGCGGCATCTGTTCGCGACGCGATGCAGCGAAAGCGGTGTGGAGATTCCGACTGTCTCGCGTTGGCTCGGGCACAAGGACGGTGGCGCTCTGGCAATGAAGTTTACGGGCACTTACGTGACCAGCACTCGGGGGCGATGGCGCAGAAAGTGACCTTTAGCAGAACTGCTGCGTAGCACCGGGTCCGCGTTAGTCGGCCAGGTTGCAAAATCACATGCCACGATCGTTTCACATCGAAGTCGAAGTCCCCAGCGACTTGGCGCAATTTCGTTTACCGAAGGGTGTACAACGCCGTCTTCATGACCTGTTGAAGAAACAGGACGCAGGACAGAGGCTCAGTGCCAACGAAAAATGCGAAGCTAAGCTAATGGATTGGTCGATTTGGCCGAATTGATGTCCTTGCTGCGCTTGCGCGCTGAGAGGATAAATAACGGTCGCCGCTGATGGCCACGGTTAATGGCCAATCGATCTCGCGCGAGCCAAGCCTTCCGCTAGTTCTTCAGGACGTTCCTGAATGGGTGAAACTCGAAACCGCGCCAACGCGTGAATAAAATCGTAGGGCTTAAGCCTGCGAATTCGGCGGCCTTCGTTTGAGAGAGTTTGCTGATTTCGCACCTTCATCGCAGCGGCCCGGCGAAGTTCCCGCATCAATTCTCCGGGCCCGTTCGGAAACATAGAGAACGCGCCATCGGCAAGCTCTAACACAACTGTTTTACTCACAAGAAGACTCTGTCAGTAGGCGAAGGACCTTCCAAGCTCGGTTGGTGAATTGGTCGCAAAGATTTTTACTTCATCTGTTGCCTCGCTGGACAAATATTGCGCAGGCGTGCGTACTTCCGTATCCTTGAACTGTGAGCACGGTCGAATTAGCGGTTAGAAAAGTTAAGCGGCTGTCCGAGAGCCAAGCCGGGGCATTACTTGTCTGGCTTGCAGCTCAAGAGTCAGGCCGACAAACCC
>VHDE01000213.1 GCA_016871515.1 Verrucomicrobiota bacterium
GCAGTAGATCCCCTGTGCTTTCGTCTTCGCCTTGCTCAGCGCTGGTAGCAGCATGCCGGCGAGGATGGCAATGATCGCAATCACGACCAAGAGTTCGATGAGCGTAAAACCCGCCTGAGCCGGACGCAGCCGACGGGAGACTGCGGAAACACGTGGAGGTTTCATGAGTAGCATGGATTAAGAGTTCGGGGTGGTTTTAGGCGAAACGGCCGGTTTTGACAACTCTCACTTTCGCGGACAAGGATCAGAGCGATCATTCTCGTTTCGAGGCGGTCGAACTTGCTCCGCCGCCGCGTAACGGAATCGATTGACCCCGCGCGTCCTTTGTAATACGCCTGTGCCTTCGCCTATGCATCCAAAGAACACGCTACCGACCGATTCACGTCGAAACTTCCTCCTCCGTCACGCTGGTGTGGCCTCATTGGCGCTGGCGGGTTGCGCGGCCCCGACGAGCTCGCCCCCGAGACCAGACGAACCACTCAGCCGCACCGTGCGGGACCGACTGTGGATTTGGACTCATCCCGCGGGCGCGCATAACCGGGGATGGAACATTCCCCGGCCCTCCCGAATGACGCCCTTGGAAGGGGCGGTCTATCTCGGGGTGCCGAATCTGATGTTCATTCGCTATGAGGACGAACCACGCCTTGAGGAGTTCGAGTCGTATGCCATCGCCTTCCGGCCGATGCAACGCGTGGTCTGGTCCGTGGTTGGGGCTTCGGGGCGAACTTCGGAAGCGGAACGCGAGCATGTGCTGCAGTTAGCCGAGAAGTTTCCCAACATCACGGGGTTCGTCATGGACGATTTTTTCAACAAGGGCAAGGGTTCCCTAACCGTGGAGGAAGTGCATGCGCTTCGACCGCGATTGGTCATCGGCGGACGACGGCGGGACCTCTACGTGGTCGTCTACGATTATCAGCTCGATGATCCCTTGGGGCGGCATTTGGCGGAGTGCGACCGAATCACGTATTGGACGTGGCGAGCCGAAGACCTGGTCAAGCTGGAAGAGAATTTTCCCCGGCTCGAACGGCTCGCGCCGGCGCGGGGCAAGCTGCTCGGGTGTTACCTTTGGAACTACGGTGGGGGCGGCGGCAAACCCCTCCCCATGGAGCTGATGCGTCTCCAATGCGAACTCGGGCTGCGCTGGTTGCGCGAAGGGAAGATTGAAGGAATGATTTTCCTGGCCAGCAATGTTTGCGACCTTGAGTTGGAAACGGTCCGCTATGTCAGGGATTGGGTTGACAAGGTGGGTGACCTGCGGCTCGGTTGAGGGCCGATGATCTCTCGGCGACGACGCCGAACCGTGAACCTGAATCGATCCAGCGGGTCGAGCATTTCGTTCCAATGGATGATTGCGTTTGACTCCGGTCAACGAATTGAGCGGTGCTGGAACCTCCGTCCAGAGTTTTGATACCATCTCACGGCTCGACGGAGAATTTGCCGAGAGGTTTAGCGGATCGAAATCTTCTTTGAGACTCGGTCGCAGTGTATAAATGCGGCTTTAAAACGGCGCAAGATCCGCCGTGGCCGGGGTGGCCAAGATAAACTCTTGTTGAAAAAGTTCGCGAGGCGATTTGGCGGGCCGCAGCACGTCGTCGGCGCTTCGGTTTTTGGGCATGATCGCGATCTGGATTGCGCCGCTTCGGATCAGTTCACGGTAGCCCGGCAGGCAAGGAGCGACGACGACAGTGACTGGACTCGATTTGCCTCCAACGCCGCCGCCGTCGGGCAACGGCTTGATGAGAACCGGCAGAAAGAACACTAATGCGGACGATTTCGCGTACTTTTGACGCAAGGCCACGTATTGATCTGGCGGCACCGCGCCGCCGGACGCGAAGCGCGACATCGAATCGAGGAGTATTTTTTCAACAGCCTCAATCCGCGCGTTGCCGCTTCTTCTTAATCCTTTGGTAAACGCCGAAAGACGCGAAACAGAGACCGGGTCCGTCTCCTCGCCTGGATCCTCGATCACGACGACGACGGAGCCCGTCCCCGAAATCGCTTTTGACGTCTCCTCTCCGGCAACTTCGCCAGATGCCGTATACGGTCCGAGATCGATCCTTTGGCCCCGGAATTGGAAATAAAGCGCGGCCGCCGCTACAGCGATCGCGAGAACCCCCGCCATGCCGACTAGGCGATTCGAATTCATCAAGAATCAAAGATGCATCGGCGTGGAAGTGTCGGTTACTTGGTGTCCCATTTCCAGCGGGGATCGGCCCGGCCGTTGCCGCCATTCCATTCTATGCTGGTAGCCGACATTCCCGACGGATCTTTGCCGGGGAAGAACTGCAATCCCATCGAGCTGACTCGACTCGGCACGGCGTGGTCGTCGGCGAACCCGAAGTTCGAACGTCCGCCGTGTCGGCCGACGGGCCGTTGGGGATCCGAATCGTACCAACTGAAATTCGACGGGGTGCGGAAGTAGAGCGTTTGCGAAGTCTTCCTTTCCACCCAGTTGTCCGGGTTTTTGTCCGAAGGATTTGCGATCAATCCTGCGTCAGCAATTGGCACGGAATCGGAGGGTTCACGGATCGCGCTGAGTTTGGGCTTCCAAAGATCGCTCCAAGCGGTCAGCTCGGGATGGTTCATCGCCACGCCTCCGCTAGTTCCTTCAGGCCTGAATTTCGCCGGGTATTGGACCGACGGGCAGCGCAGGACATTCGTGCCTTGCAACGACGGTCGAAGCAGATCAACCCACCAGGTGCGTTGCCCGGGGATAAGCGCGTTCGTCGGGGCTGGCTTGAAAAGAAACAAGGCGACGACATCGTCATTGTTGTCCTCGGCGTAGAGAAAGTAAGCGATTCCGATCTGGCGCACGTTGCTCAAGCATCGGGTGCCTCGCGCCTTCTCTTTGGCTTTGGCGAGGCTCGGGAGAAGGAGGCTCGCAAGAATGGCGATGATCGCGATGACGACGAGCAATTCGATCAGCGTGAAACCGAGGCGAGGCCGAGTTCTTGAGTTGGCGGGAACGGTATTCATACAGGGCTTTTCTTTTTGGAGACTAAGCCCAATGAAGCCGAAGTCATCAAGTTATGTGGAACTCCACATAACTTGATGAGGTCGGCTATCTGCCGATCGACCAGCGCGGAGCCGATATGCTCTTCCAAGTGATCAGCCAACGCTACGAGCGTGGATCCATTGTTCTGACCACCAACAAAGCTTTCAAAGCCTGGGCCTCCATTTTCAACAACGACAGCACCATCACCTCGGCCGTCCTGGACCGGCTCCTCCACCACGCTGAAGCCATTACCATTGAAGGCAGCAGCTATCGCATGAAGGACCAAGTGCCATCCCAGTAGAACCTCTCCCATCGAGGCCATCGATACCGCCGCCGGCGCACATCGGCGGCTTTTGTCTTTAATAACCGAGCACATTTTTCATCGTCTCGTCGTGGGCCAAAACTAACTGTTACCCAGGAGAGGAGATCCTTGCGCCAAAACCGGTGTTACCCATTGGCACATTGTTTTTGGTTTTTAATGTTGTATGTCTTGTGGCGTACGACTGCGAGATAAAATGAGCAGAGGGGCGGCTGTCGAGGCTTAGCTCGCGCCCCTCTCCGGTCGAACACCCGCGACTCCGGGGGGCGGGGGGCCGGGCGCACGCTGCTGATTCGTATCATTTTAAATCCTTCGTTCTCTTGGCCAGTCGTTTTCTCAACCGCGCAA
>VHDE01000214.1 GCA_016871515.1 Verrucomicrobiota bacterium
TCGTGGCGGCATCCTGGATGTCTTTCCACTGACGAGCCCGTGGCCGGTGCGTCTGGAGTTTTTTGGCGATGAGCTGGAATCCCTCCGCCATTTCGATCCGATTACGCAGATCTCGCGCGAACAGATCCATACGGTCACTCTTCCGCCCGGAGGCGAAATCGCGATACTAAAGCGGGCTATTGAAGGCAGGGAAGTGTCAGAGAATGAATCAACAAAAGCGGGCGCTGCAATTGCCGGCGTAAAGCCTGCGTTGGCTACACTCATCGATTACCTTCCGCAGAAGTCTATCTTCCTGCTCTGTGAACCAGAGGAGCTCATGGAGCGCTCCGAAGCTTATGCGGACCAAATCCCGAGTCGTGATCCTTTTTTTGTCGATTGGGCTGAGGTGCTGCGTCAAATTCGAGAACGCCACATGACGGTGCTGCGGGTGACTGAAGAGGAGCAGCGTGCCTTTGCCGAAGAGGGGTTGATCGCGAATCCTTCCGATGCCTGTCACGCATCACGCGTCACGCATCACACACCCTTCCTTTTCTCCGGCCTTGACGCCTTTCGCCCATTAAGCGAACGCGCCCCGGAGCCGCAGGTTGCGGAAGCGCAACGCCGGGAATTCTTCCATCAGCTGCATCGCTGGTTACGGCAGGGCTGCACCGTCCACGTCTATTGCAACAATGAAGGCGAACGCCAGCGGTTCGCGGAAGTTTGGCAGGAATACGGATTGGCTGATTCAGGTCCTGAGAAGAGTCTTCAGCCTTCCTTCAATTCCCAACTCTTTACACATCTTGGCAGTTTGGCTCGCGGTTTTCTCTATGAACCCGCCAAACTTGTCGTCGTCACTGACGCGGAAATCTTTGGACGGTACAAGGTGCAGCGTCCCCGCCGGTTGAAGTCGCCCCACGCCGTTGCGGCGCGTTCCGCCTTGGACATCGATTTTACGAACTTGGAGGAGGGTGATTACGTCGTCCATCTGCAGCATGGCATCGGCCGATACTTGGGTTTGAAGGTGCTGCCGACTGGGCTCGGGCGAAAGGCTGTGCGTCATGCCTCTGATGCAGCCGAGGCTGACCAGGAATGTCTTGTCATCGAATACGCCGCGAGTGATTCCGATCAGCCGGCGCCCAAACTTTACGTGCCGATCACCGAAGCTCACCTCGTCAGCAAATATGTGGGGACCGGCAAAGCTCGGCCCGCGTTGAATACATTAGGCGGAGCACGGTGGGCTAAGACGAAAGCGCAAGCCGAAGAGGCCGTTCGCGATCTGGCGGGTGAACTTCTCGCCATCCAAGCCGCGCGCGAATCGCAAGCCGGACACGCGTTTGCCGCCGATACGCCGTGGCAGCGCGAATTCGAAAGCGCCTTTTTGTACGAAGAAACACCGGACCAAATGCGGTCGATCACGGAAACAAAAAAGGACATGGAATCCTCCAAGCCGATGGATCGCCTGATCTGCGGTGATGTCGGCTACGGCAAAACCGAAGTCGCTATCCGCGCAGCGTTCAAAGCGGTGATGGATGGACGGCAAGTCGCGGTGCTCGTTCCGACCACTATCCTGGCGCAACAGCATTTCAATACCTTTCGTGAGCGCATGGCCGATTATCCCGTCCGGCTCGAACAGTTGTCACGGTTCCGGACCCGGCGAGAACAAAACCGGATTGTGCAGCAGTTGGCCGAAGGAGCGATCGACATCGTGATCGGCACCCATCGCCTTCTTCAGAACGACATTTCATTCAAAGATTTGGGGCTGGTTATTGTCGATGAAGAGCAACGCTTCGGCGTCCTTCACAAGGAGAAGCTGAAACTGCTGCGCAAATTGGTGGACGTCCTGACGCTGAGCGCCACCCCGATTCCGCGCACCCTCTATCTGGCGCTCACCGGGGCGCGCGACATGAGCACCATCGAGACGCCGCCGCAAGATCGGCTGCCGGTCGAAACGGTCATCGCGCAGTACGATGAGCGCCTGATTCGCGATGCCATTCAACGCGAACTCAACCGCGAGGGGCAGGTTTACTGCTTGCACAATCGCGTCCACGATATCGAAAGCGTGGCGCTCCGCATTCGAGCGCTCGTTCCCGCGGCCAGAGTGATCGTGGGCCACGGTCAAATGGAAAGCGACGAGTTGGAGGAGGTCATGGCCAAATTCATCAACGGTGAAGCGGACGTGCTTGTCTCGACGACAATCATCGAAAGCGGCATCGATATTCCGAATGCCAATACCATCATTATTGATCGCGCCGATCGTTTCGGTTTGAGCGATCTCTATCAACTTCGCGGACGCGTTGGACGTTACAAGCATCAAGCTTACGCCTATCTGCTTTTGCCGCGCCATGCCGCGCTCTTGAGCGATGTCCGTAAACGCATCAGTGCAATCCGACAATACTCCAGTCTCGGGAGCGGATTCAAAATCGCCATGCGCGACTTGGAAATCCGCGGCGCCGGCAACTTGCTCGGCCCCGAGCAAAGCGGCCACATCACCGCAGTAGGATTTGACCTTTATTGCCAATTGCTCAAACAAAGTGTGAGCGCTCTCAAAGGGGAAAAGGTCAAGCCACGTGTCGATGTGCAGCTTCGCTTGGACTTCGTGGTCCTTAACCCAGGAGAAGAGCCGAGGTCAGAAACGGCGGGTCAGAGACCCGACGGCGGGCGGAAGAAACCCGATCCGAAACTGACGGTTCCGCGCGACGTTGCCGTTTATGCTGAAGACCAAGAGGGTCCAGGCTCTGGCTCCGCGCTCCACACTCCGCAGTCTGCGCTCCGGAAGGCTCCGGCTTACATTCCGTTCCGTTATATCCCGGAGGCGCAGCATCGCATCGACATTTATCGCAAACTTGCTCAAGTCAGTGACAAATCCTCTCTGGAAGCTCTCCACAATGAATTGCGCGATCGCTTTGGCAAACTTCCTCCAGCGATGGAACTCTTGCTGCAAGTTGCAGAATTGAAATACCTGGCCAGCGAACGAGGTGTGAATTCCATTGAAACGAAAGAGGACAAGCTGATGCTGCAGCGGAATAATGACTACATTACCCTCGGTGGAAAGTTTCCGCGCTTGGCCAAGAAAGAGGCCAAAGCACGACTCAACGAGATCAAGAAGCTCTTTCTGGCGCTGTGAGGCTGAATCGCGTTCGAGACACCGTGACCTTACGGCGGCTCATCACCTTCGTCCCTTCGCACATCTTGGTTAAAAAACTTGATCAAGTGCCAAAGAGCCACGCCGAGGACGCCAACCACAAGGAAGGCCGCTCCCAGC
>VHDE01000215.1 GCA_016871515.1 Verrucomicrobiota bacterium
CCTTCGGAGAGCCGACGCCGCCATTTGACGTTCACGCTCCGCTTCTGAGCCTTCCCAGTATTTTCCACACGACATTGGAGTCTATTCCAAGGCAAACGCCCTATCTGCGGTCCCCAATCAACCCGGATGACAGCATTGTTCTATCCAACAACAGTGGGTTAACGGTCGGCTTGGTCTGGCGCGGATCCCGGAGTCAAAACAATGACCAGCGTCCATTGCCCTTGGAAGAACTCCTGCCATTGTTATCAACCAGCAAAGTTGCCTTCTATAGCCTGCAAATTGGCGCGTCGGCGGATGAATTACGATTAATGCAGAATGCAGGGAATGTGATTGATCTGAGTTCCCAATTAAGCGATTTTGCGCGGACTGCTGCCGTAATCGAGCAATTGGATTTGATGATTAGCATTGATACGGCAGCGGCCCACTTGACGGGGGCATTGGGAAAACCAGCGTGGATATTGCTTCCCTATTCACCAGATTGGCGCTGGATGCTCGATCGGGAAGACTCGGTCTGGTACCCTAGCATGCGGCTTTTCCGGCAACCGAGCCCCGGAAACTGGCGTGAAGTAATCGAACGCGTCACTTGTGAACTCAAAAACAAATCAGTTCCAAGAAGCTGAGACATTATTCTCGGCCGGACAATTACCGGAAGCTGAGATTCAGTTCATCCAATGCTCAGCGCAGGGCGAACACGCGGCACAAGCTCGCTTGCGTCTTGGCCAGATCTGTCGGCAACAAGGTCGCATCCCGCAAGCAGCTGTCTGGCTGCGGAGTTCTTTGGAGCTCAACCCCAAATGTGCGGACGCTCATCACGAGCTAGCGCTAGTCTGGCTCGCATGTCAAAAGCCGCAAGACGCGGTGAAAAACCTGCAGCAGGCGTTGGCCGCAGACCCTGCTCACGTGGCAGCACGACGCACTCTGGCTGATCTTCTCCAAGCCGCAGGGCATTGGCGCGAGGCCGCCCAGCATTACGCGCAATTGTTTTCTCAGAATCCCAACGACGCCACCCTATTTCAGAATTTCGGTCTCTGCTGGCAAGAAGCCGGTGATTTTCAATTGGCCGAGAAAGCGTACCTGAAAGTTTTGAGGCTGGGAATGGATTCGCCAGAACTCCGTTTCAATCTGGGAGTAACTCGACTAAAGCAAGGCCGGCCACAGGAGGCCATCGCCTCGTTCAAGGAATCTCTTGCTCTCGATCCCACGCAGACTTTGGCGCATTTTGCGATGGCTAATGCGTACCGGCAGTTGGGTGATCTGGCATCCGCTGAAGCCAGTCTGCGCCGCGAGTTAGAGATCAACCCGAACTGTGCTGATGCAGCAGTAAACTTAGGTGTGGTGCTGCAGGAGCGCCACCAGGTCAAAGAAGCCATTCATTGTTATAAGCAGGCGATTCAGCTCAATCCGCATCATCCAATTCTCCACTGGAATTTCGCTATTGCGTCGCTTCTGGCTGGCGATTACGAAACCGGCTGGCACGAGTACGAATGGCGTTGGCAGGTCAAGCACAAGCCCAAACCGAAATTCTCGCAACCCGAATGGGACGGCAGCGACTTGCGTGGCCGCACGATCCTACTATTTGCAGAGCAAGGGTTTGGAGACACTCTGATGTTCATCCGTTATGCACCGCTAGTCGCACGGCGCAATGGCCGAGTAATCGTGGAATGTCAACCTCCTCTCCAGCGGCTCCTGGCTGCGATGCCTGAGGTTGCCCAAGTTGTGAGCCAAGGCGAACCTTTGCCCGAATTTCAGCTACAGGCGCCCCTCATGAGTTTGCCGCGCATTTTTGGAGCGATCCTGGACGCAGATTATAGATGGGAGCCTTACTTGCGGCTGGCACATGGCCTGCACTGGCAGCTTCCCCCACATAAGGAAAGCAGCTTCAAGGTCGGGTTGGTTTGGGCAAGCAACCCGCAGCATCCGGTCTTCTCGGAGAAGTCATTGGACCTGCAACGTTGGGCGCCCATCCTGGACATTCCCGGCTGTGAGTTTTTCAGCCTCCAAATCGATCCTAATCCGGCAGCGGTAGAATTCATGCGCGAACGCCCGCACATGCACGATTTGCACCCTCGTTTTTCGGATTTCGCTGAAACCGCCGCAGCCATTCGGCAACTTAACCTCGTCATAACGGTTGATACATCCGTAGCCCATTTGGCCGGAGGCTTGGGACATTCCGTTTGGGTGCTGCTTCCTTTCGCGGCAGATTGGCGTTGGTTATTGAAGCGAAAAGACAGCCCATTTTACCCGACGATCACTTTGTTCAGGCAGCCACGACCTGGAGATTGGAGCAGCGTAATCGACGAAGCCGCGCGGCATCTTGCAGAACTGTTAAGTCGCCACGGACCGGACGCGTCTTGAAAGTCTCCGGAAAGCCGTTGTGACAGGCCAGCCCGCCTAATTCCATCCTTATGCCAAGCAAGAACCACCTTCTAGCTTTGGTTCGCCAGCGTTTGGAAGAACAGCGACTCATCGAGGCCTCTTCGCTGCTCAAGGATTATTTGCGGGAAGAACCCAACAACGTCGAGGCGCGATTTCTTATGGCTCGTATCGCCCGCCTCGCTGGCCAACCAGAAATGGCTCTCAAACTTCTCGAGAATCTGCTGATTCTTGACCGCACAACGCCGGAAGCAATCTTGGAAAAGGCCTTCACACTCGCCGAGTTGGGCCGTGCGGCCGAAGCGGATTCGTGCTTCGAAGCCGTCCTCGAAATCGATCCGCAAAACTATGAAGCGCACAGCATGCTCGGCCGTCAGCATGCCTCGGCCCTTCGGCTGGAAGATGCTGTTCGGCACCTTCGAGCGGCGACCGCGATTAAGCCGGACTTAGAACTGTTAAACCTGCTGGGCCATCTGCTTGTCGAGTTAGGATTGCGAACCGACGCCGAGAAGACGTTCCGGACGTGTTTGCAGTTAGACCCGAATCACACCCAAGCGCTCTTATGGCTCGGCAACTTGTTTCGCGATCAGGAGCGCTTTGACGAAGCGCTCGTGTTTTATCAAAGAGCACTAGCGTCATCGCCTGGCCATCTGGAAGTGCTCTATAATCTAGCATGCACTTGCCTGACCGCTTGCGCTCCAATTTCCGACACGATCGACTTGGCGTCGCTGGGTGCGGAAGATTTGAGTCGCATCGTTTTTGCGTTGAGCTACGCGTCCGAACTGAGCCGAGAAA
>VHDE01000216.1 GCA_016871515.1 Verrucomicrobiota bacterium
GCGCGCATGAGGAGTTATTGATCAATTGGTTTCGGGCCAAAGGCGAGGTCTCGTCCGGGGCGGTCGAGGGCCTGAACAACAAAATCCGAGTGGTGACCAGACGCTCGTATGGCTTCCGGACCTTCGATGCTATGGAAAAGGCCCTCTATCACACATTGGGAAGACTCCCGGAGCCCGAATCAACCCATAGATTCTGCTGACGAGGCGAAAGGTATGTATGGGCTTTTGTAGGGGTTACCAGTGAGGCAACGGCACGGGTTGCGGACTCCGGGATCGGATGAAAGCTTTCGGTTCGATGCACGTGGGCACAAACGAACGGCCGACTGCGCTCGAATCAACATGCAAATGCACGCGGGGTTCAGGTTTGAAGACCTGACACTGGTTAAACCAACAAAGTGGGCGTCTTGACGACGCGCCCTATTCGTGGTGTTACCGCGAGCAGGGAAGAGCAGTCGATTCATGCTGACAAATGCGGACCGCAGTCGATGCGATGCGATTTGCTGTGAGCGAGCGCGATCGATTCGATGATCACAGAATCAGATTCTTAATTCGTCGCGCTTCCTGGTTGGCATCGGAGGTTGGCTTACCGGCAATGGCTGCCCGGCGAGCATTGCCAACATCGATGACGGGAAGCTCGGATTCCAGGAATCGGGTGTGGATCAAATCGCGCCGCCGCGGGTCCCGCAATGCGGTCCTATGAGGTTTTCTTCATGCCTCCCCTGCCGCCGCCACGAAGACTTGCTGGCGGGGCTGTCCATATCGCGGCGAAGGCGACGTAGCTCTTCGTTTGGCACGCGTCGGAATTTTCCAGCGGCACGGATCGTCCGCTCGTTTTGGTTTTGGATGGAAACCGTGACGAACCCTTTCTCTTTCAGCGACGCAATGCAGGTCGCGATCTGACGCGGACTCACGCCGAAGAAATCTGCAAAGTAGCGATTCGACGCGAAACAGCCGCGCTCATTATCGAGTGAGTGAATTTCGACGAACAGCACCTTTTCCATAAGCGACAGCTCTGGCGAAAGCCAAATCTCCTTCGGAATCCAGATGCCTTTGAAATCACGCTCCCCTTGTCCCATGTTCTCGATCATACCATGAAGCCAGACAAGCTCCTAACCAGCTTTCCACAGGAGCTCGGTTCGGAAGGCTTCAGCAAGTTCGCGTCATGCTGTAATCAAGGCACGACCGTGGGCGTCGTTTTCATCCTTCCTGTTCCCGAGACTCTGGCCATGCCCTATCGCCCAGTCGAATTCACCATGGAAGAGAACAATCACTCGGACAATTCTCCACAGACTTCCGAAGCATTCCGCACACTTCCGAACCCTGCGGAATCGTTCGGAACGATTCCGAATAATGCGGAAGATTTCCGAAGCGTTCCGAACGCTTCCGCACGAAAGGAAAATCACACGCTGACGGTTCGGCAGGCGTCGCGCATGTTTGAAGCGGCTGGCGTCGGTCGAACTGAGCGCAGCATCACGAACTGGTGCCAGCCGAACAAAAGCGGCGTGGCCCGCCTCGATTGCTACTTCGATCCGAACGAACGCAAGTATTACATCACTCCGGAAAGCGTCGAATTAGCGATCTCTGAAGAGAAGGCGAAGGCAATGCGCACCGCGGCACTAGCACACGCTGACGCACTGGACCCGCACCTACAGGAACACTCTCCTGAAAACCGTCAGCACAGCCGGAACGATGATGCACCTGAAGTTGACGAGCTAAAAAAGGAGATCATAGACCTGAAAATCGCGAATCGCGCCAAAGACCATTTCATCGAGCAGCTAAAGGCAGACCGCGAGTCGTTCGTGGCGGAGGGCAAGGAATACGTCGAGCGACTGATGACATTCACTCGCAGGGTCGGGGAGCTCGAGACCCAATTGCTCCAATTGCAATCGCCCGAGAAGTGAGGTCTTGGCGCAAATGGACCCAAATCACGGGAACGCCACGCATACGATGGGATATTACGCTAACGCGCGTGCTTAAAGTGTCACTCTTGGTTTGCTGGTAATAGCGCATTGTGCTACAAGCCTTGGAATGGCAGAGGTCAACACTGGTTATCGTTACATCGCCCGCCAAGCGGGGGTTCGGAGCGGCGAAGCGGTCATCGAAGGCACGCGGATTGGCGTGCATGACGTGATCGGGCTGCTGCAGAATGGTGAGACTGTGGACAGCATCATCGTGAGCTGCTTTCCCAACCTGACCAAGGCACAGGTTTATGAGTGCCTTGCCTACTACGAAGACCATCGCGACGAGATCAACCTATTGGTCGCCGAGCAAATGACCGATCCGAACGCGTGAATTTATTTTTGGACCACGACGTTCCGTCAGATATAGGGCGCGTGCTGCGCCTCAAGGGTTACTCGGTTGAAATCCTTGAACAGGTGCTGCCGGGCAACACTGATGATCTTTCAGCCCTTCGCCACGCTGCCCAGCGCGGTGCCGTTGTGATTACGTGCAATCGGCGCGATTTTCTCCGCCTCTGTCAGAGCGAACCTCATGCCGGCCTGATTGTTTTGATTCGCCGCCGCTCTCGCGTTGCCGAATGCGCCGCGTTGCTTGGATTGATTGAGCGCGCCGGCGAGAACGGATTGCGGGGCAATATCAACTTCGCTTGAGAGCGGGCCTTCGAACGGCCGCGATGATATACTCAATCACATCATCGTGTTGACACTTCAGAACCCGTTGCAGATTGCGTTGTTCAAGCACGCGTCAGTGAGAATATCGGGGAGCTCATTCTCACTTTTATTCTAACTTTACCGAGTGGGAATGGTGAACCGAGCTAAAATATTCGGATTTCTGAGGAAACTTTGGGGTTGGAGCGGGTGAAGGGAATCGAACCCTCGTCTCGTTCCAAGCGTTTTACAAGCGATTTTGTTGGTATTTTGTAAGATTTAGTGGGAAGTTTGTGGGAAGTCTTCCCCTTTTACTGCACATTTTTTTAGGGACAAAGAAAGCGATTTTGTGGCCACTGTTTTTAAGCGTCCCGGCTCTCCATTTTGGTTCGCTTGTTACTCCGATCAGAACGGCAAAACGGTCCGGCGCACGACCAAGGCGCCGAATAAACCGACCGCTATGCG
>VHDE01000217.1 GCA_016871515.1 Verrucomicrobiota bacterium
ACGCCACCAATACCTGCGAACGTTCAATCAGTGCAATTAGTTGTTCTATGGAAAGCAAACCCGTGCTGTCGGTGATGTACGGGTGTTGCGGAAGTAAGTCGCGAAATAATGCTCCCTCTTTTTCAGTGCCGGTGAAAACGACGTGATAATTACGTTCTGCCAGTTTTTCGGCAAGTTCCAGGTAATGTTCCATTGGCCATTCACGGGCGCTTCCTTGTGATTTGGGATGTAACATTGCTAAAGGTTTGCCAGCAGTCAGCAACACTTCAATAACGGACGGGAAAAGCGTCACAGGTGCTTTAAATCCACTTGTCCAGTGATTCAGTTGTACAAAATCAGGTGTTTGAGTAACACCTAAAGGTCGTGCTAGTTCAAAATTCAATTGCGCTTCATGCAAAGGAGATCGCTTCCGGGTAAAATCCGGTCGCACATTGCAGGTCAGTAAGTGAAACAAACGATGTGAAGTTCCGATACGCACATCAATTCCCGCTTTTTTAAACAAACGCGCCAGTTCTTTTCGTGGAAAAACGTGAACGGCAATATCAATCTTTAAGGATCGAATTCGTTGGATTTGTTCTGACGGTGAAAGCTCCTGTAGAGCATCAAGTGTGAGTATGTTGTCCACATCTTCGTAACAACTTACGATTTTCTCAGTGTAGTTTCTGCAAAGAAAGGTGATACGACATCCGGGATACGTTTCTTTCAACCAGGCAACCAGAGGTAAAGTAAGCATCACATCGCCAATGCTGTCTGTTCGACTGATGAGCAAGTGTTTTCCGTTGCAATCAATGGGCATTTTCACGGTGCAAGCGTCTTAGTGCGGTATATTTAATTACGTTCGATTGGGCGCTGATCTGTGCAATTTGGAATCCCATCCAGCGATCGAGAAAGCCCTTTTTGATAACATACATGGCAATAAAACGTCCAATGGCACTAATATACGGTTTCATCGGACCGACTTTCTTCCCGGCAGCAAAGAATTGTTGGGCTGTCAGCACGGAATATTTATCAACACGCTGACGATGATCTACATACGAATAATGGGAATAATGTTCCACAACTGCCTGAAAGGTATGTGTTGGCTCAGATGGAGTGATCAATACTTCATGCACGTAAGCGCCATCCCAGTAGGAACCTTCCTTTGGAAAAAGTCGTGGCTTGATATCCGGAAACCATCCACTGTGATAAATCCATTTTCCACAGTAACTCGTTAGGCGATTCACGTTGTAGGTGCCTTGGAGGCCCTTCTTCTTTTCCTCAAGGATTTCATCAACCAATGCCGGACTGAGTGCTTCATCTGCATCCAATGAAAGGATATAATCGGAGGAAACAAGGCTATTGAGGTAGTGTTTTGTAGCTGAATAACCTTCCCAGACGCGTTGTTCGAATCGTGCTCCATGTTCGCGCGTAATGCTTTCAGTAGCGTCTATTGAAAAGCGTCCAGCACAATGATCTCGTCTGCAATCGTCTTCACGGAATCCAGGCAACGTCCAATGTTACGCTCTCCCCCCGCTTTTCCCTCTTACCGCTATCGTCGGACTCGATACGGCAAAGCGCAGTCTCCTCTTGCACGCCGTCGATCCCCGTATCGGCGGGGTCCTGCTGTCCGGTCCGCGAGGCGCTGCAAAGACAACGCTTGCACGAGCGTTTGGTCGATTTCTCGACGCCCTCGACACGACCCCTCGGCCTTGGGTTGAGGTTCCACTGGGAGCCTCCATCGAGCGCCTGACCGGTGGCACAGAACTCAAATCGCTCGTCGATTCAGGCCGCTGGGTTGAGCAACCCGGCCTCATTGCATCCGCCAACAACGGAGCCCTCTACATCGACGAAATCAACCTGCTTCCAGACCATCTCGCGGACCTGCTCCTCGATCCCGCATCGTCGGGACGACACCAAACCGAGCGCGATGGAACAAGCCGAGTCGCAGGTTCTCGCTTCATTCTGATTGGGAGCATGAATCCCGAGGAAGGTGACTTGCGCCCTCAACTTTCCGACCGATTCGCGCACGGAATCAACGTCACCACGCCATCGACGACGTCCGAACGGGCCGACGCCAGTCGTCGCCGCCTCGCATTTGATGATGATCCCGCGGCATTTCTCGCAGCATGGACGGCCGAGGAATCTGCTCTCATTGAAAGCATCAACGCCGCACGCAAACTCCTTCTGGATGTCTCGATACCCGATGCTCTCCACGCAACAAATGCAGAAATCGCGGCTACTCTGAACATCGAAAGCCTGCGAGCGGGAATCGCCGCCCTCAGAACGGCCCGTGCCATCGCAGCGCTTTCCAATACGCCAACCGTCACTGCTGAACATCTCGCTGAGGCATGGACACTTTGCTCCCCTCACCGCATCGCCCCCGACCAAACGAGCACCACGCCCCCGACCAGTCCGAAAAACCGACCCCCGTCCCTCTCGAGTCACCAAGCCCCCGGAGCGCGTCCAGCGTCTCCTCCTCTTCCGCCGCTCCCTCAACCGCCACCACTTCCCTCGGTCAAGCGGACTCTTCCTAACCAGACAAACTCCGGCCGAAAGACCGCTTCCGACCGCCTTCCGAAACCTCCGATTGCTTGGGTTGAGAGCGTTCTGTACTCGCTCGCTTCATCATGGCGTCCCGGCAATCCGGGCTTTCAACTTCGGACCCTTTCGACGAACCAACGCCCCACTACATTCATCGTACGGAACCACCGCTTCCAGTGGACTTGTCGGGCGCGCGCCCGCGACGCCGGAAAAGCGAATTCCTATCAAACATGAATCCCCGTTGGGACACGCGCGAACTGGATTTTTCGGCTGGTTCAGCGTTCTGCCGACGGCTCCGCGATCACCATGAGCCCGTGCTCGCGTGTCATCGTGCGCCAGAACTCCATGGAGCAGCCGGCCAGGTGCTGCGCAAGCGCCTGCCTTTGAGGCGGCGCAAAGGCGGAATCAGCGGCGACGGCGAGCTCGAATGAGCCCCTTCGGCGTCGGCTTGGCACCAGCGATGCCGCTCGATGATTGCGCGGCGCCGCCCGACAGGTGTGCAGCGCCGCCTGG
>VHDE01000218.1 GCA_016871515.1 Verrucomicrobiota bacterium
TTCCCGCGGGCAAGCCCAAGGTTTTGTTCCCACGGACTGATTGCACGCGGATGCAATCAGGTGGTCTGACAGGGCTAGCACTGTTTGTTCCACTCTCACATTCACACTACGGTTCGCGCCGCGCTACGACAAGGCGTTCCCGGCGCCAAACGAGGGGGGTCCTGACCGGATGCGCCCGTTGCTCCCCGTTGCTCAGGTTTGCTCAATATTCACCTTGCTTTCCCATTGTGTGGGACTACTGTAGGGCTCGTCCGTGACCGACGAATGAGTGATTCGGAAATTGTCAATCTAGTGCTGTTAAAGCGGTGATAATTGAAACCTAACGACGGGAACGTTCACCCCACGCCGAGCGGAGCGGATAACCAAACAACCCAACCCAGTATCAGTATGGCCACGAAGTTATTTGTTGGAAATCTCACGTACAATTCCACCGAAAACGATCTCCAGGATTATTTCTCCCAAGCCGGGACCGTCATTTCGGTCAATATCATGCAGGACCGAGCCACCGGGCGCTCTCGCGGTTTCGCCTTTGTTGAAATGGGATCACAGGCCGATGCCGACAAGGCCATCGAAATGTTTCATCAAAAGGATTTTCAAGGACGCGCCTTGACCGTCAATGAGGCCCGTCCGCGTGAAGAACGTCCATTTGGCGGCGGCGGGGGGGGAGGCGGTGGCGGTTACGGTGGCGGCCGGGATCGCCGTGGCGGCGGTGGCGGGGGCGGCGGCGGTTATCGTGGACGCCGGTAATCTTGACGGGGTCGGATTGTAACTTGTTTTCCTGCGGCGGTCCTGCGTTCCAGACCGCCTTCTGGGTTTGCTTCAGATAAACTTGCCAGGGTTGAGAATCCCGGTGGGATCGAATGCCTTCTTTACGGCTTGGTGCAACTCGCGGAGCTCCGGCGAGGTTGCTATTGGCCACCACCGTTTTTTGGCTAACCCGATGCCGTGTTCTCCGGTAATAACTCCGCCGAGTGCTAGCACACCTCGAAAAAGATCGTCGAGCGCTTCATCGCAGCGATCCATCGCTCCGGGTTGAGTCGAATCCACCATCACGTTGACGTGAATGTTTCCATCTCCGGCGTGACCGAAGCATGCGACCGGAAACCGATGCTTTTTCTGAACTCGTTCTGCCAAACGGAACAACTCCTCCAGTTGCCCACGCGGCGCCACGATGTCCTCATTTAACTTAGTTAAGCCTGTATCTCGAAGTGAGTATGAGAATTCTCGGCGGAGCTGCCACAGAGCTTCGCATTGTTCAGTGCCGTAAGCGCGCTTGACGAAGAGCGGTTGTTCTGCCTGAAGCGTTGATTGGATTTGTTTCAGCTCGGATCGCACCGACTTCTCTTGACCGTCAATCTCAACGAGCAGATGCGCCCGGCAATCAGCGAGCAACCGGCTGCCCGTTCGGCGATGCGCCGCGGCCAGCGTGAAAGCATCAGCGACTTCCAGCGCGCAAGGGAGGAAACCGCTCGCGAAGATAGCGCGAATCGACCGTGTGGCTGCTTTCATCGACGCCAGCCCCACCGAGAGGCAGGCTCGATACGGGGGTAAAGGCAGAAGCTTTAGAGTCCCTTCCGTCACCACCCCGAGCAAACCTTCGGAGCCGACCAGCAAACGGGTCAGATCGAAACCTGTTTTGTTCTTGTGCGTTCGGCTGCCCAATCGCACGAGTGTGCCATCCGCCCGCGCGATTTCTAAGCCCAGAACGTAATCGCGTGTCACACCATATTTGAGGCAGCGCGGTCCGCCTGCATTGGTTGCAATGTTCCCGCCAATCGAACAATCCGCCCGGCTGGCTGGGTCCGGAGGGTAATAGAGACCTTGTTTTTCGACGGCTTCCTGCAATGTCTGGGTGATAACTCCGGGTTGAACGACGGCTACGAAATCGTCGCGGTTGATCTCGATGATACGATTCATTCGGGCCAGCGACAGAACAATGCCGCCGCGCGTTGGAACGCATCCGCCGACATATCCATACCCAGCACCGCGCGCCGTAACCGGAATCTTGCGCTGGTTCGCAAATCGCAAAACCGCTGCAACACCTTGCGCCGTTCCAGGCAGTGCGACTGCGTCCGGCAACTGGCTGGCGAACCATTTGTCGCCGGCATGCGCCGCTCGCGTCGTTTCATCGAGAAACAATTCTTGCTCTCCGAGCGTTTTTCTAAGAGGTGCGAACAATCGTTTGTGAGCTTGCATACTTTCAGCGAGAGCAGATTAAGAGTATGGCAGTAATCCTATTCATCAGGCTCACCGAACGAATCAATCAAGGCGCGCGCTTCAGCGGCCCGCTCTTCCGGGACCTGAACGAGGATGCCACCCGCAGCCATCGCATAGCCTTCCATGGACAGAGCGGAGAGTTCGTGCGTGACGTGAGCTGAAAAACCGGCTGCCTCGAGTCGCGAGCGAAGCAGTTGCGCTTCGGCCGGACTGAAGGTTTTGAATACGGTCGCGAGTTGCATGCGTAACCAAGCTTGCAGTGTCTCGGTATGAAATTCAAGAAGAGCGCAAGAGCATATAAGAGCACATACTCGCAGAGCGATTGTTGCATGAATTGCATAGGAAAGAATTTGTGAAAGGGGTGGCAGTTTCGTGGCGCAAACGTCGCAAACCTCATTGGGGTCGGTTCTATTCATTATTCATTTGACTGATTGCCCTCAGCAGCCTATGGGTGGCGCATGGCGAGACCTTTGCGAATCGAGCAAATCGGCGGCTGGCATCATGTGACGGCGCGCGGGAATGAACGGCGCGAGGTTTTTCGCGATGACAAGGATCGGCAGCACTTCGTCGATCTGCTGGAACAAGCGG
>VHDE01000219.1 GCA_016871515.1 Verrucomicrobiota bacterium
CTGCCGCAGCGGTAATGTCGGCGCCGATGATAGCGAAGTCGCCACTTTCGAGTTCAAAAATATCGGGACAACCGGAGCAGCCGGCGGATTGCGCTCCGTTCGCGTGAGGGTCGAGGCCAAGTCGTTTGATGAACATGAGAAATACGTAACAGTTGTGGCGTATCTGTCAAGTCGGATTTTCGCGTATCTATTCCGCATGAACGCCGATAAATCGTATTCCGCGCTTTGCGAACGCATCGTCGGACTTCTCCGAGAGGAGCGAGCGCATCGCGGAATTTCGAAATACGCTGTCGAGCAACGCACCGGCATTTCGCAGCAAATGGTGGGGTATGTCGAACGAGGCTTGCGAAAACCTTCATTGGAAACAGCTTTGCGGATGGCTGACGCATTGGAGGTGGATCTCGCGGAAATAATCAAACTCGCACGCGGCCCGGTTTCGAAGAAGAAGCTCAAGTGATTTTCAGCCCTCGCGGTATGTTAGAATTGGCGCATGGAGTTCATCCGCCATCCCCGCTTCAAACGTGTCGCAGAAATCGCTCCCATCCAGTTGACCGAGCGCGACCGAGAAATCATTCGCACCGTTCATCGGCATCGGTTTCTTCGTTCAACTCACGTCACCGCGCTCATTGGCGGCAGTCCAACTCAGCTCCTGCGCCGGCTGCAACGTCTCTTCCATCACGGATACTTGGAACGTCCACGCGCGCAGATTGATTATTTTCATCGGGGCGGTTCGCAGCCGATGGTCTATGGCCTCGGAAGCAAGGGAGCCGCATTGCTGAGACAAGAGTCGGGTTCCGCCCGCCGAGATTTGAATTGGAGCCTGAAGAACCGTGGAATCGATCGGCTGTTTCTCGAGCACGCGTTGCTGATTTCCGATGTAATGGTCGGGTTTGAATTGGCGTGCCGCAAATTCGGCCGGGTGCGACTGCTCACCTGTGACCAGCTCCCACTGCCCGATGAACTCCGAAATCACCGGGAGCCGTTTCGTTGGCAGGTCACCCTGAGCAATCGTCACAAACTCGGCCTCATCCCCGATCAAGTGTTCGCCTTGGAATTCGCCGACCGGCCTCCAGGCCGAAACCGAGCCTTCTTTTTTCTCGAAGCCGACCGCGCAACCATGCCGGTCGTTCGCCAAAATCTTTCCCAGACATCCTTCTTTCGCAAACTCCTAGCTTATGAAGCCACCTGGACCCAGGGGCTTCATCGCTCTCAATTTGGCTTTCACCGCTTTCGCGTGATCACCGTTACCAGCAGCCGTCAACGTGTCGAAAGCATGGTGGCCGCCTGTCAGAACCTGGAACGAGGCCACGGACTATTTCTTTTTGCCGACCGGCATTCTCTGGCTCAGACCGACCCACTCGCTTATGATTGGAAGGTAGGCCGACCGCAGGACACGGCGCGACTGTTTGACTCTTAGCTCGCGATGAACGCGGCTCTCCACAAGAACGTGCGCAATCCACGAGATTCTCGACGAAGCGGTCCAGATCAAACCCAATTCAATCGAGGAATTCGCGGTCACAGCCTCAGATCGAAATGAAAGGTCGTCAATCCGTTGAAACCTTTGCGCACGCAATGAAGCCGCTTCGTCGAAAGCAGTTCAAAACCGTCTCCGCGCGTGTGCTCAGGTGTTTTCTCGCCTGAGCCGCCACGCTGTCCCAAACCCCTCCTTGTCAGAGGGGATTTTTATTGGAGGCAGCTCCTTTGCCTGGCCCTGAATTATCCACACCAGGATCAGTGCCCCTTCTCCGTCCGAATCATTCATGGTACGATGCTTGATTGGAGACGGCTGCTTTCTGCGAGCCGCGCTTTGTTCCTCACAACTCAACCCAGCAGGCCCCATGCCCCTATCAGGGAACGCAACCATGAATGACAGATATGTAGTCAAATATGTCGCGCTTGGCTGCCGCACACCAAGCCCGGACGAGATCGCGATTCGCCGCACGGCCCGGGATCTCAAGATACCGACGCGTGAGGCAATCGAACAAGCGGCGCCGGAAATGGCTGCGCTCATCGATGGGCCGTGCTGGCTTGTGCCGGTGCCTGCAAGTGACGGAAGAACCACCGCCAACCTGGCACTCGCAAAGGCAATCGCCGCGTTCGTCGCCGGTGCACGTGTCAAATGCGCGGTCGGGCGCACCCAGCCGGTAGAATCCTCCTACCAGCGCCGAGCGCGTGGACTTCCTGGACTCAACGTGGAACAACACGCCATCATCCGCACCACAGGCCCGCTGGAGCTTCTGCCGGTTTACTTCATCGACAATGTGATCACGACCGGGACAACCATCGCGGCATGCAGCCGCGCTCTGGGCTGGGGCGCTGGGCTGACCTACGCTGACGCGAGCTCGCGTAACCTCTGGTATGCGGAGGGCACGCTGTTCCCGTGGCTGGAACGCCTGCGAAAAAACTGCACTCTGGTGGTTCAAGCGGCGGCGCATGTGCAAAAGTCCGCCGGGTTCATTGTTGGCATGAGGGAGGACAACTCGCCCGTCATGGAGCACGGCAGGCAGTGAAGACCATCTCGTCAATCGACACACGGATGGCGCGCCTTCACTATTCGAACGGTAAGGTCGCGCCATTCAAAAGCCAAACGCTGGCCTATGCCCTCTGGCTTGCTCTACCAAAAGGGATGCGCGTTGCGTTCCGTGGAGCGAACGATGACCGTCCGGTCTATCCTTGGGACCTCGCGGACAGGCCCCGAACCGCTCCAGTGCCATCAAGCCGCTTCTTGGAAATGA
This sequence comes from Verrucomicrobiota bacterium, assembly GCA_016871515.1. Classification (GTDB taxonomy): domain Bacteria; phylum Verrucomicrobiota; class Verrucomicrobiia; order Limisphaerales; family SIBE01; genus SIBE01. The sequence goes on from VHDE01000219.1 coordinate 2,736, forward strand.
GTTAAGAACTGTCTCCATCCCTG
>VHDE01000220.1 GCA_016871515.1 Verrucomicrobiota bacterium
TCTTTCCGTGTTCTCTGACTCATTGTTTTATCCATTCCAGCCACGGTAACAGTTAGTTTTGGCGCAACGTATCTTTTCCCCACTCATTTCAACCCCTCCCGGGTAACAAAATTTTTGGCGCAATTCGCACTCCAAAAAATTTCAACTAAAAGCTGGACATGCTCCCTGTTGAATGTCAGCATCGAGCTAAGGGAAAATATTGGCGCGTGCGTTATTGATGAACAAACCGAGGCTGATCCTTGGCAACAGCGCATGCCGTCACGCTAATCAAAACTCGTCAACCTATGAAAACTTACAGTTCGATCCGTCATACGATTGCTCTCTTGGCCGCCTCCCTCTTGCTAGTAACCCCGTCTCTGATTTCCGCTCAAGACGCGAACCGTCAAGGTGGTCAAGGGCAGGGGCAAGGCCGTCGAGGCGGCGGCGGTGGTGCTTTTGCCAACATGTCCGAGGAACAACGCGCGGCGATGCAGGAAGTCAATCAAGAGGTCCGTGAGCAATCCCGGGCCGTGAACGAAGCGCGCACCGAACTGAACAATGCGATCTACGCCGAAAAAATGGACGAAGCGAAGATTAGGGAAAAATCCGCCGCGCTCGCCAAACTTGAGGCGGACTTGGCAGTCGCCCGAGCCAAAGCGTTTGCGAAGGTCCGCGGCAAATTCACAAGCGAGCAAATTGAAGCCCTCAAGAGTATGCAGGGAGGCGGACGTGGCGGCGGTGGCGGACGGCGTCAAGGCGGTGCAAACTAGTCTAATCTAAATTTAACACCGAAGGCGTTCGATCCTGATTTTCAATGAGGCTGCCATGTTCACAACGTGGCAGCCTCTTTTCTTGTCGCTTCGTGCCATCTTTCAGGTGGGCCGATGCGGTCACTCCGATCCTAACGGGCGAAGGCCGCCGTCCGCCGCTTGAATTCGTCCCGCAACGAGGTGAATCACTGATTTGACGGTAAGCTCGATCGGTAAGAATGGTTTGGCGATAAAATCGCTTCCGCCGCTCTTGGCTGAGCGAACGGGCGCAGTGAAATTGTCCAGCGCAGTGACGAAGATGACCGGGAAGTTGGCGGCGCTAGGCAGCGAGCGCACCTGATCCCACAAATCGAATCCGCTCATTCTCGGCATTTTGACGTCGCTGATGAGCAAGTCGAATTTGTCTTACTGGAAAGCAGCCAGGGCGGCGACCGGGTCTTCCTGGCCTTGTGCGTTGAGTCCACCTTTCTTCAAGGCTGCGCAAACCAGCTTTAGGGATATCGGATCATCATCAACCACCAGGATTTTGAACGGACGGAAATGATTGTCGACGTCGGAAAAAGCATGCGGAAAAATGGCATTCAACAGTTGAACGGACTGATTGCCCGTGCGCAGCGTGGAAGAATTAACACTATTAGGTTTCTCGCATAGCGTATTGAACAAAAGCTCGACGGCGGAAGCCACCTGCGCGAAAAGTTCGACGTGTGCCAAGCCGGCTAGGCCGGTCAAACGGCGGACATTATTTGAGCATTCGACGAGCAACGTATAGCGAACCGGATCGCGTTCTTCTTTCAACAGTTCCGCGGCGAGCCGCCGCAGTTCAGCGAGGGCTGAGGGTGCGGCTTCCATAAGAGCCGCGCGCGGGTCTTGCCCGGCATTCGCCGAAGTGTTGCCGGGTTGTTCAAGAGTTGAAGCTGCAAGCGATTGCTCCGCTCCACTCTTCTGCCGAGCATCGTCAAGTGCGCTGCCAATCGCCAGAATTAGGGTCTTGAGGTCAGTTTTGGCCTTGTGCAGCCATTTGTCCGCTCCAGCTTGTTCCTCTTGGCTGATCATGTCGCTCGCATAAACATTGGTGAAGACGATGACGGGCAATGATTTTGTCGCTGGCTGTGAACGAATATGTTTGAGAATGTCCAAACCGTTGACCTTCGGAATGAGGAGGTCAAGGACAACGATATCGGGTTCGGAGCGCATCAATGCCGCCAGCGCTTGTTCTCCATTATCGGCCAGCTCAACTTGATAGCCGGCCGCCTGAAAGTGGCGCCGATAAACACTGCCGGTAATGATGTCATCCTCAACGTAGAGCAGTCTGTTCATGTATCTTTCTCGACGGCCAACGTTTTGATTCGAATCGGAGCGCGGACTTACGTCCGCCCACCTGCCCATGCCCACGATCGAGCGGATTGAGGTTCGTGCTCCGATTGGTTTTGGGACGCACGCTAATTATGCTCACCGGCTCACGGTTTACCCGACTGCTCAAGGTGCTGCAAGAACTGCCGTGTCCGTTGCAGGGCGTCCTTCACACGCGTTAATAACCCAGGCGCGGCGCCCGCAATCTGTTCTTGATCGATCCGCTCAAGCGTGGCGAGCGGATCGGCGATGGCGACGAACCCACACGTTAGGCTTCCTCCTCGAAGCTTGTGGGCTGCTGCTTTCAGGTCCGCCACGTCACGCCGCTGAATCGCCCTGCCTAATCTAGGCCTGCAACAAGCGTGATTATTTGGCTTGAAAAAACAAAAAAGCTCGAAATGGCCGTAAATATTGGTTGAAATGCAATTGTTCAAAGAAAGCAACCAACCAACAAAAGGTCATTTCGAGTGAGCAGAACTTACCGCAAAACTCTCCGCAATCGCAAGGCTAGAATCCAACGGCGTTTGGCCCCCCAAAACTGGGCCGAGCAGGCCCAGCCCATGTTCGGCGCCAGTAACATTCACTACGAAATGGCCCAACGAACCCAGGGGATTAAT
>VHDE01000221.1 GCA_016871515.1 Verrucomicrobiota bacterium
GCTGGCCCCGCGTCTTGTTCGAGTACCCTCCGTAGTAGCGCACCAGATGGCTGCCCGGGTCCGGGATGTGTTGGGTCACTTCCGCCAGGAAGTCCAGCGGATCGAACACCTGGAAGTTGCGGGAGGGGCCGGCCAGGAGTTCGTCGTCCCCGGGTTCGGGGAAGCGGCCTGCGGTCAACGCTTTAGGGAAAGAATTGCGCCATGGGCATGAAATGTCACATCTTAAGATGTGACCCTAATGACCTCGTCTGAAGCTCAGAAACATTTATCGAATGCAGAGATGTGACCCCACTTTCGGTTCGGGCGGTCGAACGGGTTAAGGAAGAGAACTGGGAGGAGTTTCGAGACCGGCACGGAGATTGGGGGCGGGACATGGGGTTTTGGTTGGGCCGCCGGGCTGGGCGGCTGCGTCTCAAACAGATGGGTGAGTCGGCGGGTGGATTGGATTACACGACGGTGGGCAGCGCGATCAGCCGTTTTGGGCGCCGGCTCAAAGCCGAGCAAGTCCTGGCGGCAAAACTGGCCGAAGCCCAGAAACATTTGTCAAATTCAAAAGTTAAGATGTGACTCTAATGTGCCCCCGAAGATGTGACCCTAATGTGACCAACTCTGACAGGACGTCGAGTTCTCGAGAGCGTGTTGCTCGTAGATCGAGTCGTTCTCCATCCCAAAGCGTTGACGATTTGGCCTGCGCTCCGTAACATGCCGTCCAACACGGTTGCCACACATCGTGCATCATCTATGAAAACCCGAATTCTAATCAGCCTTATCGTTTCGATTCTCACGACTATCGTCTGTCCTGCAGCGACAATGAAAGCGCTTATCATTGATGGCCAAAACAACCATGATTGGAAGGCAACAACGCCTGTGCTCAAGAAAACCCTGGAAAATTCGGGCTTGTTCACCGTGGACGTTGCGACGTCACCCGGCAAAGGCCAGAGCATGACCGCCTTCAAGCCGAACTTTGCCACCTACACCGTGGTCGTCTCGAATTACAACGGCGAGCCTTGGTCCAAAGAAACCGAGGACGCCTTTGTTCAGTATGTTAAATCCGGCGGTGGCTTCGTTTCCGTGCATGCGGCCAACAATTCGTTTCCCGAATGGAAGGAATATAACGAAATCATCGGTTTAGGTGGTTGGGGAGACCGGACCGAAAAGGCAGGGCCTTACGTGCGTTTTGTCGATGGGAAAATTGTTCGTGATTCATCGCCCGGGCGCGGCGGCGGCCATGGCAGCCAGCACCCCTTTGTGGTCGAGGTTCGCGATTCCCATCATCCCATTACCGCCGGACTTCCCGAAAAATGGATGCACGCCAAAGACGAGTTGTACGACCGCTTGCGCGGGCCGGCGGAGAATCTGACTCTGTTGGCGACGGCGTTTGCCACGAAGGAAACCAATGGCTCCGGCCATCATGAGCCGATGCTCATGACGATTTCATACGGCAAAGGGCGTGTCTTCCATACAACACTCGGCCACAGCGTCGAAGCGATGAAATGCGTGGGCTTCATAACAACTCTCCAGCGCGGCGCCGAATGGGCAGCCACCGGCAAAGTGACGTCTAAACTTCCCAACGATTTTCCGACCACCGATAAGGTCAGTAGCCGCGAATAGGAGAGCGTCTCGCTTTTTGGGCAGCGCACGGCCCGAGCGGATGCGAAGACGGGACAAAGGGAGGACGAGAGCCGGGGATGAATGCATTTCACGTCTTCTCGCCTCTCGCTTAAATACAGTTTAACTTAATGAGTTCATCCCAGACTTGAGATGCCTGCTTACTTGTCCCGCAATGGCGAGCCTGAATGATTTTGCACTGCCGACGCGGCTATTCCTGAAAGCATATCGCTGGCGGCGCATTGAGACGGTCCCTTGGACACCGACCCGCAAACCACTCGCTGCTTGCCGCATCGCCTTAATTTCGAGCGCGGGTTTTGTTTTGCCGGCTCAAATTCGATTCGATGATTCCATTCGTGGTGGCGACTGCAGTTTTCGTGAAATCCCCAGCGACGTTAATACTGCGACTTTGGTTGAAACACACCGAAGCGAATCGTTCGACCACGGGGGAATACGCCAAGATCCGAACCTCGCCTTTCCTATCGACCGGATGCACGAACTGGTGCGATCGGGCCGCATTGGCTGCGTCAATCGCCGCTATCTCTCCTTCATGGGGTCAATCACCGCGCCCGGCCGTCTGGTGCGTGACACGGCTCCGGCCGCGGCTCGGCTATTGGTCGAAGATGCTGTGGACGTCGCGCTACTGGTTCCTGTCTGACCGATGTGCAATCAGGCCGTGAGCCTGATCGCTGCCGAGTTGGAAAGGCAGGGAATTTCGACGGTCGCCATTCAACTCCTTCGCGAAGTGGCCGAGCGCGTGCGCCCGCCGCGAGCGCTCTGCGTCCCATTCCGTCACGGATACCCGTTAGGGAGTCCCAACAATGCGACAGAGCAACACGCTGTCATTGACGCGGCACTGCGGCTGATTGAGGACACAAACGGAACGCCGCCAGTTTTGGTTGATTATGTGGAACATTGAAGCGTCGAACCAACTCACTTCCCGTCTCGCTAGTGTAGTGTATCACAAATGACTAGACGTATCATTTGCGATCTTTTTCCCTTTCGGCTGGGTGCATCCCGGCTTGATCGCTTCCAGTTTGGCGCGTGCCCGCTCGATCTTTTTCATGATCTGTTCCACCGTCGCCGTCC
>VHDE01000222.1 GCA_016871515.1 Verrucomicrobiota bacterium
GCGTTCGATGAACTATGCCGTTCGAGTGGCTGATCCTGGCAGCATTTATTGCTGTTGGCTTTTATCCAGTCTTCACACGATCACGCCGCTTTCCTCGTGTGCCATTGGCAATTGCTTTCGGGGGTATCACCCTAGTAATTGTTGCCGCCTGCCACTGGGGCAGGCAGATGCAACAGAAGATCAAAGCTCACGAGAACACAACGCGGTTAATCCCCCGCGCAGGCCGTTCGGGAGGTTACGTTGCGTCTGACAAATGCCAAGCCTGTCACCCAAACGAATACGCGAGCTGGCATCGTACCTTCCATCGAACGATGACCCAGCGCGCTACGCCAGAAACAGTTCGCGGTGATTTCAATGATGTGAAGCTCGCGTTAAATGGCGAGACCTTTTATTTGCGGCGCCAGGGAGACGAATTCTGGGCGGAAATGGATGACCCTGACTGGAAAAGAGATTCGAACCAGGTCCAACGCGTTTTGCAATCTGGAGGCTCGACGCCGCGTGTCCAGAAACGGATCGCCATGATGACGGGTTCGCATCACATGCAGGCTTATTGGATTTCGGGCCGGTCGGGGAACGAACAAGCGGCCTTTCCGTTCACGTACCTTTTCGAGGATCAACGTTGGGCGCCGCGGGCAGATGTTTTCCTGCGCGATCCAAAGATTCCGCAAGCGCTCCAGGTCTGGAATTTGAATTGCATCAATTGTCACAGCACGGCTGGACAACCGAGGCAAGATCCGCACTCGAGAATCATCGACAGCCATGTCGGCGAGCTTGGTATCGCTTGCGAGTCATGTCATGGCCCGGCTGAACGGCACGTTGCGGCCAATCGCAGTCCGGCGCGGCGCTACGAGCTGCATCGGCTTTCGAAAACGAAGGCGGATCCCACCATTGTAAACCCGGCCAGACAAGCGCCGAAGAGATCGTCGCAGGTCTGTGGGCAATGCCATGGGGTGAATTGGATTCCAGACCGCGAAGATTGGCGGCAGAACGGATTCCGCTATCGGCCCGGCGACGATCTGCAAGAGAAGAATCCAGTGGTGCAACCAACGAAGCTGGAAACACAGCCTTGGTTTCATGGGCCATTGCAGCGGAACCCGGCGCTGTTCGACGGCCAGTTTTGGCCCGACGGGATAATCCGCGTCTCGGGTCGCGAGTATAATGGATTAGTTGAATCGCCGTGCTATCAGCGCGGTGAGCTGTCGTGCCTCTCTTGTCATTCCATGCACAAGAGCGATCCGAATGATCAACTCGCCGAGAGAATGGAAACGAATCACGCGTGCGTGCAGTGTCACAAGTCTCACGGCGAAACACTTGAAGCGCACACGCATCACGCGCCAAATTCGACAGGCAGCCTTTGTTACAATTGCCATATGCCGCACACGACTTACGGCCTGCTCAAGGCGATTCGAAGCCACACGATCGATAGCCCGAGCGTGCAGAGTAGCTTGGAAACCGGACGCCCCAATGCCTGCAATCTTTGTCACTTGGACAAAACGCTCGGTTGGACGGCTGGTCATCTGTCGCAGTGGCATGGCGCACCGAAGCCCGACTTGAATAGCGACGAGCAAACGATCGCAGCGGCGTTGCTCTGGCTATTGAAAGGGGATGCTGGACAACGGGCTTTGGTCGCCTGGAGCATGGGATGGGAGCCAGCGAAGCAAGCTTCAGGCGAAAAATGGTTGCCGCCATTTTTGATCGAGGGCTTGAAGGATCCATACGCGGCAGTGCGCTATATCGCGGAACGTTCTTTGAAGCGGTTGCCAGGTTTTCGTGACGTCGTGTTTGATTTTGTCGGTTCGCCTGATGAACGGACCCGCGCTGCGGAACACGCTCTTCAAGCCTGGAATGAGACTCGCTCCAAAACGCTGGATCGCGTCGGAGCCGAGGTGCTAATTCAAGATGAGGGCAAGCCGGCGCGAGAAACGATCGATCGTTTGTTGCGCGAGCGGAATCATCGATCGATAGAACTTCAGGAATAACGTTTAAACCACTGAGGCGTCACTGGACCCGGACTCATACAATGAAATCAATTGATCCAACGACACTGAGTTTGCTTTGGCATGATGCGGACGAACGCGAGATGCGCCTCCGCGAAATTATTACCGAGCGGTTGGGTGAAAAACCGCCGCCGACCATGGACGATTACGTGGTGGCTTCTTATTTCTTTGCTTTTCGGACGATGCAATTGGCCGATGCTGTTGAAGAAATCAGTTACCACGCGACGATCGGTGTTAAGCACCCGCCCGCGGGCTCGCTGCTCGAGCAATGCGCCGCGCGAGCCGCTGGAGTGGATGCTTTTGACGCGACGGGGCGGATCGGTTTGTTGCACGTGGCATTCCCGCTGAAAATGATGCTGCAACCAGACGGGCACTTAACTTCATGTGATCTGCTCCATACCGTGGCCGGCGCGATTATCTTTGATGTCTATGAGAATCAAGACTCCCGCCTTGTGGGGTTGCAGATTCCCGGAAAACTAATGCGCACATTTCCCGGGCCGGCCCACGGTCCGCAAGGTGTTCGCCAGTTGACGAGTTTTAACGCCACTCAACCTGCCTTTGGAACGATCCTTAAGCCGACGGCGGGAATCCGGCCCGAAGAAGTCGGCGCGCTCGTTGAGGAGGTCGCGCAATGCCCTCTATTTCTTTTCGTGAAGGAGGATGAAGATCTTTA
>VHDE01000223.1 GCA_016871515.1 Verrucomicrobiota bacterium
CGATGCTCTTTGCTAGTCTGCCGATTGAAAAAGGAGCCAAGGGGACAGCGGGGGAATTGTCGTCTTGCGACGAGCAGGATGCCGAAAAAAAAGCGAAGAAATTCTCGGAATCCCTGAAAATTCGACCTCGGCGAAATCCAGGCGACAACTCAGACCACCTTCCGAAATTGCCGTTAGTGGATTTAGTGGATTGCAGCACTGCCGGCGCTTGTGTTAGTCCTTTGAGCGTCAACGCCGCAAGAGAAAGCGCGGATGCTTGGCCGCCGACCATGGACATCTTTCGATACAGTCGTAATTCCCTATCGCTTGTGAAATCTTGTGCAGCAAAAAGGACGGCGGCGACCTTGTACGCAGCGGTTGTGCTGCTGCTGGGTGCGCACAGGGACACTCAGGCTGGGGAGGCTTACCATCTGGCCTCGCCCGACAAACGAATCCAACTCACTGTCGAGTTCCCCGCGGCCGGTTCCTCGGAAGGTCCACGCTGGTCGGCTGCTTTTCGGGGGAAACCAGTTCTGGCCAATTGCCGGCTCGGACTTCAAACTGCGGATGTCGGCGATTTGATGGCTGGTGTCCGGGTTATTCGCGCGCGCGAACGTTCTGCCAACCGGCGCGTCCGCGTCTTGTTTGGGAAATCGGACCGCGCCAACGACCGCTTCCGTGAAATCCGCCTCGCGCTCAAAACCCGCCAGGGCCAGCGTACCGACGTGATGTTTCGATGCTACGACGATGCCATTGCCTTGCGCTATGAGATGCTGGCGGAGAGTCCGGCGCGCTCGGTGACGGTTACCGAAGAAACGACTTCTTTTCGGGTCGCAGGTGAACCAACCGCCTACGCGCAGTTCCTCGAAAACTTCAAGACCTCGCACGAACACGAGGTCGTTCCCACGCGCTACTCCGATCTCAAGCGAGGCCCATTGCTCGACCTTCCTTTGACGCTCTCGTGGGCGGATGGCACTTACGCTGCCATCACGGAGGCGGCGTTACGCCACTATGCCGGCATGTCGCTCATGCGATCTCTCGAACCGTCCACGGCGGACGAATTGGTGTGCCGCCTAACCCCGCGCGCGGACGGCGCCAAAGTGGTCCGTCAACTGCCTATGCGCACGCCATGGCGCGTTGTGTTATTGGGCGATCGGCCCGGTGCGTTGCTCGAATCGCAAACTCTCTATTGCCTTAACGAATCTTCGAAGATCAGGGACACCTCTTGGATCAAGCCGGGCAAGATCACGTTTCATTGGTGGAATGGTGACGTCTATGACGGACAACCTGGCCCGCCCGCGCTTTCCCTCGAGATGGCCAAAAAGTATATCGACTTCTGCGCCCGGGAAGGCATTCCCACGCACTCCATCACTTCGACGGAGGGAGTAACAACGCCATGGTACCATCAGTCCCAAAAGGGCGTCGAGCCGGGGCCGGACACCGACGTCACCCGGCTGCGGGCCGGCTTCGACTTGGCGGCAATTCGTGCTTACGCCGCCTCGAAAAATGTGCGGCTTTGGACTTGGGTGCATCAGGCAGCGCTGCGTGGGAAGGTAGACGAGGCTTTCGCCGCGTTCGAGAAGATGGGCTGGAGCGGCATGATGGTCGATTTCTTTGATCACGATGACCAGGAGCACGTCGAGTTCGCCGAGGAAATTCTGCAGGCGGCCGCGCGGCATCGCATCATGATTCATTTGCACGGCGTCTGGAAGCCCACCGGTCTGGAGCGGACTTATCCCAATCTGATGAACCACGAGGGCGCGCTGAACCTGGAATATCTCAAATGGAGCGGCCGCTGCACGCCGGAACACGATCTGATGATGGCGTTCACGCGCCTGATCGCTGGGCCGATGGATTATCATCTCGGCGGGTTCCGCGCCGTGACGCGCGCCAACTTTAAGCCGCAACATGTCGCGCCCAACGTGCTCGGCACGCGTTGTCACCAGCTCGCGATGTACGTCTGCTACGATAACGCGAATCCGATGGTTGCGGATTATCCGACGGCTTACCAAGGGCAGCCGGGATTCGATTTTTTGAAACTCGTTCCCACCTGGTGGGACAAAACCCGAGTGCTCGTGGGCGAAATCGGCGAGCTCCTGGTGACCGCCCGCCGAAAAGGAAAGACCTGGTACTTGGGCGGCCTGGCGTCCAAAGGACCTCGCGAACTGACCTTGCCGCTGTCGTTCCTCGGAGCGGGACGCTACCGCGCTCGGATTTGGAAGGATGCGAACGATAGCGAGACAAACCCGAACTTGCTTGCGATTGAGAATCTCCGTGTTTCGTCAAACGACAAGCTGAAAGTCCGCATCGCACTGGACGGCGGCTTCGTCGCTCAGTTGACCCCGATTAATTAATTAACCTTCACATTAGGACATCCCGGTAATTCGGTTCCAAGGGATTCCCTGGGGCAGTTTTGCGGAAAATGCCCGGCTTCCATAGTGCCGCCAGTGAACATTATTCTTAACGCCGCAATCATCGGCATAACATTGCGAATGCCGAATCGCTTCCTGGCATAGGTACTAGTATAACGTTTCATTAATCACTCGACAGATAATGCGGGCTTTAGAAGATCGAATCTTTTCCAGCGGTGAACCACCGGTGCAGCGTTGATCTCGGCTATGCCTTGCAGGATTCGTTGGCGAAGCTCATCCCAAGATTGGACTCGAA
>VHDE01000224.1 GCA_016871515.1 Verrucomicrobiota bacterium
GAGTGGTCGATGGCGACACGCTCTGGATGGAGATTTATCTGGAGAGCAAAAAGTGGCTCAAAGAAAAGCTGCGCCTGCGCGGGCTCGATGTGCCGGAACTCGACACGGCCGAGGGCAAGGCGGCTCGCAGATTCGTTGAAGAGCTGATCGGCAAGTCGGTGGCTGTGACAATTACCACGACCAAACCTGACAAATGGGACCGCTATTTGTCCGACGTTTTCCTCGAGACAAAATCGGGCCAGGAACTTTTCCTGAACAATCTATTGCTCGAAAACGGACACGCGATGCGCAAGGACAAGTTTACGTTGAGTAATTGGGATAAAATGTAGTGAAACCCAAGATTCACCACAAAGAGCGCAGAGAACGCAAAGAGGGAACTGGGACAGCGTCACATCGAATCGGGTAATCAACGCGTGAGTGTTTGTCTTCCTTTGCGAAGCTCTCGTGCCTGCCCCCCTGGCCGCTCGCGTCTGAACTGGTCACTGTGACTTGCGCGAGCGGCATTTCCAGTCTGAATGGGGAAGGTGACAAGAGTTATCGATTGCTTCTCAGCACCGTTGAAAGGAATGCAAACGCACCCCATCACGAGATGCTATGGGCGATGACGACCTTGGCCGAGATGGCTGCCCGGCTTGGCTACGTCGCAAAAGCCGGCGAACATTTTCAGCAAGCGATCTCGGCCGGCCCATCGCACGTTTATTTGCTGGGAGCTTATTCGGACTTTTTGTTGGACCAAGAGCGATTCTCGGAAGTGATCACTCTTCTGCACGACAAAACACGGGTGGACACGCTTCTCCTGCGATTGGCTTTGGCCGAACGAGCCGCCCCAAACAGCAAGCAGCTCTTGGCGAAGCACGCCCGCCCTATTGCAAGATCGCTTCGCGGCCAGCCGCCTTCGCGGTGACATGGTTCATCCTGGCGAGGAAGCGCGTTTCACTCTCCATCTCCTCGATCAAGCAGAGGCTGCTCTGACTCTGGCACAAGAGAATTGGGCAATCGAACGCGAGCCGATCGATGCGCGGCTTCTCCTCGAAGCGAGTCTCGCGGCGCGCAAGGTTGACGCCGCCACACCGATCCTTAATTGGCTAGAAAAAACTCGTCTGGAGGATGTGCATCTGTCTAGACTGCGCAGTCGATTACAAGCCGCTCATGAAACACTTGTCGGCAGCCCATCCGACCAAAGTCAACCGACTACGCGTTCCAAGGCCCGCTAATTGCCGTCAGCGCGCGCTGGGCAGGACGGAGCGTCTCCCTTGTCCTGATGCTAAGATAAGTTCCAGACAGGCGGGACGCCTGTCCTGCGCGCGCACAAGGAATGGTACGGAGCGCGGACAAGGCTGTCCGCGCTCCGTACGGTCGGCGTCCGTGTTGACGTCTTTCTGGTTGATCATCCTCACTGTCGGGCTCATTACGCTTCCTATCCAAGCCCACCGGCCGAGTGACAGCTACCTGACCATTACGATCACCAACTCTGTCCTCTCCGGGCAATGGGACCTTTCGGTTCGCGATCTGGAATACGCGATCGGCTTGGACGTGAACGATGATGGCGATATCACGTGGGGTGAACTTCAAGAGCGCCAGAAGGCCGTCGAAGCATATGCCTTGTCTCGACTTGAACTGCGGGCCGGTGAGAGTCCGCTTCCTCTGCGTGTGACGGACCTTCTTGTCGATACTCATGCTGATGGAGCCTACGCTGTCCTTCGGTTAGCCGCGGAAGAACGGTTCAAAGCGGCCGCGCTCGAGGTGAATTACGGGGCTTTTTTTGACCTTGACCCACAACATCGTGGTCTAATGCGACTGGAGTATCAGGACGAGACGCGAGCGGCTATTTTCAGTCCCGACCAAACCACGCAGCACTTCGAACTGAGCGAACCCAATCGCGGCAAAGAACTCCTAGCGTTTATTTGGGAAGGCATTTGGCATATCTGGATTGGTTTCGACCATATTCTGTTTTTGCTGGCGCTGCTGCTTCCGGCGGTCTTGCGGTACTCGCCGGCCGGATGGGAAATCGTGGAACGGTTTTCACCTGCCTTCATCAATGTGCTGAAGATCGTAACGGCTTTCACCGTCGCGCACTCCCTGACGCTGAGTTTGGCAACACTCAAAATCGTTCACCTTAACTCTCGCTGGGTAGAATCGGTAATCGCCGCGTCCGTCGTGCTGGCGGCCATCAACAACATTCGTCCATTTTCCAAAGGCAGGGCTTGGGTAATCGCGTTTGTGTTTGGCCTCATTCATGGCTTTGGATTTGCGAATGTCCTTGGCGACCTCGGTTTGTCGCAAGGCGCGCACATTCTTTCTCTCGTCGGTTTCAATGTGGGCGTTGAACTCGGTCAACTCGCCATCGTGGCCGTTTTTTTGCCGCTGGCTTTTGCTCTGCGACGCTCGTGGGCTTACCATCGATTGACGTTGCGGCTTGGCTCCGCCGCCATTGCGATGGTGGCCATGGTCTGGATGTTCGAGCGGATGTTCGACGTGACGCTGTTGGAGTTCTAAATCGAAGCACACAACATTGGCACAGTCCGCGGTTGGCAGGGCGAACCTGCCGGTGAGCCGGCAGAAGCAATTCGCGATTACTGTTTGTCGGCTCACCGGCAGGCTCGCCCTGCTATGAGAAGTGTCAAGCGCTCT
>VHDE01000225.1 GCA_016871515.1 Verrucomicrobiota bacterium
GCGAGAACGTCATCACGAACCACGAGCAGGTTGCCGATCCTGGAAAGCAGAACTCCTCCCACTCCGCTCTGCGGCGGGCTTTGCGTGCTATCGGAGCGCGGCTCTAATTCGGTTCCGCTAACCTCGGTCGCAATCGGGGCGTTTGGGTTGGCGCTCATGGCTGTCGCTCAGCTTGGTTGTTCGGCTAACGGTGACACGTCTTGCATAGCGTCACCAGGTTTTCGAGTTCAGGCAGTCCACCATCGCGGACCGCTTCGATGTGGTGTGCATCCAATTCAGTTGTTGCGCCGCACCGTGTGCAGGCCCACTCATCTCGCTCATGGACGTTTTTTTTCACTTCCGGCCACGGCGTCCATTTCAGTGACGGATGGCCGTCCCATTTCAGCGGTTGCTCTGACATGGATTGTGACATCCATTTCCGCAAGTCGTTGGTCCAGTCGCCCAGAATGTTTGCGATTTCTTGCGGGCGCACATACCCGCCGCGTTTGTATAGCCGAGAGACGAGTTCGGCAGCCTCAGCGATTCCGTGATAGAAGCCTTTGCGGTATTGATATTCGCTGTCCCGTTGTTCCCATTCCGGCGGCTCTGGATCATTCATAATGTCCAACACGCACCGCACCGAAGGCCATTCTTTTCTTTGCTGGCGCTGCCAGTCAGCTTCTTTCATTTCCAACCATCGCACCGCATTAGCCGAACAAGACGGTGCAGCCAACGATGCCCCGCTTTGCAGTTCGGGAGCGTCGGGCTTCGGCGGCACGTTTTTGAGTTCGTGAGTCATCTGGCGTTATTGCGGCGGGGCATCGTGGCTGACCTCTGCGTTACTCAGTGAGGAACACGAGCGCCGGCGGCGTCTCGGTTGCAATCGTGGCGTTGGTTTCGACGCTCATGGCTGTCGCTCAGCTTGGTCGTTAGCGGTCACTAGCGTTTCGTCAAATCCTCCCTTGCTCGGTTGCAATTGATTGCCTATGGCCGCGTTATCGTGGTCAAATGCAAAGTCCGTTTGATTTTTGTGATTGGCCGCCTCGACAAGATTGCGGACGGCTTGCGCGTAATAAGACGGCTTCAACTCGATGCCAATGCCGCGCCGCCCGTTAATGACCGCTCCGAACACCTCGCTGCCTACGCCCATGAATGGCGTCAAAACCACTTCGCCGGGGTTCGACCACAGCACGCACGCTCGCTCGATTACGTCGAGCTGAAGCGGGCAAATGTGCTTCTCGTCGTCTCCGTCCCTCGCATTCTTGTGATTCAGCGTGTGCGTTTGGCGAATGTCGGTCCACACCGGGGACGCATAAGCGCGCCAGATGTTGTGACTGCGCTTGATTCCCGTCTCGCCCTTCGTCGGGTCGTGCTTCCCACAATAACGGGTGAGCCCGTCAGGGTGAGAAATCGCGACGGAGTTGGCGCCCTTGTTGCGAAACGTCAGGAGATAGTCAGGCAATCCGGCCCGCGACATGATGGAATCCTTTTGAAGTTGCTTGTGCATGAGCCCAAGAGCCTTTGTGCGCGTGGCTTCGATCAATGGGTCTTTCCAAATGATGTGCCGGGAATGGTAGATGAAGCCTTCCCGCTCAAAGGCGCGCACCAAGTCGCCGCTGAAGTCCTTGATGCCGATGTAGCCATCGCGCTCTTTCATCGCCGGAATGTCCATGCAATGCACCGACACATTCCTGCCCGGTTTCAAGACGCGGGCGAGTTCGGCGACTACAAAGCCGAAGTGGGTGAAAAACTCCCGATAATCCTTGGCGTTTCCGAGGTCGTTTGGTGAGTCGCTGTAGCAATACAAATCCGCGAACGGTGGCGAGAACACGCTGAAATCGATTGAGGCGCCGGGAATGTCGCGCATGACCTTGACGCAATCGCCGTTGTAGAGCGCGTATGTGTGGGTGATTTCCTGATTGATGAGGCTCATAATGCTTCAAGCCACGCCACCGCGACCGCGGCGACCTGGACAAGTTCCTTTCGTAGTTGCGTTGTGTCTCCTTCCAAAACTGCGCGGCATACTTCTCCCGATTCCTCGGCGAGCACGGCGGACTTCGTGGCGTTGCTGACACGCAAGGACGAGCAGTCCCCAAACCCAAAGCGGTGCGTCTTGTTCCATTGGGCGCGCTGACGTTTGCGCTCTGCGCGGATGGCGCGGAAGATGTGGTCGCGGGTCATAGCCAACGGGGAGTTTGCATGGCGCGGGTGTGCGCGTTCTTGCGCTCAATCCGTAGTTCGTTGTTGATGAGTTCAGCTAGTCGCGTGAACATCTGCGTCGCTGCTTCCGCCTTCCGGTTTAGATTGGCGAGAACCCCACGCTCGCCCTCACTGGTAATCATATCCACGCGCACGGGCATCTTTTGGCCGAAGCGCCAGCAGCGCCGGATTGCCTGATACCATTGCTCGAAGGAGTGCGAGGGGAAGAAGGTCTGATGCGCGCAATGCTGCCAGTTCAGTCCGAAGCCGGCGATGACGGGCTTGGAGACGAGCACGCGGATTTCGCCGCGGGCGAAGGCTTCAAAGGTTTCCTCCTTGTATTCGTCGCTGTCGTTGCCTTCGACCTCAACGGCGCCGGGAATCATGCTTTCAAGCGCGTGTCCCTCGTCGTTCAG
>VHDE01000226.1 GCA_016871515.1 Verrucomicrobiota bacterium
GCCGATCCGCAGGTTAAGAATTTCCTTTCAAACCTGTAACCAGTCGCTTGCTCGGCCGAAAAGCCACCACTACGCTCCCCGGTTTTCCGTCGGTCCCTGGAGGCGGTGCCAGCATGCCACGCCAGGATTCCGAGCCTCCGATGGTCGTTGCTTCGCGATGGGTGCATCAAATCACCGCCATCTCGCTGGAAATGGCGCTACCGGCGGGTGCGGGGTTTTGGCTGGATCGGCACTGGAATCTCTACCCCTGGTTGACGGTAATTGGTGCGTGTTTCGGGCTCTTCGTGGCGGGAACAAGTTTGGTTCAGTTGATCAAACAACTGACACCGCCGCCTAAAGGGCCTCCTACAATTTCGTCTGAGAAGAAATCCGATAACTCTGGTCCTTCGCAACAATGATCTCACTTCCAACGACTCAATCTCCGTGGCAGCGATGTGGTGTTCTCACTGCCTGCGCGGTTGCGCTATGGGCCGTGCTCGCCGGGCCAGCTTTCGGGTTGGCTGGGGCGTTGGGTCTGGAAGGGCTGACTTACTCAGCGTTGATGTGTTGGTTGCCGGGTTGTGTTCTGTTCTTTGCGATTCCGTACTTTGAGTTCGCGAAGAACAAGGCGTATGCGTTTCTCGCGGGCTCTGGCCTGCGGATGTTCGTCGTACTGATCGCGACGTTGTTCTTGCACGAAATTCGAGCCGAGTTGGGGGTCAAGGAATTCCTGAGTTGGCTCGTTGTGTTTTATTCCGTGACGCTGCTGGTCGAGACGTTGCTGATCGTGAAATCGCGTGGGGCGAACACGTCGAGCCTTCCATCGCAGCCAGTGGCGTAGTTGATTTCCCGTTTGAGTCGGCCAAGTTTTTGATTTGGAGTTTGCCCCGATGTCTGGGGATACCTTCCATCACGTTCGCGACTACGAGTACTTCGAGGTGCCGCAATTCCTCGGAGGGGAGTGGCCGTTGCCGCACATCGGTCCGCTGCATCTGACGAAGTTCATGGTGCTGCAATTGGTCGCCGCGGCAATCGTGTTTTGGATTGGAACCGGACTCGCGAAGCGAGTCTCCGGCGGTCGGCCCGTCAGCGGGCGATGGTGGAACTTCTGGGAAACGCTCGCCCTCTATATGCGGGACAACGTGGTGCGCCCGACGATTGGCGAAGGTCATCATGGGCATGAGGATCACGGGCATGGCCACGACGATCATGGCCATCACCAGCATGCTCCGGTAGCAACTCACGCTCATCCGGCAGATCAATACTTGCCGTTTATTTGGAGTTGCTTCTTCTACGTCTTGATCTGCAATCTGCTGGGTGCGATTCCGTGGCTTGGCTCGGCGACGGGCGAGATTAATGTTACCGGCGCGCTGGCCATCACTGCGTTCGGGGCGACCGTCTTCTATGGCTCAAAAGAGTTGAGCTTCGGCGGCTTCTGGAAGGCGCTCTGTCCGAGTATGGATGTTCCCGCTGCCTTAAAACCTCTGCTGATCCCCATGATTTGGTGCATCGAGTTGCTCGGCCTGTTCATCAAGCATGGTGTGTTGGCCGTCCGTCTATTCGCGAACATCATGGCTGGTCACACAGTCATCGCAGTGTTTCTTGGATTCATTGCGACCTTCGAGATCAACAACGTACTGTTTTATATGGTGACTCCCGCCAGTATCGCGGCTCAGATCGGCGTCGGGATGCTGGAGTTATTCGTGGCGTTTTTGCAGGCGTACATCTTCGCCTTTTTGGCGACGTTGTTTATCGGGACGGCAGTGCATCCGCACTAAGTCCCTAACCACGCTTGCCAAGAGCGTGGGTGAGTTCCGGAAGAAGCCCGCGCTCTTGGCGAGCGTGGCGACAAAACGAAATCGGTTCATTGGCAACGCGGGGTTTGGCCCCGACAACCTAGTTTCAGAGGAGACGATACAGTGGCAAAGGCATTCCAGATTTGTTCGTTGGCCATTGCGGCCTTGTTGGCGATGGGGGTCGTGGCAACGGCCGCCGAAGGTCCAGCGTCGTTTAGCGGTGGCGCGATTGGTGCCGCTCTGACGATCATCGGTGCCGGTTACGGCATCGGAAAGATCGGCTCGTCCGCACTGGAGAGCATGGCTCGTCAGCCGGAAGTCGCCGGCAACATTCAGACGGCGATGCTCATCGCGGCCGCCCTCATTGAAGGTGCGACGTTCTTCGCGTTGATCGTCTGCATCATCCACGGCAGCCCGTACCCGGAAGTGAAGTAGTTTCGCGAAAGTCGGACGGGTGCACTTGCCCGTCTCGTGCATGCGACGGGCAAGAGTGCCCGTCCTACTCTTCGTCTTGAGGTGCCTCGATGCACAAGTTGATTGGTTTGTCGTTGTTGGTGATCGGCCTGTTCGTGGGACAGTCCGGTTTCGTGACACCGGCCTTCGCGTCGGATGAGGCTCATTCGGAAGCTGGTTCCCATGAAAAGCGTCCGGTGATCGAATGGCATCGTGATTTGGCCATTTGGTCGCTTGTCACGTTCGTGGTCTACATCGTCGTCTTGAAATATGCGGCTTGGCGGCCGTTGATTCAGGGGTTGGATACCCGAGAGAGTCGCATGAAGCAGCAGATCGCGGACGCGGAAGCGG
>VHDE01000227.1 GCA_016871515.1 Verrucomicrobiota bacterium
TACTTCAGATGCTCACCGACCGGACGGCTGTAGCCCAGGTAGTGATAACGATGGAGCAGATGGGCAAAGACCTTTTCGCCTTCGGCCCGTCGAACCAGCCGCAGCTCCAGTGGCCCCAACTGCTCCAGCGACATCTCGATGGGCGTGGTGTCGATGGACGGGACCTCGGCCACGCGTCGGTGGGCCATGGCGTTATTGGGCGGGGACTGGCGTTTGGCCGGCAGTTCAATGTGTCCGGCCCGATGCAGCGCGAGCATTAATCCTCGGCAAACCAGCAGGTTTGCCCTCCCTATCCGGAAATCTGTTTCGAGAGAAAGTATAAGCTCGCAAAGCTCGACTCATCGAACGACGCTCTTCGCTTGTGCAACTCCATTCGCGCATCTTCATTGGGCTCCTGATTGGCTTGGCTTCCGGCTTGGCGGTTAACGCTCTCCTCGGGGGACAACATCGAGCCGTGGAGTGGTTGACGCGCCATCTGACGGATCCTATTGGGCAGATTTTTCTGCGGTTGCTGCTGATGGTTGTAGTTCCGCTGGTTGTTTCCTCTCTAATTGTCGGTGTGGCTGGGATAGGAGATGTTCGCAAGTTAGGCCGAATTGGCCTCAAAGCTTTCGCGTATTGTTTGGTCATTTCCGGCATTTCAGTCTTGATCGGCTTGATCCTGGCCAATGTCATTCAACCCGGAAAGCGCATGGATCCAGCCATCGCGCAACAGATGCAGCAGCGTTACGGCACCGATGCTTCCAAGCGAGTCGATGAAGCTAAAGCGACGCGCGTCAGCGACTCGCCCCTGATGCAAGTCGTGAAAACCTTGGCGCCATCCAATCCCTTTGCGGCGATTGCGGCTGAGACGCCGAACATGCTTCACCTCATGTTCTTCGCCGTCGCGATCGGTGTGGCTATCACGCTGGTTCCATCAGAGAAATCAGCGGCGCTGTTAAGCGGCATCGACGGTCTTTACGCAGTTTCGGTCAAGATCATCGATCTCGTGATGCAATTTGCGCCCGTGGCCGTCGCTTGTTTGCTTTTCAGCAACATGGCGCGTTTCGGCCTGGACCTGCTGCAAGCGCTCGGATGGTTCATTGTGACGGTTTTGCTCGGTTTGAGTTTGCATATGTTCGGTGTCTATTCGCTGGCGGTCCGGCTGATGTCAGGCATCTCGCCACGAGAATTCTTCCGGCGGATCAGGACGGTGATGATGACGGCCTTTTCAACTTCGTCGTCGAACGCAACTTTGCCGACAACGCTGCGGGTCTCCGAGGAAAACCTCGGCGTGCCGCGCGAGATTGGGAATTTTGTTCTGACGCTGGGCGCAACGGCCAATCAGAATGGGACTGCTCTCTACGAAGGCGTGACCGTTTTGTTTCTCGCGCAGTTGGCCGGGGTGGACCTTTCCTTCGGCCAACAGTTGATGGTCGCTTACTTGGCGATCTTGGGGAGCATCGGAACAGCTGGAATTCCATCAGGTTCAATTCCATTTATTCTGCTGGTATTAGTTACGATTAATGTCAACCCCGCATTGATCGCCATTATTCTGGGAGTCGATCGTATTCTCGACATGTGTCGAACCGCCCTCAATGTGACGGGCGATTTGACCGCGGCGACCTACGTCGCTAGATCGGAGGGGCATCGATTGTTGGAAGAGAAGCGATAACGTCGGCACTGAGGCAGATGATGCAGCTCGCAAGTTCTGAAACCGATGCCCTCACGGAAGCTTGATCTGCTTCGGGAATTGAGGACAGATTCTCGATGCGTTTAGCGCCCGGACTGCTTCCGGCAGATAGAACCTCATCGAACCCGTTCCTGAGCATAGCCAGACCTCGTGTGCCCCAGCGTCAAAGTAAAGAGACCTCTTCTCTCGCATCTCTGCTTCCGTGTTGTTAGGAGATAGAATCTCCACGCAGATTTCCGGAGATCGCAGAAAGCAAGAACTGTCGGCCAATTCCCGCACGCACTTTGGTGATGCCCAGGCCACGTCGGCAGCCTTAACGCCATCAGCCGTGGAAATAGGGCATTCCGTGATGGTTCTGCCTCGCTTCATTAGAGTTCGCAATAAATACGCGACCTCAGATTGATAACTTCCATGACTTGCAGCGGGGGGAGGGCTCATGATGATATGACCGTGACGATCCGTTTCAATGCGGCCTTCGAACTTGGTCAGTTCAGGGTCAGCCAAAAGTTCGGCCCAACGGCGCAAATTAAAATCCGTCTGTGTCGATTGTAGCGGCAGTTCAATCGTCAGTGTTGCCATACGGCAATACCGTAATAGTTCAACGCGCAACGCGTCAATAGATGCGATACTATCCTAGGCCTGCAACAAGCGTGATTATTTGGCTTGAAAAAACGAAAAAGCTCGAAATGCCCGTAAATATTGGTTGAAATGCAATTGTTCAAAGAAAGCAACCAACCAACAAAAGGTCATTTCGAGTGAGCAGAACTTACCGCAAAACTCTCCGCAATCGCAAGGCTAGAATCCAACGGCGTTTGGCCCCCCAAAACTGGGCCGAGCAGGCCCAGCCCATGTTCGGCGCCAGTAACATTCACTACGAAATGGCCCAACGAACCCAGGGGATTAAT
>VHDE01000228.1 GCA_016871515.1 Verrucomicrobiota bacterium
GTCCGCTCACCACGGCCGGTCCCAGCGTGGCCAAACCCCGGCGCAGCGTCGCTCGGGTGCGTCGGCGCCCGACCCACAACAGCCTCCGGCAGTTGATCGTAGCCAGGGCTCGGCTTGAGGCACCTGCCGCATTTGCCTGCCATCCCCCGGTGAGGCTCGAGCTTAACCTCCACTCGCACTGTGCTTCCCGATCCGTCCAGCCCGACGCTCTGATAAACAAATCCTACGAAGCGTTGCATTGGGTTCCGAATCGTCTTAACTTCCAACTGAGTGGCTGGTTTATTGTTATTGTTTTTCATGCCCGATTCTTGTCAATCGGTTAACAATCACCAAGCAGGGGACGCGGCGGGTTTGATTGTGGCCGACATCAGTGATCCTACGAATCCGAAGCGCATGGGTGGCTTTGACACAGGCGGAATCGCGTCGGCGGTTGATGTCGTCAACTCGCGGGCGTTCATCGCTGACGGCGAGACCGGGCTGCAAATCAAGGAGTATCAATCGAGGGTTCGCGCGCCTATGTGACATACGGAATTCCCGGGGCCACCTTCCGAGCTGGCGTGGACGTCGTGGACATTAGCACTCCGGCAAATCCAATCCGCTTGGGCGGTATTGCTACGACCGGTTCCGCGACCAGTGTGTTTGCCAGCCCTTCGCTTATTTTCGTCGCTGACGGGGCGGCTGGCCTTCAAATAGTAGATTTCTCAGAAGTGTCCATTCCGCGCTTGTTAGGACGACTGGAGACGGCGGGGGCTTTGTACGATATCGAAGTTAGGGGACCTCACGTTTTCTTCGCAGATGGTGAATCGCCCGGCCAAATCCCAATTCAAATCCTCGATACGACTGACATGGCTCGGCCTCGGTTGGTCGCACGGTTCGGGGACGCCGGGTACTTTTCTCCGATTCGTGTCATCGACAATTACGCCTATGCGATTGACCTGGGAGGCGGTTTACAGATTTTTGATGTTCAAGATATATATCAACAAACCGCAGAAAGCGTGACGTATCTTTGATGGGGCACGCTACACGGCATTCCATATCCTAGGGTCTTTGGCTTACGTCGCATCGTTTCTTAAGGGTTTACAAATTCTCGACGTTAGCGGTCCCGCTCAACCGAAGCACGTCGGTGGCTTCGCTGGCTTTGGTCCCATCAACGCCATCGAAGTGCAAGGCGCGTTTGCTTACATAGCCACGTCGGACGGTTTGATTATCTTGGACGTGAGTGATCCGACGAATCCCTTTCCCACTCATCCGCTTTTCAATCCGCGGGCGCCGACCAGTCCGGCCTCGAACGTAACCATTGCCGACTCGTTGGCATACGTTGTTGGGCGCGACCGTTTCGGTGCGAAGACGCTAAAGATCATCGACGTGAACGACCCTGCAAGCCCTCAAGAAATCGGAGCGTTTGAGACGGTCGAGGCGACTCGCGTGCACATCGCAGGGTCTTATGCTTACGTCGCGGAAGGCAGGCAGGGCTTGCAGATATTCGATATAAAAGATCCGTTCGCGCCTAAACTTGTAAAGACCTTCGATACGCTCGGCGAAACCTGGGACGTGCACGTTTCAGGTAACACTGTCTATTTGGCAGACGGTTCGTGGCGACTGAGAATCCTAGATGTCAATATCAGCGGCGCATCTTCGCTGAGCCTTTTCATCCGTCGGTCCCCTTCCGGGGTCGAACTCATTTGGAACGGCGCTGGGAAATTGGAAACCGCAGAAGAAATGTTGAGACCCTGGCTGCCTTTGGAAGGGGCGATGAGCCCGATGAAGATTTCAGCGACAACCTCCGCCAGGTTCTACCGGCTCAGACCGTAGCGACGCATGGACCCAACTGCGAAAACAGGTGATGCTGCAACTCGGCGTACGGTAGCGACGCTTGCGGCGGTGGGATTGCTGTTGCTCACGTATGCGTTTTGCATTGGATTTCAGTTTGATGAAACGGGGAAAGCACAGTCATCTCAATCTCCTGCCACGGGCGTTCTCAGTCAGCGGCTCAACGTGCTATTCGCAGTAGGTTTCTTCATTTCAATCTTTTTGCTGCGGCAACCGTCGATTCTTTTTCGTTCGCGTTGGACATCGATGGCTGGTTTGGGATTGCTGAGCCTCGACGAGTGTTTGGATCGAATGATTCACCGGCGAGCGCGAGAAGGCGGTCGAATGAATCAAAGATTTTGCGCCACGATTGCTGTCATCGGTATGGCTTTGCTTGGCTTCAGCCTTTATGGAGGCTTCACGGCGATTCAAGCCTGTCTAAGGGAAAACTACTCGGCGGTTAGTGCCGTCATGCCGGTCGGTCTGACAAGCATTCCACCGGCGTGCATGGGAATGAGGTTTCTGTGGAAATCCCATTCCTGGAGCGATGAGGAAATCGCGAGGGCTATTCGAAGGGATAAGTTACGCGCATCGGCCAGCAGCCGCGGCAGGACCTGCTCGCGCAACGCCGCGATCAACCCCGCATGAATGGGTTGGGTGACGACGAAAAACGGCTCGCCTCCCAAGCCGTTGACCCAATAGTCGGTGACCCC
>VHDE01000229.1 GCA_016871515.1 Verrucomicrobiota bacterium
CTAATACAATCCCGACGCTGTCACCAGCGCGTTGATCGGCAAACCGAAGGAGCCATGCTCATTTACGGGCAAGAGACTCCACCACGGAATAGCGGGCCTTAGCTTCCGTGGCGATGGCGTCCCGAACCCATTGAACGGTCCGGCCGCGGCCCGACTCAAGAAAGTTATTCGGCCATCCCAGGCGCCGTCAGCGGCGCGTGGTTTGCTCATTATGACGCGACTGGGTCGTGTTCGGGTCGCCCAAAAGAAATACGCCGAAGCCGAAACGCTTCTGCGCGAGGGTTCGCAGTTGGTCGAGAAGCATTGGCCCGATACCGCCTTTTGCTTCTAGGTAATGAGCCAACTCGGCGCCAGCCTCTCGGGCCAGGCCAAATACGCTGAAGCTGAACCGCTCCTGCTCCAGGGCTGCGAAGGACTGATTCGGCGCCAGGCCAGCATGACTCCCTTTCTCAACCCCACGCGGCGGATTACGGAGGCGCACGAGTGGTTGGTGCAACTCTACGAAGCCTGGGGCAAGTCTGCCCAGGCGTCCGAGTGGAAAAAGAAACTGGCCGAGTTGAAGGGCGCCAATCCTTCGGCTGAGCGATCCGAAACAGCGCGATGATGCTGGCGGTGGGTGTGCGACAAAATCCTTCGCTTCCTTTGTTTTCTTGGTGTAGAGAGAAGAGGTATGCACCCACTCTACACGAAGGCTGATGAGCTGAGCCGCGCAGTGATCGGAGCAACTATCGAGGCTGCATCACGCTCAAGGGCGTATCCAGTCTGACAAACGATTAATCTGAGGAATGTCGCGCACTCGGCTCGCCTCATGGCTGAGGAATTCTTTGACCGGATCGGGCAGTTTCGGCAGATCGCCATCGGCGAAGTAAGTGAGCGCTTTAAGGGTGATGATGGGATTGAACCGGTCGCCGTACAACGCGCGAGCTGCGCCTAGCGCGCCAGCCAAGGACATGCCCGACTCCAGCAGCGCAGCTATGTCCAGGTAATCTTTCCGTTCAGCGCGTTCGACGACGACCCGAGCTTTGGTAGCTGCAAGGTCGAGTTGGCTGGCGATAGCCAATCCAATGTCGGCAATGCGCTCGGGCTTTCCGACACGTCCAATCGTCAGACCGCCAAAAAACGAAACTTTCACGTCATCATCTCGACGCAACAATAGTGTCAATGTATTAACCTGAGACTGTAATGGAACGCCATCCGCCAAAAAGGGAATCGTTGCGAGAAGCTCCTGAGAAGTGAACGATTCGCTGGAAAAAAAATCGAAATCCACAGACGTGCGATGCCCCAGCCAAAGACCTATTGCCGTTCCACCGTACAGCACGAAATGCGCAGGCACAGAGCGCAGTTCCGGCCAGAGACGCCGTTGCGAAGCAGGCAGGATGTGGAGTTGGGGTTCGAATGGGATCATGGCAACTGTCGCCGCGGTAATGGAGGCACAGGATCGATGCCAAAGAAGTGATGCCAGTAATGCCACGAACGTAGATCGAACACTCCTGCGGGCGGATGCATCAGGACTTCGCGGAGTCCGGCGTCACCCACTTCCCCGCGCACGCATTGCACATCGTCCCAAGTGCCGAGGGTCATTACTTGTGCTAAAAAACGATCCTCCAACTCTAGCGTCTCCTCCGGCGTCAGCCACCAAACGAGGCGCCGGGCGACGCCCATCAAAGCCTCGCTTTTGGGGAGGTCGCGGCCAAGGATTGCGCTTGATGATGGCATGAGGTGATTTTCCTCTTCTTGCGGCAAATCGCAAACCGCAAATTACCGGTCTCAAACCGCCGGTGATGATCGAGAGCGCGGAAGCGCAAGGAATCGAAGGCGGGCGGTGCGGAGCACGGTCAGTTGTTGCAGTGCCGATGGCGGGGTCGGACCAGAGCAACTGTGAGGAAGACAGGGATTTAGGTTGTGTCGAGCGTGGATTTTATGAGCTTAGGCGCAATTTCGGGCAATGGATTTTACTGCAAGAATCCGCCGGTTGCGGGCATAGTCAGGAGCATGCCAAGGGCTAACCGATATTTTATTCCGGGAAAGTGTTATCACCTGACTCATCGCTGCCATGATCGGGAGTTTCTCTTGCGATTTGCCTGTGACCGCAATCACTGCCGCAGGGTGATATGGAAGAGTTTGAAGCGCTTTCCGGTGGATGTGCTCGGCTATTGCGTGACGTCCAACCATACACATTTCTTGGTGTACATCGAACTGAATATGGTGCGAGCGGGAGTGGTCACGCACCCGGAACAGTGGCCCTGGTGCAGCTATGCTGAATGGATGAATCAACGCCAGCGCTATGGGATCGTGAACAAACCGGCAGGTCTGGAGATTCTGGGTCAGGCGGCACTGAGTCATTTTCAGTCAAACTATCGCCAGTCGATTGAAGAGATGATCGCACAGGATCGATGTCGGCGAGAATCGC
>VHDE01000230.1 GCA_016871515.1 Verrucomicrobiota bacterium
GGCTTATACCTGTCTCTATTATCATCGCGGCACCTGGTGTAATCGTTGCGCCACGATGAATCAAAAACAAGATCGGGTTGGCGCGTCGGACAACCACAAGTCTTCTTTCGACGCAATTCGGAGTTTACTTACCCATGATGAGGCCGCCCAATTGCTCGCCGTAAAATCCCGCACTTTGCGACTTTGGAGACGCACGCGCGGGTTGCCTCACATCAAGATCACATCAAAGGAAATCCGTTACCGGCGCGCCGACCTGGACGCCTGGCTTGACCGTCGGCGGACTGTCATTGCGTCGTAAAAACGAAAAAGGGCCGCCTCGCGAGCGGCCCAAATTTAACTGAACGCAATGCAGGAGAGTAATCATCTCACCCGCGAAGTCAAGGCCCGCAGCATTAAATCAACCTTGGCTTGGTGTTGGCAAGATAAGGCCGTCCTAAGGAAGATCCGAGACGCGTTTGACCAATCAAACGATGTAGCATCCGCCATCGGTGTTTATGTGGCGATGACTGAGATCGCTTCAGACTCAGGATCAGAGCGCTTTCAAACCACGCATGCCTGGATACAACGCGTCTGCGGTTGGAGCATTCGGACAATTCAAGCCCGCCTAAAGACGCTTGCCGAGATCGGTTTGATCCACATCGAAACCTCGACGAGCTTACGCCAACCGAATACCTACACCCTTCAGTCCGATCCGCAACCGTTGCCGAACGATACGCAACCGTTGCCGAACGTTCGGCAATTGGCGAAACAAGCCTCGTTGCCGACATCAGAAGAAAATAAGAAGAAACTATCTGAAGAAATAGAAAGAAACGTTGGCGCGAATAAATCGCGCCCAGCGTCTGAAGAAAGTGAATGGATCGGATCATTGAAGGCGGATTCGGCTTACCAAGGAATCGACGTCTCAAAAGAACACGCCAAAATGATCCGCTGGTGCGAAGCCAACCGGAAGCAACCGACGCGCCGAAGATTCGTTAATTGGCTCAATCGAGTGGACACACCAATCAACACGCAAGGCCGAAAGCCTGAATCCAACCAACGACACGAAGACATCAGAATTCCAGACTTATGACCACCGAGCTATTGGACGCGGAACACCGGCGGATCACGCGCGCGAAACAAGTCCAGCCGATCAAACGAATCGCAATTCCAAGACACGACGCGATTAAAGGGCAACTTTCGGCGGCATTTCAGGCTGTCATCGACGGAAAAGCTGAGGCGCAAGAGATCCCGCCGGACGATTGGCGCAGCAAATTTGAAGCGAACGAGCGCATGCGGCGCATTCAACTTTTGTTTTCGAAATCGAACGCGCCACGCCGACAACTGGAACTCACCAGTCCAGACCGCTCGGGCGAATGGGGCCGCGTCGAGTCAAGAATGATCAAAAAACTGGGTTCGGGTTTTCTGATCGCGCTGATCGGTGTTCGAGGATGTGGCAAAACGCAACTGGCAGTTGAACTTATGCGCCTTGAAACGAAAAGATTGCGTGAGGCTCGATACGTGACAGCGCTTGAGTTCTTCTTAAAATTGCGGGCGAGCTATCGAAAAAACGCCAGCGCAAGCGAGGCCGAGGTGCTCGACGACTACGCTAGGCCATCGCTGCTGGTGATTGATGAGATTGCGCGCCGTGGCGAAACCGATTTCGAGAACAACTTTCTCTTTGGTCTCATCGATCGCCGATACCGCGACGTCAGTGATACGATAATAATTTCCAACCAAGAGCGTGCGGAATTCTGCACCAGCATTGGGCCGTCTCTCTCAAGCCGGATGCAGGAGACCGGGGGCATCATCGAGTGCGCGTGGCAAAGCTATCGCGAATGAAGAGCAAAACGCAGTTCATCGACCTGAGCGCGGACCAGGCCAGCTTGCTTAGGGGACGACGATACAATAGGACGAAGAAAAGCCGTGGCGGCGATGGCTCAAACCAACACAAGCAAATGGGTCAAAATGACACCTTTGCAACCGCAAACCGATTGGCGGCACAGCATGGTGTCTCGCGTGAGACCATCAAGCGTGACGGTGCCTTTGCCACGGCAGTCGAAAACGTCAAGGCGGCGGATCCCGAAATTGAAAGGAAGGTCATCGAATGAACCTCGAAATACGCCAGGATCGCCACCAACGCGTCGAACCATCATCTGCGGCAAAAGCGTGGCCAAAGCACTTCCTGACGCGCCCACAGGCCAATTATGAGCGATTGCAGGCCATTCCTAGACCCACCCGGGGTAAGGAATCTATTATCGGCGGTTGTTTGCGGGTAAGGCAACGTTTTGCATGCTTTTCATGAGACACAAAAAACCAAATGATCCTCCGCACCTATCGCCTCGGCAGGCGGAAATCATCGCGCTTCTTTGCCGGGATTTCTCGACGAAGGAAATTGCCGCGGAGCTTAAGATTTCCGTTT
>VHDE01000231.1 GCA_016871515.1 Verrucomicrobiota bacterium
CAGCTTTGCCAACGCTGCGGTCAATCGCGCGCGAAAGAACAATCCCAAATCCAAATGCAACACCGGCACCTTTCAAAGCCGGTTCAAATCCGCTCATGGCGGACGCGAACGACTCCATGCGCTCGCGCTCATGGACCATCCGAACATCGCCAATGTGTTCGACGCCGGCGCGACCGAGAGCCTTCACCCGGTCTCCGACCACCTGCCTGCCGCGACTGCGGCGCAGACAGGCCCTCTCCCATCCGGGGTTGGGGGTGAGGGTGCACCGCGTTTATCCGCCGGTCGGCCCTACTTCGTGATGGAGTTAGTGCGCGGGGTGCCCATCACGGAGTATTGCGACAAGAATCATCTCAACTCTCGACGGCGGCTCGAACTCTTCCTCCCGGTTTGCCAGGCCATCCAACACGCGCGCCAGAAAGGCATCATCCATCGCGATCTCAAACCTTCCAACGTGCTGGTCACGGTGCGGGACGGCCGGCCTGCGCCGATGGTGATCGACTTCGGCATCGCCAAAGCGACGCACCAGAAGCTCACCGAGAAAACGCTCTTCACGAATCTCGGCCAGATGATCGGCACGCCGGTTTACATGAGCCCCGAACAAGCCGAGATGAGCAAACTGGACGTCGATACCCGGAGCGATATTTATTCGCTGGGCGTGCTGCTTTACGATTTATTGACCGGCACAACTCCTTTCCCCGAGAAACGCTTGCGCATCGCCGGCTTTGCCGAAATTCAGCGGATCATCGCGGAGGAAGAACCTGAGCGGCCATCAACGCGGCTCACTACGATGGACAACGAGCAGCGCACGACCATCGCGCGCAACCGCAGCATGGGAGTCTCCGCGCTCGGCCGATTGCTGCGTGGCGACCTCGATTGGATCGCGATGAAGTGTTTGGAGAAAGACCGCACGCGCCGGTACGAAACGGCGAACGGTCTGGAGATGGACATCCACCGGCACTTGAACAACGAACCGATCTTCGCACGTCCGCCCAGCGCCGTGTATCGCTTCCGGAAAATGGTGCGACGAAACAAGGTTGCCTTCGCGGGCGCAGCGGCGGTGCGGGCGGCTTTGTTGATCGGAGCCGTCGGAATGACCGGTCTTTATTTTCGGTCCGAGCGACTACGCAAAGAAGCTCAGCGAAATCTTTACGTGGCGAACATGAACCTGGCGCAGCAAGCGTGGGAGCAGAACAATGTTGGGCGCTTGAGGCAATTGTTGCAGGAGACAGCGACGTATCCGAACCGGGGGTTTGAATGGCACTGCTGGCAACGCCAAGCGCATTTGGCTTTGAAAACACTGCGCGGGCACCTTGGCGTAGTAACGGCGGTCGCCTTTTCGCCGGACAGCCAGCGGGTTGTAACTGGAAGCTGGGACACCCCCGCCAAGGTATGGGAAGCGAACAGCGGTAGAGAGATGCTAACGCTGAAAGGGCACAGCAGTAACGTCCAGGCCGTGGCGTTTTCTCCCGACGGCAAGAAAATTGTCACGGGCAGTTACGATAAGATGGCGAAGCTGTGGGACGCAACTAGCGGCAGAGAATTGCTCACCCTCAAGGGGCCACAGCGGCTGGGTCCGCTCCGTGGCCTTTTCCCCGGACGGCCAACGGATTCTCACTGGAGGCAGTTCAACCGTCATCAAAGTGTGGGACGCTAAAGGGGGACACGAGTTGCTCAATCTTAATGGACAGGGCGAAGGAGGTTGGTATTTAGCGTTTTCTCCTGACGGCCGTCGAATTGTCACGAACTGTGATAATGCCGCCGTCGTCTGGACAGCGGCATCCACGGAACAAGTGGCGGCGTGGCAGAAGGAAGAACAGGCCGCTGCACAACGCTGACGCGTAAAATCCGAATCCGAATATCGAGATCCGAAACAAATTCTAATGCAGATAATCGAAGCGATCGAAACGGGCGTGGTCCTTTTCGTGCGGCTTGTTGGGCGTTCTTCCCATCAGAGGAGCCTCAGGTGATGCGGATTTCGCAGGAGACAATCCAGATATCGATCTGTCGGAATCTCTGCTTCAGGGTCAGCTTGAGTTGATCGAAAAAA
Source organism: Verrucomicrobiota bacterium (assembly GCA_016871515.1). GTDB lineage: Bacteria > Verrucomicrobiota > Verrucomicrobiia > Limisphaerales > SIBE01 > SIBE01. The sequence goes on from VHDE01000231.1 coordinate 2,048, forward strand.
GCGGCGCTTTCTTCCGTATCTTCGACATCAATGAAGAACTTTACGTTTTCTTCCTCGTATCGCTTCCCTTAGTGAAGTCAGATGCCTCTGAGGATCTCCGGTTGCCAGGTGACACCCCCGAACCGGGCTACGATTTGTTCCGCTGTCTCCCAGAACTTCGGCTGCTCGATGGGAGTGCCGTCATTGTACCGGGTGGGCAAGATGATTTCGTAGCGTCTGAACGACATCGTCGTGGTGAAGACTCTCCAGGAGCGTGAATGAGACGCGCTCGGCGGTCAGCCATTCGAGAGCCGGGGAAGGAACAATGAGAACCTGGTCACGCAAC
>VHDE01000232.1 GCA_016871515.1 Verrucomicrobiota bacterium
GCGAACAAACCCATCCTTTGGCGCGTCAACCCCAAACATTCTCTGCGGACAACGGATCGCCTCGACGCGTCAGCGGCGATGATTACTACCGCGTCGAACACTTTCCGCTGCCGCGAGAGATCGCATTGATGGTCACTGGAATGGATTGGTTGCCAAACGGCGACTTGGCCGTTTGCACCTGGTCTGGAGAGATCTGGATCGTTGAGCAAGCGCAAGGACCGGTTGAGTCAGCCAGATACCGGCGCTTCGCGCGCGGCTTAAACGAGCCGTTAGGACTGAAAGTGGTTCGAAATCAGATTTACGTCGTGCAAAAGCCTGAATTGACGCGCATCGCCGATTCGGATGGCAATGGGGAGGGAGATCATTTCGAAACGCTCAATAATAGCTGGGGGTACACCGGCAATTATCACGCCTTCGCGTTCGGTCCGGTGATCGATCGGGCAAATAATTTTTACGCCTTCTTTTGCGGACAACGCGGCCGGTGGGAAATCCCTTACGTGGGCTGGTGTGTAACAATCACTCCGGACGGCCGCAGGCTGGACGGGTTTTGCAGCGGATTGCGAGCACCCAATGGTTTCGGCACATACGGACCAGATGATGAGCTGTTCGTTGCGGACAACCAGGGCAACTGGGTCGGCGCTTCGAAGTTGAGCCATCTGGAACGCGGCAAGTTTTATGGTTTTCCGTCCGGATTTCCAGCGCCAGAAGCGGAGTACAAACAACCGAAGAGCTTCACGCCCCCGGCTGTTTGGTTTCCGAGAAAACTGTCGCCTTCAACCAGCGGATTTGTCACGGTTGACGACGATCGCTTCGGCCCCTTCAAACGACAAATGCTGATCGGCGATTTTCAAAATGCGGTCGTGCTCCGGGTGTTCCTCGAAAAGGTTGGCGGGCGTTGGCAAGGCGCCGTCTGGCCCTTCGCAAAAGGATTTCTTTCGGGCGTGAATCGATTGGCTATGGGACCTGACGGCAAACTCTACGTGGGCGGGCTTAAGAACAGCGCATGGCCAGCCGCCGGACCGAAAGAGTATTCGCTCGATCGTGTTGCGTTTGCCCAGAAAGTTCCGTTCGAAATTAAGGAAGCCCGCGCCACAAACAGAGGCTTCGAGCTAACCTTCACGGAAGCTGTCGATAAAACCACGGCCACGAACCCAGACAACTATGATGTGGCACAATTCACCTATCTTTATCATCAGACTTACGGCTCGCCCGAAATCGATCACGAGGGCAAGAAAGAAAGTTCAACCCCGGTCAAGGTTGCCAAGGCCACGGTGTCCAACGACGGACGCATTGTGAGATTGGATTTGGACGGTTGGAAAACTGGTTACGTTACAGTCGTCCGAACACTCGACGTGCAGAGCGCCAGAGGCCAGCAACTCTGGCATGATACATTTTATTATACGTTGAATCATCTTCCAGAGTAGTGTCCGCGTGCGGCGGCAAGATTGAACGCGGCCGACGTGCCGCCCAGCCTTTGTTAATAGAAAACCAATGCCACATCGAGTATTGAACGGCATTGAACGGTCGATTTTAACGGCAGAATATCGGCAGAATATCGGCAACGGGTGTTGCCGACAAAGTGCCGTTATGCCGTTCGAGCCGAAGTTCAGCATCACTGCAAAAACCGCTCAGGCGCTTATGCGCATCGAAGGCGCGAGGCAGGCAATTCATCATCTGCCGATTACTGCCTCGGTGCTTGCAACCTTGCGCGAGTCTGCCCGGCTTTATTCGACGCACTATTCCACGATGATCGAAGGCAATCGGCTGACTCAGGAGGAAGTCTCGAAGGTCATCGAAAAACAGGAGCACTTTCCCGGACGGGAGCGCGACGAAAAGGAAGTGCTCGGCTATTACGGGGCGTTGTAAAAGGTCGAAGCTCGGGCGCAAGAAGCGGCCGGCGCGGGCGCACGAGATCCTCGGCCTTTGCTTCGCAGGCTCGATCCGCGCCAGCGCAAGGCACTGGCGTTGTTCCGTGACAATGACACCATTACCAGCCGCGATGTTGAGAAGTTATTTGGCATTTATCAGCGCACGGCTCGAAGTCTTTTGAGCGGCTGGACGGAATCAAGGTTCCTGTCGGTAGCCGATCCCGCAAAGAAAGGCCGCAAATACGGACTGGGGAGTGAATTCAGGGTATTGGGGCCGCGAATCGGCCTTGCGTCGCCGGCTTCACGACGTTCCCACGCCGATTGATATAACGTGGATTAACGTGGAAAGAGTCGCATGATTCGCCTTGCCTGCGATGTTCCAATCCGTAGGATATCTTTGAATTTAAAGGGCCTCTATGAATACATTCTCT
>VHDE01000233.1 GCA_016871515.1 Verrucomicrobiota bacterium
AAGGAGGTTCTTGAACTCATGGCGAGGCTTATTGCTCGCCGGACACCACAAGGTCGAGCGCCAAACATTACTATATGCGTCGAGGATACAGTAATTTTAGCCGTGGGCAGAATTTGGCGTTCTCGGAAAGAACAGCGCAACGCTATTTGAGAAAGGACGACATCAAATACGACACGATGTCGTATTTGACTGACGCGTCCTTTCCGCTCGCGGGTGTGAACAAGTTTGGCAATATTGCCAAACTTGCTAGCTCGCTTCCGGCGAGCTTGAAGAAGAAGCCATCCGGATCAACGCCTCCTCGATTTTTTGGTAGATGTAGGCGCGCCTGGACTTCGGTTTCGGATGGTATCTCGTAACAGACTTCCACTCGTCGCGATCTTCCAGGTTTGGAATTTTGTCCAAATGAAATTTGCGACCAACCGCGAACCAGCGTCTTACGCTGCGCGTGTTGAAATCCTTTAGTGCGGCACACACCTTAACAATGTCGTCGTCACCTCCGCCAGCGATTCGCTCTTCGGTTATCAGCTTATAGATTTCCATCGCATACTTCGTTGCGCCCGTTTCAAGCGACCAGTTCTTTTTTCCCGGCTTCAACCCGATGTTCGAGCCGACGTGAAGACATTCCATAATCTCTGACGGTTTTTGGACGAATTGCGCATTCGGTGAAATGAATGCCGGGATGGTCACTGCATTTCTTGTTGAAGGCCGTAAAACTTCCGGGCGTTTTTTGGCGACGTGAAGAAAGCCGCGCACCGAGCGATGGCTTAAATTGTGGAGCATGGTTGCAGCTAACTCATTACCCGCGAGTGCTCGCGCAGTTAGCGTATTCAGTGCTCTGTATGCCGACCTCCAAAGCTTGACCTCCGATTCGTCTTTCATGTTGCTACCTCCGGCAACATCGCTATCGCTGCGTTAAGAGTTTCAATGGGCAAGTGGGTGTACATGTCTGAAACCAGATTGCTTGAATGACCGGCGAGTTCCTTAGCCACCGCCTGATTCCCGCCAGAGGCTTTCAACAGAGTGATGAACGTGTGACGCAAGCAATGAAAGCTGACCGCGGGCGCGTGCCGTTTGGCCGATCTACCCTCTTTCATTTTCGTGTGGCTGGTTGGTCGAGCTGGGACGAGTCCAGCCGGTGCCAGGATGTCCTCGTAGAATTCGCGCGAGAAGACCTTGGCTTTGCATCTCAAATAACGTGCAGCCTGCTCTGGCCATAGCGGATCGGATGGTTTGCCGTTCGGATTCCATGAAAAGATTTCCACGAACAGCTTTCGCAGTGGCAGCGCGATTGGAATCTGGACCGTCTTATCCCTCGTCTTGCTCGGTATCGTCCGAATCAGGTTTGCAGCCAGATCAACGTGACCGCGCGGCAGCTGGATTAAATCACCCATGCGCAAGCCGGTATAGAAGCCGCCCACTACCATGTAGCGCCAAAACGGAGATGGCGCTTTATCGTGGAGGAGTTTCAACTCGTCGAGCGTGAATGGCCGTCGCGCCGTTTTTTCCGATGCGGATTCTTTGAATTGCTTAACCGGCAAGACCGGATTCGCCTTAATCAGGCCGTTCTTTAACGCTCGGATGAAAAAGACAGAAAGGATTTTACGATAGATATTCGCGTTTGCCGCTGACGTGCTGTTTCGCTTCTGCGCTATGAATCCTCGAACCTCATCCACACTTACGTCTTGGAGCATCGGGCCTTTATCGGTGGCACCAATGAACGCGGAAAACTCTCTGGCTACGCCGCGGTATTTGTCGGCGGTTGCCTCTGAAGTTGAGCCTTGCGCCTCTTCAAGCCAATCACCAAGCGAACGTTTCAAGGTCCGGCTCGGTAGAGCGCGGCCAGTAAGGGACGAAATGAAGTCCTGAGTCAGCTTCCCGTCGCGCTTGGCGCGTTCAAGGAATTCATACTCGCGAAGCTTTTCTTCCGCTTTCGCTTTTTCGGTCTCGCCGGTCGACTTAAGGAATTGCTTCCCGTTTGCGCGCCAACCAATCCACCAAACAAATCTTCTGCGATAGAGCCACGGCATGGAAAGGATATGACACGTATGCGCCGTGTATGTAAAGCACTATCGTTCATAATAGCTCAATGTAGTGAATTCCTTAGGAAAATCGAGGTTTTGGTGCCTGTGGCGGAATCGCCGGTTCCAGTCCCGCCAAACAGGTTCTTGAATGGCTCGATGGTCTGGACTATCCCCCTGGAGAAGGCCATGGCACGATGTCCGGCGAACTATCGATGACGTAGTTCAGGCAGGAGCCCGC
>VHDE01000234.1 GCA_016871515.1 Verrucomicrobiota bacterium
GACTAATAGGAATTTGCTTTTCACGGCTGGAGGCGAAGCCTGAACGACAGGAATGCGAGTCGGCGAAGCGCTCGCGTTGGACTGTGGAGATGTTGACCTGAAGCCGGCGCTCCTGACCGTTGGCCTGGCCAAAGGGAACCAATCGAGAATCGTTCCGCTCCATTCATCGACGGTCGTTGCGCTCCGCGATTACGCGTCCATACGAGACGGTGTTTATCCGCAGCGGGCAACGTCGAGCTTCTTCGTCTGGGACGGAGGAGACAGCCTTCCTGCAAGCCCTCTGATAATGCCGAGTTGAAGAAAGAAAAACGGGCGGTTCCTCAATGATTTTGAAGAACCGCCCGGTTGCTCGGCATTATCCTGGGCTACAGAAAATAGCCGCCGAACGTGAGGAGGCGGTGCGTTGGATTGCCGAGGAAAATCCGTCTCCTCACGTCGGCGGCTACGTGGTGAATCGGGGTTTTCACGCAGGCTCATTATGCCGGTCATCGGCGCGACCGATCGTCTCGGCGGCGAGATCGTCGAACGCGGCGTGCATTTTGGCGAAGTCTTCGCCACGCTCTACCATCAACTCGGCATCGACACCAGCCACATCACCCTCCCCGACCTTTCCGGCCGTCCGCAATATCTCGTGGACGCCTGGCATGAGCCGCCAGCACAGCAACGCCGACTTTCCAGTCGCCGAGTCTCGCCCCGTGAGAGAAAATCCAGAGCAAACGATTTCCGGCGGTCTGCGACTCTCTCACCGAGTAAGCCGGTTGAAAAACTGGCGCTACGAAGCTGAATCGGTTCATCCGAAAAACGGCCATTCAAAACCACAGATTACGCGGATGACACGGATGGATTGGATGTTTGCCAAACGCTCCGGCGCCTGTTCTTTCACCCAGAGATGAACAAGCGGGCTAGGGACTCCGTGAGCGAAAGAAACGTCTGGCCTGGTCCGCCTTGACCGGCAGTGGGCTTGCCCCTGAAACCACAGTCCACGGCCCTTTCAGGTCATTCGCTGATTCGAGCGTGGCGGTGAACGTGATCGAGAGTCCGTCCGCTGTCCGGGTCGCGCTGATCGTGGGCAACGTGGAAGTAATCGGCGTTTTTGCAGGAACCAGCACGGCATTGTTGAGCAACCTGCCGTGGTTGGCAAAGGACGAGGCATCTTTCACCACGCCGCCGATAGCCTCATCAAAGTGGTACAAGGCGACCGTGTCTTTATCGGGTGTGAACGCGGCTGTAGGGACAGCGAACCCGGCTTCCGTGTAACGGATGACTTTTGAGATGCGGACCTCATCGATCAGCCCTTTGTAGATGCTATGCGTATCCCCTCCGCGGACGCGGCGACCCACTTTGAGGCTCGCATCGGTGTCTCGTAGAACTCCCGGTGCTCCATCTGCGCCCGTTTTGTCGAAAGCCAGGAGAAATTTTCCATCGACAAACGTCCGGATGACAAGGCCATCCCACGTCGCGGCGACATGCGTCCACTTGTTCACGGGAACGGTTACTTGACTGTCCCACCACTCCCACGGGAGTCCAGCGGGTTGAACGGCGACCTGGAGGGACCCCTCCGTTGCCAGATCATTATTCCTCACAGAGATCTCATAGCTGTCTTCTTTATTCACGATCATATATTCATTCGGGTGCGTATCATCGCCGAGATTGGTCGTTGGATTGACCCACGCCTCGACGGTAAAAACCGAGCCAAGGTCTCCATCTAAGCCACTGTGATCGGGAGCCTCAAAGTAACTCTCTGGATCGCCTTCGAGTTTCAAGGCCATCTGAGCGGCATCACAAAGATGGGTTAAGGCACAAACAGTCACGAACAGAGCGCGTATCGCAAATTCGCATTTTTTCATAAAGGGCCTCTTAGTATGATTAGCAGTTCGATTTTCTCTGACCGCCAACGGAAGGGAATTTGGTTTTGCTACCAGCGCAGAGTAGGCCGGAACACGGTTCCGTGTCAAGGAACCACGGACATTGGCCCAGGGCAAACGCATCTAAATTCCTTCCGGTTTCCCACCGAGCAGTCGCAATAGATAAGCGTGATCCCAATCGGCGTTGAGCTGTTTGCCTTTGATTCCGCGCTTTTTGGTTTTCTCTCGTTTCAATAAGTTCAAGGCCAGCCTGCGCAGCGTGGCCAGATTCTCGGCGGCATAACCAGTACGCGCACGACTCTGGTCCTCGCGAAAACAGACGTCCATGCTCCAATGCACTTTGTTCTCCACGCCCCAATGCCCGCGCACCGCGCGGGCGAACGTGGCCACGT
>VHDE01000235.1 GCA_016871515.1 Verrucomicrobiota bacterium
CCCCGCCCCCCGGAGTCGCGGGTGTTCGACCGCAGAGGGGGGCGAGCTAAGGCTCGACAGCCGCCCCTCTGCTCATTTTATCTCGCAGTCGTACACCACAAGACATACAACATTAAAAACCAAAGATAATGTGCCAATGGGTAACACCGGTTTTGGCGCAACGATCTCCTCTCCTGGGTAACAGTTAGTTTTGGCCCACGACGGACGGTAGCTTCGGATGAAGTTGCCTTCGCGGGCAGCTTTACCGATCCGAGCAGCCCAAGCCACACGGTGGCATGGGACTTTGGTGACGGTTCGCCAGGGGTGACCGGAACGCTGACGCCCAATCACATCTTCAGCAACCACGGTGTCTATACGGTGACGCTAACCGTCACCGACAGTCACGGCGCCTCCGCGAGCGACGCGTTAATCGTCACGGTCCTCAGCGCCAGCGGACTGATTAAGGAGAACGTGCAGAATTTGACGCCATTTGCCGGTGAATCAAAGCAACTGGCCGACGTCGTCAAAATCCTCACTGCAATTCTGGGTTCGTCGGCATGGACCGATGAAACACACCTTGCGGCCAGCGCTGGGGACAAAGTCTTCCAAGACGTGCAAAAGGCCGCGCTGGAGCTGGAAAAGCTGCTGAAAGACGAAGCCAAGAAGGACAGCTTGAGTACGGCGGCCGAGAAAGCGATTGGCCAGGCAGTGGCGGACATCGCAGCGATAGCGCAGGTAGTCGCCGAGACGCTGTATCTGGAGAACCAACACCTCCAGGCGAACGATCCCCAAAAACAGAAATTCGTTGATGGTTCGCTCGCGGACGCAGCCAAGGAGCTCAACGCTGGAATCGCGAGTCTTAATGCGGGTGATTACACCGGCGCGATCCAAAGCTTTCAGCGGGCCTGGAACTCCACGCAGAGCGCCCTCAAGAGTCCGGGCAAGTAGCAGAAAGGCTCCGAAAAATCCACTGCTGGCAAGGACTTCTCCGAAACAAAATTTCGCGCATTGAACTCATGAACCGGAGCGCCTTCACGTTCTTTCTAACGCGCGTTGGATCATGAACCAACACGTGGTAGGGCGGGGTTGCTGCGCCGCCGCAATTACTGTTCGCAGGCTGCGGAGCACCGCAGCCCTACCTTTACGTTCATGGGGAGGGGATTTACTTGGGGTGACCGACGGAATTCAAACCCGCAGTATGTGGGTGTTCATCGTTGCTCATAGTTGCCATTCTGTGCGGCAAGTTGCGCCTAGAAATACAAACTCCAACCAATGATTTCAAGGACTATCTCGCATCTATCGGCAATCGAGAGCAGAAAAACTTGTGCGGGATTGTGCGCTGACCTGCGCGTTGTGCGGAGTTGTGCGGAAGCCAAAATCTGTGCGGAACTGTGCGCGAAAAGGGAAGCGCCTAGTTACAGACCTCAGTAAAACACTTGGTTTTCGAGGGGAGGAACGAGCAAGTTCGAATCCCTCAAAAAGAGTGAAGTGAACGGCATCGGTTGGTCCGATTAATGTCTGGGCGCCCCGCAGGAAATTGCGCGGGGAAGCTTTGTGGACGAGACACCACCGCTGCAACTGATCCTGCCCACCGACAAGCGTAATCCGTGCTTTTCGCTCTACCTGGATGAGGAAGAGAAGAATCTCCACGTTTCTTACGGCTTGGAACTTCTGGAGGTGGTTCCCAACGATCCCGAGGACAGCGCCTGCAAACTTTTGGCCGGACGGCTCTACAATGCCGGGCTCAAGGTGGCGCGTCGCGGCGAGAGTAACCAAACCGGAAGTAACCTGCTTCAACAGGTGGACGACCGGAAAGAGAGTAACGTGGAGCAACCCGAATTGTTCAAGTTCAAACAACGGAAACCCCGCAAGAGAAAGGAACCTCAGGAATACAAAGTGATCGCGCTTCGCGAGTGCCCGGTTCCCAAAGTCACCCACGATTTGATTCGGGCCGGCCAATTGATGAAGATCGAGGTTGTGGGCGCCGATTCGGCATTGTTCCTTGCGTGAGCTGGGTTATTTTCTGTAGCCCGGAATAATGCCGAGCAACGCGAGGCGAGCCTTCCAAAACGGAATGGCTCGCCTCTTTTTTGTTTGCGGATGTCGGCATTATCCGGGCTTTCTCTCAGAGACTTTGGAGGAAT
>VHDE01000236.1 GCA_016871515.1 Verrucomicrobiota bacterium
GCGGATAGCTTTCAGTTGGGGGCAGTGCTTTGGGGACGATGCTCTTTGCTAGTCTGCCGATTGAAAAAGGAGCCAAGGGGACAGCGGGGGAATTGTCGTCTTGCGACGAGCAGGATGCCGAAAAAAAGCGAAGAAATTCTCGGAATCCCTGAAAATTCGACCCCGGCGAAATCCAGGCGACAACTCAGACCACCTTCCGAAATTGCCAACCACGATCTTGCGAAATCTCTTCAGACCAAATTAAATTGCGGCGTCAACGAACACTATGAACCAGACTGAATTCATTCTCAAAGCCGAGGACTGCGTGCAAGCCATGCGTCAGCTGGATGATGAATCGATCGATTTGGTTGTTACTTCGCCTCCGTATAATTTGGGAATAAAATACCGCGATTACAACGACAGCCGAACCAGCGATGAATATCTGAGCTGGTGCAAAGAATGGGCGAAGGAAGTGAAAAGAGTGCTCAAAATGGACGGGTCGTTCTTTTTGAATCTGGGAAGCTGCCCCTCCAACCCTCTCATTCCGCATGAGCTCGTGGTCGAGATGAAGAAGAGGCTGTTCGTGCTCCAGAACACGTTTCATTGGATTAAGTCCATCAGCGTTCAGACGAAAGGAGGCGAAACAATTTCGGCAGGCCACTTCAAGCCGCTTCGATCGAAACGATTCGTAACTGATTGCCATGAATATGTCTTTCACTTGAGCAAGACCGGCCATACTCAACTTGACCGTCTCGCGGTTGGCGTGCCTTACTCAGACAAATCGAATATCGCGCGGTGGTCTCACACTAAGGGACGTGACCTTCGCTGCCGCGGCAACAATTGGTTCATTCCGTACAAGACGATCGTCAGCCGTTCCAAGGAGCGGCCGCATCCGGCTACCTTTCCAACCGAGCTGGCGGTGTTCTGCATCAAAATTCATGGGTGCCGGCCGGACTTGGTGATGATGGACCCGTTTCTCGGCATTGGACATTCGGCACTTGCTGCCAGGCAATGCGGCATCGCCAAGTTCATCGGGTTCGATATCGACAACGAATATGTCGAAGTTGCGCGCAAGGCTTTAGTGAAGGGATCGACCGAACCAACCGCTGATCTGCTCGAATCGATGCCACGCTTCCGCAAGGCGAGCAAAGTCAAGCAGCAATCTCTTTTTCCATGACGCTCGAAGATCACCTAGGCGATATCATTCGCAAGGCTCGCCAGTCCGCCGGCGCTTCGTCCGAGAAAGCTGCGCAAGCAGCGGAGCTAACGGAATCAGAGTACTCCGCGTTGGAGGAAAGCGGGCGGTCCGCAAGACAACCAAACTTGCGCGCGCTGGCGGAACTAATCGGTTTGCACGGCGCAAAGCTCGAAGGAATCGCGAAAGGCTGGCTGCCAGCTAAAATTGATCTGGGCGCTTGGCGCGAGCTTCGGCAAATAACGACTCATGGCGCAAGCTTCAGCGTGAATTGCTATTTGGTTTGGGATGAAGCAACACGTGAGGCCGCGCTTTTCGACACCGGCTTTGAGGCCAGTCCGATCTTCGATCTCATTGAGCAGAACCAGCTTCAACTAAAACATCTATTCATCACGCACACACATTCGGATCACGTTGCGGCGCTCGGACCGATTCGTGACAAATTCCCGAAGGTCAAACTCCATTCCAATTCGAAGCACGCTCCGCTGGACCAGCGGAATCGTCCGAACGATTTCGTTCATCTCGGCAGTTTGCGAATCATGAACCGCGATACGCCGGGGCATGCGGACGATGGCGTCACTTACATTATTGGCAATTTTCCAGAAGACGCCCCGAATGTTGCTGTTGTGGGCGATGCGCTGTTCGCCGGTTCCATGGGAGGCGCGAAGCAATTGGCCGACCTAGCCAAACAAAAAATCCGGGAACAGATTTTCACGCTGCCGCCAGTCACGCTCGTTTGTCCCGGACACGGACCTGTCACCACCGTCGCGCAGGAGAAAGCGCACAATCCATTTTTCGGGTCTGTAGCAGAATTTGCGGGGTAAAACGGAGAAAAGAGTCGCTAGACTTCGACCGCAGAGCGGCGGGAGCTAAGGCTCAAAAGCCCGCCGCTCTGCTGGTTTTAATTCGCTTCGGGGCGTTGCT
>VHDE01000237.1 GCA_016871515.1 Verrucomicrobiota bacterium
CGGAAACCGGAACTGTTGGCACCCGGCCGTTCGTGGTGGTCACCGAGAAGGGGGTGCAACTGCTGGGAGGTCTGATCAGCGGGATGGAAGGCACCGCATTTTGGGCGGGAGCGGACCTCAACGAACCGAACATCTCGACTCCGCCGGACGACCCTGCGAGAACAGGCCAGACGAGAGGCCGAAGCCTCACCCTTAAGGCAGTTGATGTGACAGGCAAATCGAATGTCAAGTTGACGCTGGCGTTGGCCGGAACCGAGGTCGATTTCGACGGCCCTGGAGGGGATGATTATCTCTCGATCAAGGTTGACACCGACGGCGATGGTCCTGCCGATTTCATTGAATTGGCGCGTTACGGGGCGCCCACAGCCAGTGAGAAATTCCTGGTTGAAATGATCAAAGGAGGAGATGGAATGGGAGGGCCACCTGACTTGGTCAAGCCGGATTACAAAAAGAGAGTTGGTATTGTCGCAAAGGACTTCACCTACGATATCCCGGCTGGCGCCACCAAACTGGTCGTTCGCTTCGAAGCCCTGAGCACGTTCTGGAATGAGATCATGGCCTTCGATAACATCCGGATTCATACCGGTGATTTGGCGCCGGCCAAGCCGCTTCTCTCCATCAAGAGAGACGCCGACAAAGTCGTCATCGAATTTGCCGGCGTGTTGCAAAGCGCCGCTTCGATCACCGGCCCTTGGACTGATGTCGCTGGAAGTCCGAAGAGCCCTTACACCATTGAACGAAGCGCGCAAGGACGCGCCCAGTTTCTCCGCGCGCGTGCTCAGTGATTGAGCGTTGACGATTGCTGCTCTTCATCGTGGACGGCCGAAGCCATCGCTTCGGTCGTCTTTATTTCACGATCCAAACAATCCTTTGACGCCGTTCGATTGTTTCCAGTGCATCCCGAAGCTGTCGTAGCGGCGGGCATCCTGCCTGCCGCAGAGGGCGTGCATCTTGCCGCCCGAAGCAACGCTTGAAACGAGGAGGCTGTGTTCTAGTGCGTGCGCGTGATCCACCGGGCAGGATGCCTCGGCTCTGCGGCAGGCAGGATGCCCGCCGCTACGATGTGCCGACAGCTTCGGGGTGCACCGGATAGTTTCGATAGTGCTGATTGGAGATTGGCATTTGACGTAATTTGAATGACCCTCCAATTTAACCGAGCCAGCAATGCAGTTTTTATGATCAGACTTTGGCAAGGCATCGCGGTGGCAAGCGTCGTCGTCGTTTGTTTTATTCTTGGAGTTAAGGATGAAACATCCCAGCGCCTGCCGGTGATCGCAGCCTCAAGCGTTGCCCCGAGCCGTGTTGCCGCGAGTGTTCAACTGGTCGGAAAGATTCAAAGCAAGGCGATTGAAGAAAGCTCAGGCATCGTCGCAAGCCGCAAGCAATCCGGCGTGTTTTGGACGCACAACGACAAAGGGAACAAAGCGAGCTTGTACGCCATTACTCGCGACGGTTCGGTGCTCGGTGATTTCCGCATCGACGCCAAGAACCAGGATTGGGAAGACATAGCATCGGACGATGCGGGAAACCTTTATATCGGAAACATTGGGAACAATCAGGGGCTGCGCTCGACATTGGAAGTTTTGCAGGTTGCCGAACCAGCCGTGCGCGCGGGCCAAAGCGGGACGAAACGTGGCGAACGGCTCGAGGTCGGGCGCCGCTGGCGTTTGAAGTATCCCGGCTGGCCTTTCGATTGCGAAAGCTTATTCGTTCATTCCGGAAAAGGTTACGTGGTTTCAAAAGTCCAACGCGGCATCGCCGCCACCATTTACGAATTCCCACTCGATCAGGGTGACGAAGTTGTGCTTAAAGAGGTGACTGCGTTGCCGGTCCGGTCGCCGGTCACGGCGGCGAGCCTTTCCAATGACGGCGCGTGGCTGGCCGTAATGAGCAATGCCGGCGCGTACCTTTTCCAGGTTAATGGAGACATTGTTCGCGCTGGACAAGTCCAGCCTGAAATCATTCGCTTGCCGAAACGCCAGTTCGAAGCCGTCTGTTTCGCCGATGACGGCATCCTCATGACGGCGGAGACGGGGGAGATTTATTTTTATC
>VHDE01000238.1 GCA_016871515.1 Verrucomicrobiota bacterium
TGGGGCGCAGTGCTGCTTGTGTTCTTGGTCTTTGTGATTGGCGGGCAGTACTTTCATCGATCACGCTGGCGCCGGGAAATCCTGATGATCGGTGGGAATCGCGTGGCAGCGCGGTATGCGGGAATTCCAGTCTCGCGCCGGATTTGCCAAGTCTATGCTTTGGCAGGGCTGGCCGCCTTTCTGGCCGCGATTTGCTTTACGGCGCGGAACAGTTCGGTGAGTGCAAGTTCGTTGAGTGGACTTGAGTTGCATGTCATCGTAGCCGTCGTGATGGGGGGAACGCGTGTGCAGGGAGGAGCCGGATCTTTGACCGGAACATTCTTTGGCGTGTTGATTCTGGCTGTGCTAGAAGAAGGACTTCGGAGCGCCGCAGTGTGGGGAGATCAGCATCTGCCGTTTAAGATCAGCCATCTTCAGTATTTGCTGCTGGGGACACTGCTCGTGGCGGGGGTTTGGCTGAGCACACGATTCAATAAGCAGGCGCATAAGTAATCAGCGACAGCCGTATTGGCGTTGGAGCGCGGCGTTCCGAATCAGCAAAACGGTGTCCTTCGAACGAAGATTGCTGCGCAGCGTTCACGCGGCAGAACGTGAGACTGCGGACGGCTCGAAACTCTTCGGAATCTTTCGACTCCGCAGACGTTTCTGCAGCGCAAACGCTGCGGTCCGTCCCCGACCGACAGTTTCTAACCGCACTCGCGTTCTCGTCGCCGCGTTGACAAGCCGCCGGCGTTCTTACTATGGTTTTCCAGAACCCGCTGGCAGGAAGGCTGCGCTACGATTTAGCGGAGGCCTAAGCCCAGTTCAAATCATTATGCTCGACACGTTGAAGCTTCGATGGCGCGGCATGTTCGCTGCGGTTGGTCTGGCCCTGATTGGTTGCGGCGACCACAAACACGAAACGCATTCGGCAGCCACTAACGTATCTCCTTCCAAAGCCGATGGCAAAGTTGTCGTAGCGATGCTTCCTAAGCTCATCAACATCGATTACTTCGACGCCTGCAAGCGTGGCGCGACAAAAGCAGCCGATGAGATCGGCGTAAACTTGATTTACGATGGTCCCACAGAACCGAGTGGGTCAGAGCAAAACAAGTTCTTCGATACATGGATTCGCCAACGGGTCAGCGCGATCTGCATCGCGCCGAACCAGCCGAAAACCATTCAGCGATTCGTCGAAAAGGCGAAGGCCGAAGGGATCAAGGTGCTGACCTGGGACAGTGACGCGCCCGAAAGCGGCCGCGACCTATTCGTCAATCAGGTCGATGAGAAAACCTTGGGTGAGACCTTAATCGACGACCTAGCAAAGCAGATGAATGAGGAAGGCGAATGGGCCATTGCCATCGCAAGTCTGGACGCGGCGAATCTCAATACCTGGCGGCGTTTCGCCGAGGCCAGAGCCAAGGAGAAGTATCCCAAACTGAAACTCGTCGCCACGGAAGTGACGAAAGAGGACGAAAATTTTGCACGTCAAAAAATGGAAACCCTGCTCAATGCATATCCGAACTTGAAAGGGATTGTCGCTTTTGATTCGAACTCAGTTCCAGGCGCGGCTGAGGCGATCAAGCGGACCGGAAAAGTCGGCAAGGTCGCTCTTGCCGGCAACTCGACGCCAAACAAAATGCGTCCTTATATCAAGGAGGGAGTGCTGGAATCGTTTTATTTGTGGGATCCGCGGGCGCTCGGCGCGCTGACAGTGCGTTTGGCAAAACTGGTTGTCGAAGGAAAGCCGATTACCGACGGCATGGAAATTCCCGGACATGGCAAAATCTCGTTAAGCAAACAGGACCCAAAGACGGTCATCATGGCGGAGCCGATTCGATTCACCAAAGAGAACATCGACAAGCATGACTTTGGGATTTGATCGACTTGGAAATGTAGCGCAGCTGTCTCGGCAAATTCGAGCG
>VHDE01000239.1 GCA_016871515.1 Verrucomicrobiota bacterium
GCCGGTGCATCTCTTTTGGGGAAGTTTTGCGGGCGACAACGTCATTCACACACTGCTGGCCTCAAATGACGGGAACAGTGGCAGGATGACTCTTTGGCGTGAAAGAAAAGTCGTGGTCCGTGCCATCCCTGAAGTCGGTGTGCGCTTTGTGACACACCATGCCTACGGTCAGGCGAGCGCACAGGAAATTTTGAGAGACCGCGCTTCGGGAGCGCGCGAGCTTCAAGCCAGCGCGTTTGATTCGACGCTGTTTCTGAATCGCGGCGATCATTTTGAGGTCCGGCCGTTGCCGATTGAAGCTCAGTTTGCGCCGGCGTTCGGCGTAAGTGTCGCGGACTTCGATGGCGATGGAAATGAAGATGCTTTCTTGGCGCAGAATTCTTTCGGAGTCGATGCCGAGACGTCGCGACACGACGCCGGAACGGGTCTTGTGCTTCTCGGGAACGGAGGCGGTGATTTTCGCGCGTTGCGCCCTCAAGAATCCGGGATTGCGATTTATGGAGAACAACGCGCTGCTGCGGTGGCAGATTTCGACCACGATGGGAGAACCGACTTTGTGGTTAGCCAGAACAATGGCGCGACGCGGCTCTTCCGGAACGCAGCGGGCAACCCCGGTCTTCGCATTCGACTGATCGGGTCGAAAGAGAATCCCGGTGGCATCGGCGCTGGGCTGCGACTGTCTCGAAGCGGACGTCTTGGACCAGCGCGAGAAGTGCGGGCTGGGTCGGGCTATTGGTCGCAGGATTCTTGTGTGCAGGTTATGCACTTGTCCGGGAAGCCGGACGAAATTCGAGTCCGTTGGCCCGGAGAACGCACTGGAAAGGAAACAGCCTACCGAGTTCCAGACGGAGCGCGCGAGGTCCACCTTAAAGCCAATGGAGAGATCAAAGCGGCTGCGCCGTAAATGATGCGAAGCGCGGGCAGCCTTGCCCGCGCAACCGTGGCGCTTTACTAGACTAATTAATTAGCCAGCTAGGTTAGGTTAATCCACATTCGCCGCAGCCGGAGCCTTCAATTTCGAATCTTGAGAATGTGCGCCGACGTTGCCGCGATACTGCGTATTGCGCCCAAATTGAAGTTCCGCGGACCGGCCATCTTTGCCGTCTGCCGAAACGGCCTGAACAGGCAAGTGGTATTGGCCATCGGGCAATGCGAAACGGAAACTGAATGTTCCATCGTGCCGTAGTTTTATTTCGCGTCCGCCAATGGAAACTTTTGCGTCGGGCTCCGTCGCCCCGTAAAGGACCAACTCAGCATTGACGTTGAACCAAAAACCCCTGCGCCTTTCCAATGCGCCGAACGGACTCGAGACGCTGGACATCTCCTCGCGGGCAGCCAGCGGGGCCGAAAGCTGAGCCGCGGCGGCGGACGAGATTTCCTCGCGTAAATGACGACGGATCAATTCCGTGATTTCCAACGATCCCATCCAAGCCCGCGGAATCGTATCCATTGTGATGACTTCGGCGAGAGCCCTGGCCTGGGTCGGTGTCCATTTGCCAGGCGATGCCGGCAAAGAAATGGGAAGATTCCGATGGCCCTCGGACCGCAATTGCTGGATGGCTTCAATCAGTGGAACGTTTTCTCCCACGGATAACGTGATGAGTTCCAAAACCTTCTCGAAGGAGACTTCCATTGGAATGGTGGCAAACTGGACGGACGTGTCCTCGGAAAGCGTGTCGCGCGGAGTCACGGTCGCGCGCGACGATGCGATGCGATTCCATCGTCCGTTTTGATCGGTATAACCCAATTCGGCGATATACTTTGTTCCGCCTTTGCCAACGTGAACGAACCAGCTTCGTGATTCAGGATGAACATGGGTTTCTGGCAACGCCTGGCTCTCGAAAGAGTTGACGTATGTCCGCAGCACCAGATGGCCGTCCGCCGAAAGCCGATTGTA
>VHDE01000240.1 GCA_016871515.1 Verrucomicrobiota bacterium
ACGATGTTTGAAGTCCAGCGCATCAGCGAACGCGAGCAGCATGAACCGGAAAAGTTGATGCTTCGGTTGGAAAACGCCCTGCTTCGCCTGGAGCGCCAGCTTCCGCCGTCAAAAAATCCGAAGAAACACCTTTTCTCTTGGCGTCCAGCGCCGCCTCTTTGACTCGAACACACAATGCTTTGATTGAATCCAGGTCGTTCATCATCGGGGCACTGAGTCTCTCCCGAGCGGCTTGAGGGAGCGCGACAAACTGTGCCTCTGACATCGACAGTGCGGAACCGGCCGAAAACAGCTTTGCATCCTTTAGGTTTATGGGCAGGAATTCCTGAATCGCCGCATCGAAGTCCCCGGCGGACCACGTGCCCAAACATTTCTCGAAAGCCGTCTGGCTTGCCAGAGATGATTGCGGAGCGCCGGTCTTTTGGTCGGCGGCGGATGCCGGTTCAGTGCTGGGCGCCTGCCCACATCCACTCAGCAGAAAACAGGACAGCGCCATCACGGGTACGATGGTGGAGCGAACTCGGCGAGCGCCTCTTCGCAGCGATTCGAATCGGGTCGCGGAAACGAACAAAAGGAACAACACTATCATCATTGCGCCGGGACCGAAAAAACAGTCAATCGCCAGAAACCCGGGCACGATTCGGACGTCCGTCCGGTAGATAACTTGATTGGGCACGGCGACCGCCGCTGCTTGCAAAAGCACAGTGAACAAAGCCAAACAAATCATTAGAAGCACCGGATGTCTGAGGGCCCGACCGAGCCACGCCGAACCACGATCGCTGCAGCGCGTCAAGACCCGCAACCCCAGCCAGACAACAGCGCCCAGCGTCACACAGCGAATTCCCACACCCAGCCAGCCTAGGCCAAAACCGCCGATTCCTTGCATAACGCCTGACCATAATGTCAGGTAAGACGCAACGGTCGCCAGATTCGTTCCTGCGACATAGACGAAGCAACCAATAATCATCCATAAGGCTCGCGCTTGCCATTCGGGTATCCCATTGCGCTTCGCATACTCAGGCTCCAACTCGGTCGGACGTCCAAGCCTCCGGGTGGCAATCAGCAACGCTTCGTCGTCGGCCAAACCTTGCTTTTGCAGCGATTCGAAACCATCGCGGACATGCGCTTCGAGTTCGTCAAGGTCCTGTTCGCGGACTGTGGACGGGGCCGAAAAACTTTGCCGCCAAAAGCGCAACCTCTCGTTTAGGTCAAATGGGGGACGGTTTTCCATAATTTAGTGAGTGCGTTGTGCACAGTGAGCCAATGTTCATATTCCGTTTTGAGTGTTCGCGTTCCTTGTGTGCTTAGGCGGTAATACTTGCGCCGCCGTCCGGAGTCAGACTCCTTCCATTCGGACTCAATTAGGCCTTCGTCCTCCATCCAATGCAGAAAGGGATAGAGCATGCCTTCACTCCATTCGATGTTGCCTCCGGAAAGGTCTTTGACGCGCTGGATCAATTCGTAGCCGTAGCTTTCGCCTTCGGAGAGGATAGCCAGAACCAATGGCTTCGTTGACGCAGCAATCAGCTCTTTAGAGATCATCTTGACGAGTCTAATGCATAGCAATGCTAGGTATGTTAAGCACGGCACGGCGGGTTTTCCCGTCCAACGCTCACGGGTTGGCGCACGCACGAAGGGAAAATCAGGGACCGAGTGGAATCGGTCCTTACCAGGGCTCCCAGCCGCGCCGTGGTCTTTCTTTGCGAGGGTATGAGTTTTGTCAACGGGGCGCCCTGGAAGCACTCAGGTCGCAGTTGCAGAACGGCCGGAAAGGGGCTCACCTTAAGGATCTGTTGGTGTGCTCACCAGCAGATGGGCTTACGG
>VHDE01000241.1 GCA_016871515.1 Verrucomicrobiota bacterium
GGGTTGTTCGGCCGCCGCCGGAACCGGCAAAGCAGGAACCTTAACCTTCACCTCGACCACGCGGACCGTCGGAATGGCTTGGAGGGCCAACTCGATTTTCCGATCACACTCCTGGATTTGTTTGTGCGAAATACACGGGTCAGTCCCACACATTGACACCATTGCCCTGTTTGGGCAGGCTAAGCTTCGGCGCATGGCACGCAAGCTCCGCATTGAGTATCCGGGCGCGATTTACCATCCACCTTCGCTTCGAGCTACGGCGGGACAGGCGTGATGAATCGCGGCGACCGACGGGAAGCCATCTTCCACGATGTGATTTCCCATCAGACAGAAGGCCTGCACTTGCCAGCCGGCTTTCCCACAGGCCTCCGCTAGCGTGGCGACAAACTTCTCTCGCGTCCGCTTGCGTGAACACCTGGAAGAGCTTGGCGAGTTGCTCGGGCGTCATGCCGATCCCGGTGTCGCTCACTTCGAAGGCAAGGACGCCTTCCACTTCATATGCTCGTGGCAATCAAGGATCGAGGCGGCGTTCGTCGGCAGCGTTGACGGTCCAGTCTGGAATGATCGGAGCTTCCCTGGTTCGCGGAGAATGCGCGAGATTGTCGTTGTTCCAACGAGCACGCCACTGGTCGTTCCTGGGATCGATAATATCACCGCGGCGGGCGGCGTCGGCATGGCCATCGGCGAACATCAAGACCGTCCTGAAATTGTGACGGTTGGCCGGGCCGTCATCGCGGCTCTTCGGATCGATGTTCGCGTCGAACGAACCGATTCGTGGCTTGGGGTCTCCGTTGCCGGGTTTGCTGTCGCCTAACATAATCATTTGACTGGGGCTCTTGACCATCGAGTCCCTCACGATCACGCCCGCAGCGACGGGTCCATCGATATCACCACCCAGGCCGAGGTGGGGTTGCACGCCGGGATCGTTCAAGCCCCAATCGTTGTAACCGAGCGAGAACAACGACGTTTCCGTAATGGCCCAGGGATCGTTCTGGCCGTCCAGACCTGGCCGGCGTCCCAGGGTTTTGTTGATGTTGGTGTCCCAGCGGCTTTCCGCGATCGCGGCCGGACAGGAGAAGACGGCGCGATTCGTGCCCATTTCACTGAACAGTCGAACTGGCCAAACGTAATAGAAACCGCGCACGACCGAAAGGCAGCCGGGATATTTTTCATTGCTCGTCACATACATGATCGTGGCGATGCCGAGCTGCCGTTGGTTATTGAGACACGCCGTTTGTTTTGCCTTGGACTTTGCCTTGGCCAAAGCGGGGAGCAGCATGCCGGCAAGGATCGCAATGATCGCTATGACGACGAGCAACTCGATCAAGGTGAATCCGCGAGCCGACCACGAGCGAAATGGAATGGTTTGACTGATAGGCATTTGCTTTGCGGGTTTGGTATTAAAACTAACCTTTGTCTTTCAACCATTTTAAAGCCATGATCAATATTTATTTTACTTGCGTACATCATGGGGTTGAACGAAGCCGCTGCGCGGCGGGAGAAGTGAATGTGGTTGGGCTTCGCTGGGTGCATGCTTCTTTACTTGGGCGGATGGTTCCGGGCAGTTTGTTGACCGCAGGACCGGCACTTGGACCGGTCCTGCATTGTCAGAATTTGCCCCAGGCGCACCTGCTGGCTGTGCAGCACGGCATGCGCGCCGAAAAGCACAAACCCCAGCATCAACATCAACATCTGCGCCAGCATCGAGACCGGTTCATGATGGTAGCAATGTTCCAGATGATAATATTGAGTCAGTTCATTGAAGGCCTTGTTTTCGATG
>VHDE01000242.1 GCA_016871515.1 Verrucomicrobiota bacterium
GATCTGTTCGCGCGAGATCTGCGTAATCGGATCGAAATGGCGGAGGGATTCCAGCTCATCGCCAAAAAACTCCAGACGCACCGGCCACGGGCTCGTCAGTGGAAAGACATCCAGGATGCCGCCACGAAGCGCGATCTCGCCTTTTTGCGTCACTTGCGCTTCGGATTCGTATCCGTGCTCTTCGAGCCATTCGATCAGATCTAACGGATCCATGCGATCACCCCGCGTGAGACTGCGTGTTCTTTCTTTGATGGTCCCCGGCGGATATGTTCGTTGCATCAGCGCCGTAACATTCGTGACAACGAGCGGGAGGTCCGGAGCATTGGAAGCGGATGCAGCGGATAATTCGACCAAAGCAGCGAGACGTTCGCTGATGACATCAGCATGCGGAAGCTTTGCCTCGTGGGGGAGCGTTTCCCATGCGGGATAAAAGAGCGACGCGGGACGTTTTTGTTCGGACTCTGAACATCGAGGTGGCGAAGCTTTCAGGTTTTGAAGGTTGTCAGGTTTCAATGAACCGGCTCGCAGCCACGTTTCAATGTCTTGGTGGACACTTTCCTGTGTCTTTAAGCCGTCCGTCACGACCACAATTGTGTGTTGCGGAAAAAGCCGGCGAACCAGTGCGGCGAAAAACGGCTGAGCGCCGCGGCTGACGCCGCTGCAACAAAGCTCATCTCTGGTCCCCAGCGCCTGCGCCAACAATTGCAGACCGGGAGTTTCAGACGTGAGGCTAACTATGTCATCGCCTTCCATCGCTCACGGAGTTGGGTGAAACTCCGGCAAACTTGCACATCGCGCCCCACAGCGTCAAGCGACTGACCGACAGTCTTGATCGTCCCCCAAGGCGGACGAGTGCGTCCTATTCTTCGACACGGTGCAGGATAGGTGTCTCGCCCAGGTCCGAGCATCAAGACATTGGACAGGCAGGACGCCCGTCCTACTGGCCGGTTCACGCAGATTTCAAAGCTGGCTTGAAAGCAGCTAACCGCCTCCCGACTGATGAGTCGTTGTCGAACGCCTCGGTTAGTTGCACGCGTGTTTCCTTTCGTAAAACGAGGGGTGAACTCTTTCTTACCTCTTTCAATGGGCCGGCTCCTCGTCGTGTGCCTGCTCTTCGAATTCATGAGGCTGAAGGCCTTCGCGGCGGTGGCTGAAGTAAACACATTGCCGAACACCTGTCGCCAAGACCAGATCATCATCCAACCGAAGCCAACCGAAGCAATCCAAAACCTTAGCGAACTATAATTGGGCATCGGCCTGCCGCGTTCTCCGGCATCATGCGGACTTGAATCTGCAAGTTGATCTGAATCCACGTTACCCAGAGTGCTATGATCTCGACAACATCGCGGTTGTGGCTTCGGTAACACGGACGCGGGAGTTTGACGCGGTCTTTTCGAACTACGGCGCGAGGATGGTCGATCTGGCTGCAGCGAGTGATAATCCGCGTCGGGCTGCGTCAAATCCACAATCGTGACCTTGTCCTCGGTAACTTGGCTTTCAGCAACGATGACCTTGGCCGCTAAGGTATCATCCGGAGTGGTCAGAATGTGCACCAAGTCGTCTGCAACTTCGCCGAGGGCGAGCACGGCCGGTCCGAGCAAACAAATGCATGCGCCAATCACTCCTTCCGCGAGTGCGCTTTCGGCCAGAGTCTAGCCGCGCAGAGATTAGCAGGCCGAGCTTTTTCCGCGCAATGACATCGGAGCCTCTCAGCGTCCGAGAACGGAGTTGACGACGGCCACGAGGGT
>VHDE01000243.1 GCA_016871515.1 Verrucomicrobiota bacterium
CGAATCGGGTTCGGAACTCAGGCCGAACAATAGGACGGCGACGTATGCACGACGACGATAAATCCGAAAACTCAGTTCAAACCGTTGCGAAAGCCGCGGTCAAAACGGCCCAATTCGCCGGAGCGATCATCCTGGCGCTGGAATCGTTCGCTCTCGCTGTTTACATGTGGCGGCAGCATCGGAAGTTTTGCATCTTTGCGCTGGTGTTTATCGTGAAAAGCGCGATGCTGAAGTCACTCAGGACGCCATCGTCGGGTTGGTGAAAGAAATGCGCGTTGCGAAGCTGGCGGCAGATCGGGACCGCCGCGCCCAGTTCCGGAGACGCACATTCGATTTGGCCAAGAGTGATTAAGAGAGGGATACGCAGTAAGCTGGCCAGAGAAATTCCGACAAAAGCGAAAATCGTTTACGCCAAATTACGTCGCGGATAACGTCCACCTCCAAAGCGAAGCAGTTTATTCTTACCCCAGACGGAACGTCATGAATCCCCTGCCACCGATGCTCCCCGCCGCCGACACAGCGATCATTGAAGAACTGAGCCGAGAAACCTCTCCTCGATTGCTGGCAGCGATTCAGTCCCCGGATTGGCCGTCCATGGCCGATCTTCCCCCTGCGCCCAATCCGTGGTCAGCCGCCCGGCATTGGCTGGAAAAACCGTGGCCAGAGGACGACGCCGATGAACAGCGGCCAGCGTATTTCGCCAAGCTGGTCGAGTACCTCAGCGAGCCGATCCCGCTTGACCAATTTGCCGTCAGTCTGGCGCGGCTGTGTGTGGCTAATATCGGCGTCAGTCTCGGCTGGCGCACGGCTGCTGTGCTTGTGCTCGAGAAGGTGGTTGAGGCTCGGCTCGCCGATCTTGGCTGCGAGGACGCAGGGGATGCCATCGCAGGTCTGATTGGTGACCGGGTTCCCGGCTGGTCACCGGGCGCGATCTCGATCCAGCCGCTTGGTGGGGCTTTTGAATTCGAATGCCTGCTGGGGCTATTCAAGAGTGTCTGGGACAGGACAGAGGATGGCCTTGCCGTTGCTCATGCGATTCATCAATGGGTCCAGCTCGTTTTCGACAATGCCCGAAATGAATGGCGTGATTATTAGGACATCAATGCAATCTGAGGCCGTTATGAAACCTGCTTCCTGACTGCGGCGAATCGGTGAATGCACTTTGGCCTTTTCGATTCGTACTGAAAGGCCTGCGTCTGACGCGAAGAAATAAACGCGTCGGCCTGATTGGGTTCTGGGACATGATTTCCTTCGACGAGGTTGGCAGCGTGAAGGACATCGACCATTCGATTGAGCAGTTGGTCAACTCGCCTCAGTTCGACCTTCTATGAAAACCATTTTCACCCTCACCCTCCTTACCGTCTGCGGCCTGCTTGCGATGCCCGCCTTTGCGGCCACGCAAACCGAGAACTACGGCATTCCCGTCTTGCCGGCGCCGGGCAAGGTTTTCGGCGCTTGATCGAGTCCGATGCAGCGGCGTAGCCTGCCTCCGCAAGGAGGTCAGGTATGTTCTGTGGGGCCAAGGAGGCCGGCGGCGTTTATCGTCCCCGGCACCCGAACAAGTCGCCATTCTACAAACTGGTCGAGCGCTTCTTTCCGCAATTTGAGGCGGTCTACCAGGAGCGTTACCAGGAGCGGTATGGCTTCTGGCGG
>VHDE01000244.1 GCA_016871515.1 Verrucomicrobiota bacterium
GGTGACGTTGAAGTGGATTGCCATCCGGTTGCAGATGGGGACGGGAGCGAGTCTGTCGAATCTGCTGTCGGCGCGGCGGCGGGGACAAGGAAAGTGTCAATATGTGGGACTGACCCCGTTCATGGCTTTGCGAAAAACAAAGTTTTCCAGCGGCTTTCAGAGCGCACCCCAAAGCGGTGTCGCCGCTGTCGCTCTGCCACCGCACTCCAAAAACGTCGCGGGCTGAGATAAACCATGCCAAAACAACATTTGTCTAAAAACGTAGACGTTACGAACAAGATTCTAACCGTCTCCCCATCGGATGGGGAGACGGTTGAGGGGCCTATAATGAGCACATTTCTCAATGCACGTTTCACCACCAGAGGTAGTTAATATCCGGTGCCGGGCTGCTGACCCAATCTTTGACTTGCTCGGGAAAATTGAAGAATTCAGCGTGTCCGTCACCGAAGAGCATATTGAAAGTACGGCGGTGGCCCCGATGCCACTTCGTTTGCGGATCGCGCTGGTCGCGATTGCCGTGCCAGGGCCAGTCTCCTTGAATGATCTTCGTCGTCGGCTTTAGCGCCACTTCGTTTCCCTTGATGGGCTTGTTCGCGGGAATCAGGGAGTCGCCCGTAACTTTTTTAACGCGAAAATTGTCGCCCGCCCATTGCAACAGGTAGCTTGTTCCATACGCTTCAAAACAGGTTCGAATGACATTCGTGCCGAACTTCGCCCCGCTGCGGAAGACCAGCGAATCGCCTTTATCCGAAGGACACCGATAGCTCTCTTCAGCCGTGACGTAACGGTTCAGAACGCGATTGGTCCAACCGTATCGATGGCTGTCGTAGGCGGTGTGAAGGCCTTGTTTACCACCCACCGTGGACCAGGTTGGTTGCACTGGATAGTAATCGTTGTGGTCGTCCACATACATGTGGAAACCCAGTCCTTGTTGCTTTTGGTTGCTGAGGCATTTGATCGTTTGCGCTTTGGCTTTGGACTTGGCCAGCGCCGGCAAAAGCATTCCCGCAAGAATGGCAATGATCGCAATGACCACCAGCAATTCGATTAAGGTGAAACCCTGATGCTTCGCGGTGGACAGGGACGGTGGAGAATCAGTCGTTCTTTTGGAAGGGACCATAGATTAGATTTGGCGTATTCGTTTTGGACCAACCCGACATAAGGCTCGCAGCTTAGTCTGTAACCACCCTTGGGGCAACACTTGTATGACGACCGCTGACGACCGTGACGTCCTGGATGACCATCCTTCGATGCGGCTCGGTCCTCCATTCCGAGAGTGTGCTTTAGAATTCAGTCTTGTCCACACTTCGGCTGTCGCCAGTCTCGAATGCCTGCCTCATGACTGGCGGATGACGCGATGGAACTTGACGCCGTCGTAGAACTTGTCGCGTGCGAGGCCGTAGAAGTGATCGGCGCCGCGTGGCGCCCAGGCGCGGTGCCTAAAGGGGTCAGTCCAACATATTGACACATTTGCCTCGTTTGAACAGGGTTCGGCGCATGGCACGCAAGTTACGCATTGAGTATCCCGGTGCGATTTACCATCCACCTTCGCTCCGAGCCGCGGCGGGACAGGCGTGATGAATCGTGGCGGCCGGCGGGAA
>VHDE01000245.1 GCA_016871515.1 Verrucomicrobiota bacterium
CTGTCCATGAGCGCCGGTCGGCGTCGCGCATGTTCCCGCATTCCTCAAGACAGATGAGCAGTCGGTTGATGTCACCGCCCATTGCGCGGAACTTCTTCGCGTAGGATGTCTCGATGCGGATCAGCCCGTCATGCAACTGCATGAACTCATCGCCGTGGGCTTCGAGGAATTGTTCGAGCGTGTTCATGTTACACATTCATGTTACACTGATTTGGTTTGTGTACTCGCGCAAGCGCCGCACCAGCGCAACACCGCGATCTGCACTCATCCGTGACAAGAGGAAGTCGCCGACATCGTTGCAGGTTACGATCAGCGGCCTGTGTCGCTCGGTGCGCTGAGTCACCAGCACGAACAGCGCCTGCTCAAAGCTATCCGTAAGCCGCGATTTGAAAACGTCGTCGAGCAAGAGCACGTCCGCGGTGATGAGGCGTTCCAGCCACTCATTGGCCACCTCACATGATTTTGCGAACAACGCGCCATAATCGTAGGCTGCCTTGGCGTCGAGCGCGCGGACAGATCGCCCGGCCTGATGCTCGCGCTTCAACAGTGCCCAAACACAGCGGCTTTTGCCTCGTCCCGTCTCTCCGTGAAGCAGCAGTCCCCGCGGGCCGTATTCCCATGCCAGGACCTTTTGCAGCAGGGAAGGGCGCGGCAGCTTGTGCGGCTGCGTGTCCATGAAGCCGGGCGGGCAAATCCGTCGCCACGCTTCGGCCCGCATGGTGGCCGAGCGCAAGAGAAGCTCCCGTTGGTCCTGCTCAGCGTGCCGCTCTGAACATGCCGGGCAGACTTCAACGAATTTCGCAAACGCCGGGTAATCCATACTGAAGGATTGTCCGCACTCACGGCAGGTCTTAGTTATCGTTCGTTCGGTTAGTGTTTCCATTTGGAATTCTTCTGTCATATCGCAACGTCGAACAAGTCATGCGGCATGGTGCGGCCACGAATTCGGTAGAGCAATTCCACCCAGCCTTTCTCGCTAAATTCAGTCGGCAACGGCAGATGCTTTTTTGCGTTCTTGTTTAGCGGATGAGCTTTCCACCAGGAGAAGTCAGACGCATACCGGCAGGCGATCAACGGGATTGAGGCTCGGTCAGCAAGATCAATCAGTGCCTTGTATGAAGGATGCGTTGGGTATTGCGGCGCGGCCATTTCGTTTTTGTATTCGACCAAGCAGCACACGCGTCCGCGATCAAACTCAACCATCATAAAATCCAAGTCCACTGCCGGACAATCGAATCCCCATTGCCGATGGCGCAGGCTTATTTTCTCGTCGCGCCATCCTGTCCGCTCAGGTGCGACTTGATTCATAGCGCCGCCTTTATTCGTGTGAGGGTTTGCCGCACCGCGGAAGCATCGACATCGCAACCGATGAATCGGCGGTTGAGCGCCAGCGAAACGGCTCCCGTTGCGCCTCCTCCGGTGAACGGATCACACACAAGTTGTCCAGGCTTAGTCAGCCGCTCCACAAGGTCCGCCATGCCGCTTTCGCTCTGGCCCCAGTGATGGTGAGACTTATCGTTGTCGTTCACGTCGCTCCGGGTCACGTCGCCAATCCATTCTGCCGCCTTTCCG
>VHDE01000246.1 GCA_016871515.1 Verrucomicrobiota bacterium
AGATGACTGCCATGCGTCAGCATGAAATAGCGACGTTTATCCGCCTTGGGATTTCCGACGGGCCGCTTGGCAGCCGAGCTGAGCAATGGAATCGGCTGGAGGTTGTCCGTCATCGTGTAGCGATATGTCGAATCGCAATACCAGGCCTTTAACGCCATCAGATCGCCCATTTGTTGCTGAACGAACTTGCGAGCAAAGCTGATTCCGGGATCGAAGCGCCGGTTATTGCCGATTTGAAGAATCACCTTGGACCTCCGCAGTTCGCGCCGCAATTCTTCGCACTCTTCAACGGAGACACCCAGCGGTTTCTCCACCAGCACATGCTTGCCGGCGGCAATTGCCTTGAGCGAAAGAGGCACGTGAAATTGGTCGGCAACGCCAATGACGACTGCCTCGACCTGCGGATCAGCCAACATTTCGTCATACTTCCGATAAGCGGCGCGCGGAGAATGAATGGCGGCCATCTTCTCGCGCAAATCATCGGCGACATCGCAGATAGCATAGAGCTCGGCGTTGCGGGCCTTGCGGCAGGAGTCAAAGTGCGCGATCTGCGCAATCGGGCCGCAGCCCAATACGCCGACCCGAAGAAGACGAGATTCTTTTTTCATGCAGCTGTGTCGGGATAACGTTGCCGCAGCGCTTCACGCAGGGCTTTCAATTCCTTCCTGTCCGCCAGCGCGACCAAGGCAGCCAAGTGTTCTTCCGCTGACACACCGCCGAGTTCACCGGAACGATGGACCTCGAGAGCTTGCGTCATCGCTTCAGCGCCCAGCTTTGGATCAGCCTTGCCTTTCGCGTTCTTAATCGAGTTGATCGCTGAACCAGCGAGAAAGAGCACGTTCTCCGTAATGCCGCGTTTTTCGGCGTCGGCAAGGTTCAGGCCGATATTTCCCTGATCGAGCGCGCCAGCCCGGACGATCATCGTCGGCTTGATACCCTCGATCGGACGGCTGAGCGTGTCTTCTGAGGCAATCCATTCAGCGCCGTAGGGACGCAAAAACGGTCTTCCAGGCCGGACCGGAGCTGTTTGGCGAAAATCGATGCCATCAAGCCGCGCCAGCAAATCGATAACTTCGCGCCAGATTCCGCGTGTCTTAACTCCGATACCAGCATTGTGTCCGTAAATGGCGGGCGGTGTTTTCAGGTGTTTGGCAGCTTCGCGCACCGCGCGAACCGTGCCGCCAGCGAACGTCTCGCTAAACATCACTCCGGACGCGCCTGCCTCCAACACAGCTTTGACGGTCTCGACGATTTCATGCGGCGCGCCGCTGATGTGCGGCGCGAAGATCAATCCCAATCCACCGCGTTTGTCGCGAGCCTGCTCGATCGCCGCGACAGCACGCCGGGTTCGCTCTGCGACTGGTGAATAGTCGAGATTCGGATAAAGATCTTCATCCTCCTTCACGAAAAGAAATAGAGGGCATTGCGCGACCTCCTCAACGAGCGCGCCGACTTCTTCGGGCCGGATTCCCGCCGTCGGCTTAAGGATCGTTCCAAAGGCAGGTTGAG